>NZ_AZFZ01000113.1 GCF_001435895.1 Lentilactobacillus parafarraginis DSM 18390 = JCM 14109 | reverse complement strand
CAGGTGTTGCACTTCAATTTTAAATCGAGGAGTTTTATTTTTTGCTAAAGTATGACGAAAGTTTTGAATGTTCAACGGGCTTTGATCAGCATTGCCGACCCCATGCCACCGCCCATACATAGGGAGGCGATGCCGTACGTTTTGCCAGTACGCCGAAGGTTATGGATTAGGGTGGTTAAAATTCGGGCACCCGAATCCCCCAGGGGGTGGCCCAAGGCAATTGCGCCGCCGCTGATATTTAATCGATCATCCTTAATTTTAAGGTCCCGACTGACCGCCATACATTGGGAAGCAAATGCTTCGTTAATTTCGAACAGATCAATATCGTCAGTTGTCATTTGGTGAGCAGCCAGTGTTTTTTTGATGGCGTAGTAAGGGGCGTATCCCATGATGGCGGGGTCGATTCCCTGTTCAGCGTAACCGATAATTTCGGCCAGGGGCTGTTTTCCCAATGCCTTGGCGTTTGATTCGGTGGTTAAAATTAGCGCTGCTGCACCATCGTTTAAGCCGGCAGCGTTTCCTGCAGTGACGGTACCGTCTGATTCAAAAACCGGCTTAAGCGCCGCTAACTTTTCGATTGTTGTGTCAAATCGCACCGGTTCATCTTGGGTAATGACTGATTTTGAATGGCGATCGGTTAACGGGACAATCTCATTGGCAAAATTGTTCTGGTGGATTGCTGCTTGAGCCTTGAGATGGGAATGAAGTGCAAATTCATCCTGGACTTGGCGTGAGATGTTAAATTTGCTGGCAATATTTTCGGCGGTGATTCCCATTGGTCGATTGGAAAAGGCATCTTGAAGGCCATCTCTTTCAAGACCATCGTATTCAGTAATCGAGCCGAATTTTTTGGGGCGCCGTTGATTCATATTATAGAACGGAACGTTTGACATGCTCTCCGTTCCGCCTGCCAGAATCATCCGAGACTCGCCCAGTAGAAGGGCCATCTGGGCCTGGCGGACGGCTTTTAGTCCGGAACCACAGACTTGGTTGACGGTGAAGGCCGTTTTGTCCTTGGGAATTTGGGCTTGAAGTTCAATTTGCCGGGCAATGTTTTGCCCACTGCCGGCTTGAATGGCATTCCCGAAAATCACTTGGTCAATTTGAGTTGGCGATAGCTGGGCATCGGATAGGGTGGCTTTTGCGACGTGAATCCCTAAGTCGACGGCGGTATGATTGCTGAGTACCCCGTTTAATTTGCCGATGGGGGTTCGTTTTGCATTCACGATAACGATTTTATCCAAATATTGACGACTCCTTTTCTGTATTCATGTGACAGTATACCGACAGTTGGTCAATAAAGGCGAACTTATGCTTCTGTTTTAGCGTTTTCTTAGCTTTTTCAATGAAATATGAAATAATTTGACAAAACCTGTTGACCTGACCTGAAATAGCTGGTAATATATTATTCGTTGCTTCGATACGAACAACATATACCAATTGCTTCTAAAAAGTTTTTCTTGACTTAAAAGATTCGATGATATATAATTAATCTCGTTGCTTAAAGCAAGAAGCAACAACAACTTATCAACATGAAGCGTTAAACAGTTTCAACAAAATGTTTGATGCTTCGAAGGTAGACCTTTGAAAACTGAATAAAATTTTCGACAAACAAATTGTGTAGGGTGCTTCGATTTATTCGAAGCCAAATTAACAAATTGCGAAGTCAATTCGTGAATAACAAACAACAAAAATAATCATGAGTCACAAATGATCATTTTAATTTTAAGATGAGAGTTTGATCCTGGCTCAGGACGAACGCTGGCGGCGTGCCTAATACATGCAAGTCGAACGCGTCTTGGTTAATGATGTTAGGTGCTTGCATTTAACTGATTTAACATTGAGACGAGTGGCGAACTGGTGAGTAACACGTGGGTAACCTGCCCTGAAGTGGGGGATAACACTTGGAAACAGGTGCTAATACCGCATAACAACGAAAACCACATGGTTTTCGTTTGAAAGATGGCTTCGGCTGTCACTTTTGGATGGACCCGCGGCGTATTAGCTTGTTGGTGAGGTAACGGCTCACCAAGGCCATGATACGTAGCCGACCTGAGAGGGTAATCGGCCACATTGGGACTGAGACACGGCCCAAACTCCTACGGGAGGCAGCAGTAGGGAATCTTCCACAATGGACGAAAGTCTGATGGAGCAACGCCGCGTGAGTGATGAAGGGTTTCGGCTCGTAAAACTCTGTTGTTGGAGAAGAACAGGTGATAGAGTAACTGTTATCATCTTGACGGTATCCAACCAGAAAGCCACGGCTAACTACGTGCCAGCAGCCGCGGTAATACGTAGGTGGCAAGCGTTGTCCGGATTTATTGGGCGTAAAGCGAGCGCAGGCGGTTTTTTAGGTCTGATGTGAAAGCCTTCGGCTTAACCGGAGAAGGGCATCGGAAACCGGGAGACTTGAGTGCAGAAGAGGACAGTGGAACTCCATGTGTAGCGGTGAAATGCGTAGATATATGGAAGAACACCAGTGGCGAAGGCGGCTGTCTGGTCTGTAACTGACGCTGAGGCTCGAAAGCATGGGTAGCGAACAGGATTAGATACCCTGGTAGTCCATGCCGTAAACGATGAGTGCTAAGTGTTGGAGGGTTTCCGCCCTTCAGTGCTGCAGCTAACGCATTAAGCACTCCGCCTGGGGAGTACGACCGCAAGGTTGAAACTCAAAGGAATTGACGGGGGCCCGCACAAGCGGTGGAGCATGTGGTTTAATTCGATGCTACGCGAAGAACCTTACCAGGTCTTGACATCTTCTGCTAACCTAAGAGATTAGGCGTTCCCTTCGGGGACGGAATGACAGGTGGTGCATGGTTGTCGTCAGCTCGTGTCGTGAGATGTTGGGTTAAGTCCCGCAACGAGCGCAACCCTTATTGTCAGTTGCCAGCATTTAGTTGGGCACTCTGGCGAGACTGCCGGTGACAAACCGGAGGAAGGTGGGGATGACGTCAAATCATCATGCCCCTTATGACCTGGGCTACACACGTGCTACAATGGACGGTACAACGAGTCGCGAAACCGCGAGGTCAAGCTAATCTCTTAAAGCCGTTCTCAGTTCGGATTGCAGGCTGCAACTCGCCTGCATGAAGTTGGAATCGCTAGTAATCGTGGATCAGCATGCCACGGTGAATACGTTCCCGGGCCTTGTACACACCGCCCGTCACACCATGAGAGTTTGTAACACCCAAAGCCGGTGAGGTAACCTTCGGGAACCAGCCGTCTAAGGTGGGACAGATGATTAGGGTGAAGTCGTAACAAGGTAGCCGTAGGAGAACCTGCGGCTGGATCACCTCCTTTCTAAGGAAAATTCGGAAACCTACACAATGTCGAAAGTTTTGTTCAGTTTTGAGAGATCTACTCTCAAACNTCGGAAACCTACACAATGTCGAAAGTTTTGTTTAGTTTTGAGAGGGTTACTCTCAAACGATGGTTACGCTTTGGGCCTATAGCTCAGCTGGTTAGAGCGCACGCCTGATAAGCGTGAGGTCGATGGTTCGAGTCCATTTAGGCCCATCACCGGCCTTAGCGACCGGAGTAACTTGGGGAATTAGCTCAGATGGGAGAGCACCTGCTTTGCAAGCAGGGGGTCAGCGGTTCGATCCCGCTATTCTCCATTGACGCGTGAGCGTCAGAATTTGGTTCTTTGAAAACTAGATAATATTAA
>NZ_AZFZ01000112.1 GCF_001435895.1 Lentilactobacillus parafarraginis DSM 18390 = JCM 14109 | reverse complement strand
ATTACTCCTCAAGAGACTCTAAACAGGTTCTTAAGAGGCGTTATTTTTATAAAAGACTCTTTTATTAATTAACCACGTTAAATAATTGCTCAAATTCTACTTGTGATAAAACGGCAATTCGTTGCTTATTCTCTTTAACCACAACTTCCTGCGGACTGATTGATAGCGCACCCTGTGGTGTAACTACCTGAAGTTTATTTTTCTTCTTTGTGAGATGACTAACCAAGGGTTGTAAAAATTTTTGTACATCATCCTGATTATCACCAGTAAAAATAATGAAAGGTTCTCTTTTTTTGCGTTGTGCTTGACCACTAACGATCAACTAACCCACCTCCCGTGGATATATTTAAAGATCTTCGTTCATTATTATACCTTATAAGAAATTTTTTAGTCGTTTCACACTACCTTCGGAACACTTAATTGTAACTAATAAAATTAGTCGTTTTTATTAGTTACAATAGGGTAGGCTCCAAAGCAACGTGCTGGAACTGGAAAACCATATTTAGTTCATGGCTGTCGAGACCGGTATAATTGATGGCATCTTCTGGTTTTGAACTCAGCATTTCACCGACGGTCATCACGTCATAATGGGAGAGAACCTTGTCGTTCATTTCGCGCAGATAGTCATTTAATTTAGGACCATCGGCAACCAATCCCTCGGTTAATGGGTAGGTGCCAGGTTCAGGTGCATCGGGGAGGCCTTCAGGCTTGGAAATTAGGTTGATGACGTCCATTCTGAAGCCATCAATACCTTTATCCAACCAGAAACGCATAATGTTCCAAACGGATTCCCGTACTTCAGGATTTTCCCAGTTTAAATCAGGTTGACCAGGAGCAAGTAGATGCAAATAGTATTGGCCACGTTCTGGAACATAGGTCCAGGCACTGCCACCAAATGCTGCATGCCAGTTATTAGGTTCATGCCCATCAACGGGATCATGCCACATGTAGTAGTCAGAATATTGATTATCCTTTGACTTTTTGCTTTCTTGGAACCAGCGGTGTTGATCAGAAGTGTGGTTAACCACGAGGTCCATCAGTAACTTTAAGCCATGGGAGTGGACTTCTTTTAATAATTCATTAAAATCAGCCATCGTTCCATAGTCAGGCAGAATTTTTTCATAATCGGCAATATCATAGCCGTTATCTTTCAATGGTGATTGGTAGATTGGGTTCAACCAAAGGACGTCTACACCTAATTTTTTTTAAATAAGGGAGGCGTTTGATGATCCCATGAAGATCACCAATACCATCGTTGTTGCTGTCTTGAAAACTTTGTGGATATATTTGATAAATTACGGCGTTTTGCCACCATTTGTGAGTCATATTAATTTCTCCTCTGTTTTTAGTGATCAAAGCAAAGCAGTTATAAGCTGGATCCTAAGTTATCTTGACCGGAAATCTTGGATTTTGGATTGAGATGACTTAAGTACAGGCTGCTACTCTGCTTAGTTGTCCTAGTTATTATAGTTTAACTGGTTTACTCAGTTTTGAATGAATAATATTTAAATCTGATTTTTGATGTAATAAAATCTGACATTCGACTCAATAATCCCAATTAAAGTGATATAATGATTAGAATTATTAAATTTATATAAAAGGGAGACGAGTGAAATGTCATCATTATTTCGTAAAAAGGACATTAATGTTCTTGTAAGCCATGCTTCCCCCCTAAAAAGGACGCTTCGAACTTGGGATTTAACCTTTTTAGGGATTGGAGCGATTATTGGGACCGGGATATTTGTTTTAACTGGTAAGGGGGCTTTAACAGCAGGGCCAGCCTTATCGTTATCATTTTTAATTGCTGCAATCTGTTGTGGCTTTGCTGGTTTGTGTTATGCTGAATTCTCTTCAATGGCACCAGTTGCTGGTTCAGCCTATACGTATTCATATATAGCTTTTGGTGAAATTATTGCTTTTGTCATTGGTTGGGATCTAATTTTGGAGTATGCTTTAGGTGCTGCTACTGTTTCAGTTGGTTGGTCTGGCTATTTTGTTAACTTGCTAAGTAACTTTGGTATTCATATTCCGACTGTGTTAACAGCAGCTGCGGGGACTACTCCAGGAGTCAATACAATTTTTAATTTACCCGCTTTCTTTATTGTTTTAGTGATTACATGGATTATTTCCATCGGGATTACCCAAACAAAACGGGTTAATGACACCATGGTTTTAATTAAACTAGCGGTAATTATTTTATTTATTGTTTGCACTTTTTGGTTTATTAAACCACATAATTGGCAGCCGTTTAGTCCTTTTGGGTGGTATTCTTATCATCATGGAACAGCTGCCGGAATTATTCCAGCAGCATCCATTGTTTTCTTCTCGTTTATTGGATTTGACGCAGTTTCATCAAGCGCTGAAGAAACTATCAATCCTAGTAAAACTTTGCCGAGAGGGATTTTGCTTTCCTTGTTAATTTCCACTGTTCTATATATTGCAATGACGTTAATTATGACTGGTGTAGTGAAATACACTATTTTTGCTAAATATCTTAATGCGCCCATTTTGGCGGTTCTTGTTAAAACGGGGCAAACCTGGTTATCGATTATCGTCAGTTTAGGAGCTATTTTAGGTATGACGACTGTTATCCTAGTTCAATTATATGGTCAATCACGTATCAGCTATTCAATGTCTCGTGATGGACTATTCCCTAAGTTCTTTGGACAGGTTGATCAAAAACACCAAACTCCTTTTAAGGGGACTTGGTTTTTTGGCATCATCACGGCATTAGCGGGTGGTTTTATTAACCTGAATATTTTGGCGGAATTGGTTAATATCGGAACATTAACAGCTTTTATACTGGTATCAGCTGGGGTACTAATTATGCGCCGCACGCATCCTGAAATCCATCGAGGATTTAAAGCCCCTGGTGTTCCGGTAACCCCGATTATTGCTATTCTTTTTTGTATTACCCTGATAGCTGGCTTAAATTGGGAAACTTGGGTTCGTTTTGTGGTTTGGCTAGCTATTGGTATGGCGATTTACTTTGGCTACGGGAGACGACATGCGACAATTAATTCTGAAAATAAGGAGGACTGATATTTATGGCCTATCAACGTATATTGGTTGGACTGGATGGGTCTAAACCAGCTGATCGTGCTTTTCGAGTGGGGTGCTCTCTAGCCCAATCCTTATCAGCAAGGCTTTATGTTCTTTGGATTGTTAATCGTGATCGAGGCATGGACTCATCTTTTGGAGTAAATGAGGACTTTTATCAGGATTTATATCGAAAAGTGACACAAAAGATCAAACCTTATTTAGAACAGGCCCAAGAACAAAAAGTTGAAGTAGTGGGTAAAGTCCTAATAGGTAATGTCAAAACTATATTGGCTAAAGAGTTTCCTCAAGAACAGCAAATTGATTTAATTATTTTAGGGAACACAGGCATTAATGCGGTCGAAAAAATGCTACAAGGATCCCATAGTGGCTATGCAGTACGCCACGCGCCTTGCGATGTGCTGATTGTTAGATAGTAATTATGTGTTGGCATTGGTTGAAAACGGTCAGCACTTGGTCTAGGCGTGACCGAGCTTCCGAGTTGAGGATGATTCCAACTTCTCAAGTTGAAATTATTTGCAGTTAAAAACTGTTTTTACAGATATAAATATAGTTTTCTTACTGATTCTTTAATTTTATATTTGGTTAAAGAGCTAGGCTGCCTGTATAATAGATCCAGTAGAGAAGTTAAGGCGGTGGCTATTTCCAA
>NZ_AZFZ01000111.1 GCF_001435895.1 Lentilactobacillus parafarraginis DSM 18390 = JCM 14109 | reverse complement strand
AGTGTTGCACTTAACTTGACAATTGAGGGAAGAAAAATATTGATAAATTGAGTGGGATTATTGTCGCCACAAAGGCACAACAGGCCGATATCGCTGACCGAGTTGAAAAAATCATTCACGCAGATGTTCCGGTAATTGCGATCCCCGCCGCGACGGTGCCGGGACCCCAAACCACCCCCACCTCTAAAAAAGATCAGATTATTTTCGTTGGCCGACTAGGAAATGGTAAGGGGATTGTTCGGCTCATTGACATGTTTCAACAGATCCATAATAAATTGACCACCCTGAAATTGTTAATTTATGGGTATGGGGAGGCTGAAGCGTCAGCCCGGCAGGAAGCAAAAAATTTGGGAATTGAGGATGTCGTTGACTTTAAGGATTACCAAGTTGATTTAAAATCGGCATACGCTGAGTCAAAGCTGTTTGTTACCACGACCGAAACGGATGTTGAACCATTGGCGATGACCGAGGCCGCAAGCTTTGGCCTTCCAATGGCGGCGTTTGATATTCCTTATGGTCCCCGGGAGGTGATTCATGACGGCTGGAATGGTCTCCTGTTTCGTGATGGGGAGTTAAAGGAAATGGCTGAGGGAATTGTCGCGTTATTGAAGGATCCCCAACGGCTTGAAGAATACGGTACGAATGCCAAAAAAACGGCTGAACAATTCAGTGACGCAGAAATTGGTAAGCTGTGGCAGGAAAAAATTATCACGGACGGGGTAAGAAAGTGACATCGAGGCCAAAATGAACGACTTAAAAAGCGGGACGGATAAACCGGATTCCAAGTTGGAGTCCGGTTTATTCGTCCCGCCTTTTATGGCAAGGAAGTTAGTTAACTTAAACTGAACAAATTTACGAGAATGACGCCCATTACTAAGACGATCCCGATCAGGCCAATGGAGAATTTGGTAAAGAATTGGCCGTTAATGTGGTCCAGCAAGAAAAAGATAATCCCTAAACAAATGATGCCGATGATATACATTGTAATTAAAGCGGTTTTAACGTCCGTATCAGAAAGTACCATTGGATTCTCACCTCATTACTCATATTGTACATCACGGCCGGGTGGGAAAGCCAGAATGACCTGACGTTGTCTTAGTCGATGATCAACTGGTAGGCGTACCGGGGGGATGCCTCGGCGTCGGTTTCGGCCATGTAAATGGTGCCTCGTTTGGTGAAGCCGTTGGTCGTGATCACGTGTTGCATGCCCTTGTTATCGGGATGGGTGTCAATCCTGACGTCCTTGTAGCCCAATACGCTGGAAATGGTAATTAGGCCGCTGATCATCTTCTCAGATAGGTGCTGGCCGCGAAAGGCTGATGACATGGCAATTCGGTGAATGGCGGTGTATCGGCCGTGAACACCGTTGAGCCACTCACCATCGTGGATTTCAAGGTAGCTGACATCCAGGCCCTGATGAAGGGCGGCGGTAGCGGCAATTTCGCCATCAATAATCAGGACGTATGTAATCCCGAATTTGACGTCATTTTCTAAATCCTCATCGGCAGGGTAGCCATCCTGCCACTGGTCAATGCCTTGTTTTTTGAGATATGCTTTGGCTTCTTGAATAATTTTTTTAATTTCTGGAAGATCCTGATTTGTTGCTTGACGCAAATATGTTGCTGGCATCAATGCTCACATCCTTTGGAATATTTCTAATCTCAATCATTAGATTTATTTATCACGAAAGAGCATTATAGCCCAAGGATTTTTGGAATGCAACCGGAAAATAATTTATCCGATTAATGTTTTCATCAAGCCCGGATTATCCGTTGTCGAGCAGTCAAATTGGGGTTTTGTATGACTTAAAAGCGGCTTAGTTATCCATCCAAATTGAATGGCAACTAAACCGCTTTTACAGTAATGGTGGGTGTTTCATTGGAAATCCCCATTATTTTTCATCATCGTCTTTCTTTTCGTGCTTGTTGATAAAGTCGTTTGTCTTTTCAGCAACCTTATCCTTGGCCTCTTCAAGCTTTTCTTTGGCCTTCCCAGTTGCGTTTTGGAGTTTGCCCTTTAACGCCATCTTATCATTACCCGTTGCTTCGCCAAGACCTTCCTTGGTTTTGCCGGCAACCTTATCGGATTCGTTCTTTAACTTACTCATTTAAATCCACATCCTTTCTTATTTTCTATCTTTATCATAAGTGAAACACCGGGCAACTGGCAAAAAATATGCCTGGGATAATGGACTGGGGGGTGTGGTAAAATGAAGTCAATAAATGAGGGGCGGGATCAGCATGACGACCAATGAACGTACGGGACATAAAACCAAATCATCTTCTGAGGGCTTTTTTAGTTTGGTCGGTTCAATGGCGTCGAAACTGCTTGGTGAAAACACCTTCGCAAAAAGCGCCATCGCGGCCGAACGGGTGGCAAACGGGGCCCATAGTTCGCTTGACCGGCCGCTGGATACCGGCTTGGCGTTAGCTGATTTCCAATTGACCAAGCAAAGCCAACTGGGTTACTTGATTGCCGTTAAAGATCTGATGGCGGTGACTTTTGACCAGTTCACATTTATGATCGAATGGGCCATGGGCGAGCAGACCCCCGAAATTGTGAATCGCGCGGCTGGACCAGGTTATCACGATTACTTACGCCAGGTGGACGATAGTCAGGCATTTACGGCCGGCTATCGGACGGCGGTGATTCATTTTGTTCACGCAATTGCCGGTGAAGGGGGATTCATTCCCGAATTTGAAAATCAACTCGATGATCTTAGCTTCGAACAAACGGAGTGGCTGGTCAATGATTGGTTTGATCACGTTGATCAGTATCTGCACGGCATTTATCCCTTTCAAAAATTAGCGAGCACCGCTGATGGCAAGATTGCAAAACAGCTCATTGATGAGTATAATTTTGGCTTTTTATCAAGTTACCAATTTGGAGACAATTCGCCAATCCTAACGCATTACGAGTACCGGGGGCCTGATTTTACCGACGAAGTGCATTTGCCCGCGATGATGGCGGGGACCTTACCTGAATTTCAATTAACGGACGCGATTCACCACTTTATTAGTGTGCAAGTCGCTGGCCTGTTTAATCTGCTGCTGTCGGTTGGTCTGCACGCATTCTATGTGAAGACCCTGACCAGGACAAATTACGACTGGCTTGGGCTGCCATTGGCGGGATCAGTGGATGCGGAGAAGATTATGAAGGCGGTGGTTCAAAATGAGGCCACCATTATTGAGAAAGTGGGCATTCCCACCAGCATTTCAGCAGTTGCCGCGGCGCTACCAATTCTTGACCTGCATGGCGTGGCGACCACCCGAAATCCGGAAAACCAAAACTATCAGCGCCAGTTCATGGTGGTACTTGATAATCGCCACCAGCCGCAGATAAATGTGCTTGGCGAACCAATGCCAGTTAACTATGGGGTATTCGATCAATTATTCTTTCATTTGCAGGAGAAGCTTCTCCAGCCAATTTTTGTGCGGTATATTTTAGTCCGGAATCAAGCCCTCCAATATTTTAGAGAGCACGGGCACTTTCGGGATGGCTATTTACCGGCTTTCGTCATCAGCAATCCTCAGTCACTCACCGAATACGTTGGTGCTTTGGCCGTCATTCATGTGAAGCACTTTGAGTCATTGATGGACCGCGGCATGGACGATCATACAAATTTGACGGTGGCGGGTAGTCTGAGTTCGTTTAACCATTTAATGCGGGTAGATGAACAGCTTTCCTCTCTTGATCCTGATTATGAACATCGCCCAAAACAAACTAAACGGGTTCTGTATTGGCTTTATCAAAGTCAGTTTGCGGCGAGTTTGCCCGCCAGCGAACGAGTGACAATTTAAACAAACTGCTTGGGCTTCATTTCTTCTCAACTATACATAGGAAAGAAATGAGTTTCCAAGCAGTTTTATTTTTTCCTCAATTGTCAAATCAAGTGCAACACT
>NZ_AZFZ01000110.1 GCF_001435895.1 Lentilactobacillus parafarraginis DSM 18390 = JCM 14109 | reverse complement strand
AACCTACATTTTTAAACTGCCCTTGACAGTTGGATTAATGTCCGCCAGCCAATCATCGTTCCCTTTACTGTCCTTATGGGAAAAGAATTGTTTGGTAAACTATCGCAGCGTGATACAGAGGAGCTAGTTGCCTTCTATGATCGCTATTGGCAGAACCATGGAGGAAACACTGCTGGAAACAACGCGCAAAATCGAAATAAATAGTTAGAAATACCACCAAAGTTAGAGGTAATCTCCAATTCTGGTGGTATTTTTACGGTTGATGAATTATATTTTCTTCGTGTCTACTTATAAAGTAGCACTGAGTAGTCACCTAGCTCGTCACTGCAGCTAATGCCAATTGTATAACCAGAATAATTCTCAGGATTTATGCTTTGCTTCTTTAAGTCATTAGCGACGTATTGCTTGAAGGTGATTTTGTTAGCCTTAAGTTGCTGGATTGCTGGAACATTATTATCTAAAGTAGTTGAGTGCATGATAGAGATTGAGCTTTGTTTTTGAGCAGTTGTCCGGGGATCCGGATTTTGGACAACGGCCTCCGGATCCGTATCAATGTACTCGGATGCGGATTTGCTATATTTTGTTCCAAGAAATAATGATAACACGTCTTGAACGCGATCATTTAAGGACTGGTGAGCGTTATCAATGCGCGTTTTTCCAGAGGTTGAAGAACTAGAGCTATTTGAAATTGGCTCCATATAACCTTTCCAGATCCAGCCTTGAAGATTCTGGTTTTGATTGGTGACATGGTAATAAATTGAGTACATGTGCAAATTCTTTAAATACAATTTTTCATGGGCATCCGTATACCAAATCACATTAGCTGTTTCGGTATTGGAACCGTACCGAGTCCCGAGATGTTTTGAAAATCTAGCTCCAGTTGGTGCGGTAAAGGCGTGTTGCTTCATTGATTTGCGCCAAATTAACTTTACCTCTTGTGAACGCTTGGATGAATATTGGGTCGCAGCTAGAACGTTAGACTGTAAAGAAAAAGGGTTCCTAAACTGACTATGAATGCAGTTGGGATGATTAGTTGATATTTCTTCATAAATAATTACCTCCGTGGGGCTGATTACGTTAATGCGACTATTACCACGTATTTCAAATCTAATCCTGATAAGAGTTATATTTACCAATTCCCAGAAACTGGGTTTTAAACATAAATAAAATCTATTTGTGTGAGCTACAAGAAAATTGCCCGATGAAAAGTTCAAAATGTTGAACTTTTCATCGGCAATTTTTTATTGTTTGTTGGGATTATACAGAGCGATCACGTATTGTCCAATATACGGGTCGCCATCGGATGATAATAATTCCTTTTGATAAATTGGCCGACTGAACATGCCAATTTGCCATCCTTTATAGTCAGAGAGGTTAACATGTTGTTTAGTTAAATCGTTCAAGACAAATTGTTTGAACGTTGGAGAACCATTGGCTAAGTTTTGCATTTGTTGGTTGGTTAGTTGTGTTGATAATTTAAGATACTGAATATCTTTTAACTTGTCCCCCCACTCACGTTTAACCACTGAGCCAAAATTATTGAGCAACTCGCCCTCTGCAGCATTATCTAGTTTGTGATTGTAGGTCGTATTGGGAAAAGCTTTTATAATTGGGAAATCTTGATAATAAATAATTGTGTAATAAGATTCGTCTGTAACAGTGTTTTTTAACGCATTGAGTTCAGCTTTGGTTGGATTTGGGATTCCGCTTGGATTATCCTTGGTAATCCATTTTGTATTAGCACTTTTACTCGTATTGCTACTAGTGCTTGTAGGATTACTGGAATAAGTGCCCTTGGTTAAATAACCTTTCCAAGCATAACCCTTCACACTCCCGGATTCATTCGATACGTAATAGAAGATACCGGTTTTAGTCCCGTTAGTCATTTTGAGGACTTTGGAGGTGTACCAGGTGGTTTTCGGATAGTTAGTTAAATGATGTTTCTTTTGGGTTAAATTATAGTTCCAAAGATAGGCTTTCTGATTACCATTCCAATGAAAGGCGGTATTGTTCGCAGTTTTGGATTTGATCGTGTGGTAAACCCCAGCGGCCTTAACAGATTGGGGTGAAGTTGCCAAAGTCAGGCCCGTTAAGCCGGCAATTAAGCTGGTTAATAAGATTAGTTGTTTTTTCAAATGAATAACCTCCATTTCAAGTTGAGTTAGAAAAAGTCTGAATCAGTGAGTATTCAGACTTTTTCTAATCATTAATTAAACTACTTGGCTTTAACAACGGCAACGTATTGGGTGCCGCCAAAGACGGCGTTGTCATTGCCAAAGGAAACAAACGTATAGCCAGCTGGCACGTGCTTTTTGGCAAAGTCTTGCAAGGACAATTTGTCCGCGTTGACAAACGAACTGGCGGCAACTTGACCGGCTTTGGTGGAAGTATCGGTCGTCGTAAAGGTCTGGTTGGCTTTATCAACCGGATTATTGGTGCCGTTTTCGCCGTCTAGGTAAACCACTGTGACGCTATTGTCACTGGTGTTGGTATTGGCCGGTTTAGCTTCGGTCACGTTACCCTTATTCACCCATTTGCCATTTAGATCCGCATTGCTGGAAGCCAGCTGATACCAAGTTGTGTTATCTCGCGGGTTTGTGACAGCTTTAGTGACCGTAAAGGTGGCGTCTTTGTAATTGGCAAGATTAGTAATAGTTGGCGTTGCTCCAACTTGGTATTGCGTGTTGGCCGGCGCATCGTAAACGACTTGGTTGGTCGTTTCGGCTAAGGCGCCGTCTATTAGTTTAAACTGAGTTTTGGCATCGGGAGCCGTGGCGTCTTGGGTTGTGGCATAAGGGGTAATCCCACCGCCAAAGGTGCCGGTGGAAGTGCCACCGTAGATCCAGCCGCGATACTGACCATCAAAGGTGACGACCTTATAGTATACCGAACCACGGTTAGTCGTGGCGACGCGATAAGCCCGGACATTGGAACCTGCAGTATTGGCAGCGGCGAGGGTACCTAAGCTGGTACCGGAAGCGATGATTCTGGCGCCGCGTAAAGTGCCGGCCTTGGTGTAGAGCGCGTTGTTGCCAGTAAAAGTGACGTTACGAGTAGTTGGATCGGTTGTCAATTGCTGGTTGGAAGTGATCCGCGCGTAAAGCTTTGCAGCGGCAGGCTTTGCCGTTGTTGAGCCAACGACGGCTGTTAACCCCAATGCAGCCAGTCCAACAAATAGTGATGTTTTTAAAGTATGCTTCATGAACTTGTCCTCCTAATATAAACCCCATATAAACAAAATGATCAGCTTATTGTTGAAGAATGAAAGTATGTAAGCAATCAGTTGACCCTGTTAATAGGATACCACATATATTATAGTTGGCGTGGCTAATTTTTAGTAAAACGACACACCTAAAGTGACTAGTGGGACCACCAAATGAGTGTCAAACAAGCTGTTGACATTTTACGGATAATAACAGGCATCGGAAAACTATTCCGTCATCGGGTTTGCTGGAGTAATCCGAGTGACTTTGTTGATCGGATTGACTTCGGCAAGCAAGACAACTGAGAGTGACTTGCTATTGAACTGAGATAAGAAAAACGGGTGAAGGCGTAACTACATAGCAGTTGCGCTTTCACCCATTTTTGATTTTATCCTTATTAATTAGAACTCTTTTGATCTTGTTGAGGGTATTCAAGGATCACCACACCCCCGACCATAATTTGGACTGCTCTTATCAAAGGCATAGGCACCGATTAAGCGATTTTTAAAGGTTGTGAAACTCACGTTACCGTTCGCAGCATAAACGACGTTATTCACATAGTCTTTGAATGAAATTTGACCGAACTTTAATTGTTGTTGTTTTTCTTTGTTATTTTTACCACTGTTACCAATGAAAAAGAAAGCTGAGTTCCAACATTTTACAACCGTTGCTGACATATTATTGTACGCATTATTTTACAATGACTAGGGTCCGTCTGAAAACTTTATTTCA
>NZ_AZFZ01000011.1 GCF_001435895.1 Lentilactobacillus parafarraginis DSM 18390 = JCM 14109 | reverse complement strand
CGTATTTGGAGGACTTTGTCTTCAGTCTGGCTCGACCCAATAATGGATCGAGCTTTTATTGAACACATTTTAAATGAGGTAAGTCACTAACAATCCGCCAAGCAGTATTTCCAACAACTGCCAAGTGCCATGGATCGTTTCTCTGACCGCCAGCAGCCAGTCATCTAAGTAATTTTGGCGGACGCCGTTTGATCGATTATATGCATACCCCACGCTAACGGCGGCCGCCAGTTTAAATAACAAAAAATTTAGGACAATGGTTAGAGTCAAATACATGAAGTTAATTCCTACAATCAACCAACCCGTCACCGTTAACCCCACACCCATGACAGCGGAAATGAAGCTTGCGAATCCCCCTGCCGTTTGAATTGAGCCAACAAAACACAGCGCCAGCGATGACAGAACATGACCGGGAATAAAGGACAGTATCAGGGCGGGCAGGATCAGCATCATTAAATCGGAAAAATAATTAACTATCATTGGGATCAGATCATTGATGAAACTTGTCAACGTCAGCGATTCAGTTGCGTTCAGTAGGCCAGCGTGAATCCAAATACCGATCACAAGAAGCATCACCTGGATCAACCAGACCACTACAAAAAAGTTCTGTCGATGAACCGTTAGCAGACTCCCAACTTGCTTCCATATCCCATGCGTATCGTTTTTCATCGAAATCCTCCATTTATAGTAATGATGATATATCTAGTTATGCCACTCCTTGGAACAAAGTGCAACGCTCAATTTAACACAACAAAACGCCACGAGATTGGGGATCTCGTGACGTCTTTGGGGTTGAAAACTGGGGAGGGTAGTCTCAGTTTTCAGGGAAGATTTTCATATTGAAGGGGTATTCATAAAGTTTGTTAGAAATCGTTTGAATTTTTAGTCATTATTTGAGGGTGAATTACTTTCGTGCACTGCTGCACGCGGGTTAGGCATCGCATCACTCCTTTCGTTGGCTTCAAAATGAGTCTCAGCTCTCGATCTGAGTTAACTCAATTGCTCACTTGATTAGTAGCAGCTCCAGACCACGATTCGAAAATGCGGCAGGTTCTGCGTGTCGTACTTAAACGGCTTGCTGTGTGTCAATCTTAAATTTGGATTCTGATTTATTTGCTTACTGGTTTTAATTGTCACCAACTAATCATTCCTTTCACATTTTCAGATCATCATCCGGGGCCTCCACCAATGCCTGTCAGTGGCTTGGTTGGGTTAACCCTTTTTGATTGTCCCTATCATATCGATCGGAGCTTAATCGAAGCTTAAATTCCATCAATTTTTTGCCTTTTAATTAACTGATTGAAAGGCCGCCGGCATAATGAGTGGATGCGCTGGTGTAAACACGCAGGCTATACGTGCCCTTATCAACTTTCAGTGAGCCATCGGTTGAACCGGACGAAGCGTTAATGGTCTTGTATAGGGCGCCATTCTTATAAATTTTCAGTTGAGCGGGCTTGTTACTAGCGGTCCCGTCTGATTCAAATGTCTTGACGGAGTAATTCAGCGTTGAGTTATCTTTATCAGCCGTTACCGAAGCACTTAATCCCTTGTTATAGGTCTTATAAGTGGTGCCAGTTAACCGCGGTGCCCGTTGATCAAAGCTGGTGGCCGACGTGCTGGTGGCGTTGCCGGAAGCTGCTTTGGCTGGCGTGGTCTTTACCGGATCAGTTTTGGCTGACTGACCCTTATTGGTGTTTGAGGCAGCTGAACCATTGTTAGTCGTTGGGTTCGTCTTAGCTGGTGAATCTTTCTTTTGAGAAGTTGAGTTGGCCGCTGACGCGTTTTGCTTTGCGTTGCTCTGAGCGGGGGTCGTTTTAGCGGTGATAGCTGATTGGTTAGCGGCCTTGTTATCATTAGTTTTGTTATTATTGGCGTTGTTTTGGGATTTATTTTGACTATTCTGGTCCTTATTCGCACTCGCAGTAGTTTGCGTCTTTGCCGGAGCGGTATCCGCGTTTGCCACGATCGTTGATAAGGTGGTTGTTCCAAACATTGCCAATGCTGCGCCTGAAGTAAATAGAAGTTGTTTTAATGTCATATATAATGATCTCCCTTTAATTTAATTGATTTGGTTTGGAATTCCTGGTTCCACGTAATTGATTCTGGTTGAATTGGTTGGCCTGCTGACTTAAGTCATCGCCATCCCCTTTCGTTTTGGAATGACTATAGATTATCGAGACCAGCTTAATCCAAACTTAAATTCGGATGGTTTTGATATTATTCGGGTTTTCCTTAACAGAAACGCTAACATTCTTAAGCCAAGCTTTAAACTAGTCGTTCACAATGAAACTTGAGGGCACACAAAAAGGCCGCCGACAGGTTATCGGTGGACCTTCTCTGACACTTCACTCAGTATTGAATTGCTCATTTCAATATCCAATCCACTTACCGAATTAATCCCTCACGGACTGATACCGCCGAATTGTTGCCTGAATAGCGGCCATGTTGGCGACGACTTGATCGACGTCCTTTGGCGGGATCCGTTTAAAAATGGTCTGGATCTGATTGTCAGCTCGCTGGTTAATTTCAGCCAAGATTTCCGCGCCCTTTGCCGTCAAATTCAGCACTTTAATCCGCTTGTCCTGGTCATGGGGCTTTTCAACCAGAATATCATCGTCTTTTAGTCGCCGCAGAATTCGACTCATGTAGCCCTTATCCAGATTTAAAAACTGCCCCAACTGATTGGCGCTGGTCATTCCCTGATCAATTTCAATTAAGATCCGCGATTCCAGCAGGGTAAATTGGGTTTCCAAATGGTAGCGATCCGTGAGGTGCAATATCTTGGTATAAAATCGATTAAAGTCCCGAATTTGTTTAATGGTTTGTGCGTCTAACGTCATGAATTTGTCCACGCTCTCTTAATACAGTCATCTTTTAATAGTTAGTTGACTTTGGCAACCATCATCATTATAATTGTTAAGGTTGCCTTAAGCAACTAATTTATTATTGGGGAAGGCGCGTTCATGTCAAAACAAATTAAACAATCACTCTTTATTATGGTCCTGGGGGCTTTCTTCGGAATCCTCTGCTCAACACTTATGAACGTTGCCCTGCCAACCTTTATGAATGTCTTTCACGTTAACTCATCAACCGTTCAGTGGATTAGTAACGGCTACGTGCTGGTCAATGCAATGATGATCCCGCTGAGCGCCTACCTCACCAAGAAGTTCACCTTCCGCTCGCTATTCATTAGCTTCCTGCTGGTTTTTCTGCTGGGAACGCTGGTTGGCATGGTCGCGCCAAACTTCTTGATGGTTATCGTTGGCCGGATGATTCAGGCAATTGGCGCCGGCATGATGATGCCGCTGGTCAATATCCTGGCGATTCGTTACGCTGATCCCGACAAAAAGGGGGCCGTCATGGGCATTGTCGGCTTGGCATTTAACTTTTCGCCAATTATCGGCCCAACGTTATCCGGAATCATTCTTTCCTATTTTTCGTGGCGTTACTTATTTATTCTGGTGCTGCCATTTATCCTACTGGATTTAGCATTAGCCATTATTTTTCTGCCCAAGATTCCGACTAAGTTCGAACCCAAATTCAACTTTGGCGGCCTAATCACCGTCAGCTTCGGTTTACTGTGTTTGCTGTGGAGTTTTTCCAACGTTGGCCAGTACCCGCTGACATCCCCAATCATCTTGATTCCGCTTCTTTTCGGGGCCCTCTTTATTACGGTTTTCATCAAAACCCAGTTACATTCCCAAAACCCACTGGTCAATCTGACAGTTTTTAACCATAAACAGTTCACCGCCGCCACCGGCCTCAACTGTCTCGTGGTCGCAACCATGTACGGCAACACGATTTTACTGCCGCTGTTGATTCAATCAATTATGCATCAAAGCCCCATTATCTCAGGGCTGGCATTATTACCGGGGGCCTGTCTCACCGGTATCATGTCGCCAATTAGTGGCCGGTTGTTTGATCGGTACCCCGTCCGCACCATTGTCACCGCTGGCCTTCTGATCGACTGCTTCGGCACGATCATGCAGGCGTTCATTGACGTGAACGCCTCGGTGGCCATGCTGACACTGGGCCAAACCATTCGCCAATTAGGCCTTGTCCTAATTCTGATTCCCATCCAAACCCAAGCATTGGCGAAATTGCCAAACGACCTGATTTCTGACGGCGTGGCAACTTTTAATACGTTACGGCAAATTGCCGCTTCATTTGGGACCGCGATTATCGTAGCCACCATCAACATTGCCACCAAGGTATTCAGCGGTCATCCCCACAATCAGCAATTGGGCATCCAATCCGGCTTTACGATGTGTCTGTTCTTCTTGATTATCGCGCTATTTGTTTCCGCAAAGCTCTACACGTCTCATCACCAGCCGCCGGTAAGCCATCACCATCGGGCGCAGGTGACTAATCGAATTGCAACGTCTCATAAAGCACACGTTTCAATCTGAAACGGTGCTTTTTTCCGTAAAAAAAAGCCCCTTTCAGGGCTTAATCGTGGGAAAATGTTGAGTGTGCATGTCAGTTAGAAAGTATTGGTGTTAATAATTGTCTAGGGGCGAGTTAATTTTGAGTTCTATCCTGAATGGCAACTTTGCATCATCCCGAAATGTCCAGAGTGGGGGTATTAGGGTTAGCATCTTCAAATACATTTTCGTTTGGAGTAGGGGTATCAGAAAAAATCATCATGTTTAACACCCTGAACATTTGATGCTCATAGAATAAAATAGTTACCTTAAACCAAGCTTAAAATGGTTTAAGGTAACGGTTTTCTCAATTATTGGCAATCAATAAAATGACGGCTTATCCCCATCAGTACCTGGTTGGTTCACCCCGATTGACTGACGTGAAGCCTTATTGGGATCCGCAATCAGCTGCACGACAAAGTCCGCAATGCTCTTTCGGGAAACTTCGGTCCCCTTAAACGGCTCACCCTTACGCGTCGTTTCATAACTCACAATGTCCCGATTGGATAACCAGGCTGGCCGGACGATCGTATAGTTTAAGTTCGACTGTTCGATGATCTTTGCCGCTGCGGCATAGGTTTCCAAATAGCCGCCATCCAGCATCTTATGGTTCCATTTACCAAAGTTTCCTGGCACCTCATCATAGATGCCTAACGTCGAAATCCAGATTAGCCGCTGAACCCCGGCCTGATTCATTGCGGTCACAACACTTTTGGCCTGCTGCTCAATGTTTTTGCCGGCAAGGTTTGCGTAGACAACATCGACGTGATCCATGGCACTGACCAGCGCAGCCGGATCGGTAGCATCGCCTTCAATCACCTGCTGCCGGCTGGCATCCGTTACGGTGAGGCGATCAGCATTTCGTAAAAACAGCTTTAACTGATCCGCCGTCTGCGCCAGTAATTCTGCTTCCGCCAACTTGGCAATTTTGCCATTGGCCCCTAAAATTAAGACAGTTGTCATTGTCATCGACTCCTTTTTAACTTGATAAGTCTATGATAGTCACTTATTTCACCATCCACCACGGACAATACGTGAAAACTGTCCATTCATCCTGCTAAGGGGGCATTCCCATCTCAAGTTCAAGAACCAAATCAGAAATCACCCAAGCCACGAAGACTTTGGTGGTCACCCAACCTTTCGATCAAATCTCAGTCACAGCGATTATGGCGACCGCTCATTTACGGCGCCAGAGTTTCTATGACTATTTTCATGATAAATATGATGTCCTGGACTGGATTTATACCACCGAGATCAACGAAGCGGTCAAATACTGCAATTCTTATCGGTACTGGCCGCAAACGCTGCTCAAAATGATGACCTACTTCCAAGATAATCGGGCCTTCTACAGGAAAGTAATCGCCATTGACGAGCAAAACGCCCCGGAAAAGGTGATCGCCAACCACATTAGCAACATGGTTGGCAACATCTTCAATGATCTCAGCAAAAAAGAGCAGCTGCCGGTAACAACCGACTACTGCTCATTTCTCCAAAGTTTGTTAAGTCGCACCCTTCTGAGTGAGCTTAAACGATTTTTAACGGCCGCTGATCCCCTGCCGCTAAGCCAAGAAGTTGCCCATCTGCGCTACTTTCTTGATGACGGGATCAATGGGCTTCTTTTGAGGACCAACCGCATCAAAGCCTACCAACCCTCAGAAAAGTTAGCGAAGCAGTCGCCAAACACTTAGCCAAAATCGCTGTCGTTTAAAGTAGCTAACTTTTTCATATCTTCAGCGGCAATTTGAAAGTCCAACTTGGTATTGTTTTCAATGTGGGCCGGATCCGTCGCCTTTGGAAGCGGCAAAATGTCGTTTTGAAGAACAAATTTAATTGCTAATTGGGCAACGCTGACGTGATACTTATCCGCCATCTTAATAACATCCTGATTTTCAAAAATCGCGCCGGTGGCCAACGGCGAATAGGCCTCAACCAAAATCCCGTGATCCTTGGTGAATTTGGTAATCTCCGGCTCCGTGTAGCCGGCAAAGTAACGAATTTGGTTGACGGCTGGCTTTACGTCAGCGTGATCCAAAATATTCTGCAAGTCGTGGGTATTGAAGTTCGAGACGCCGATGGCCTTGACTTCACCACTGGCATAAATATCCTGCATCGCCTGCCAAACTTCAACGTTGGCTTCATCATAATTAGTTGAACCGCGTTCACCCCATGGCCACGGTGCATGGATCAGGTAAAGGTCCAGGTAAGAAAAGTCCAAGGCCTTCATCGTCGACCGAAAGTCGTTGATCACCCCATCGTAACTCTTGGTTTCGGCGGGGAGTTTTGATGTCACGAAGACGTTCTCCCGGTCGACATCGGAGTCAAAAATCGCCTGGCCAACGCTTTCTTCATTGTGATAGGCCTTAGCGGTATCAATGTGGCGATAGCCTGCTTTTAACGCTGCACTGACGGCTGCATAGGTCTGCTGGCCGCCGGGAATCTGCCAGGTGCCAAACCCCACCTTAGGGATTTCATTTCCATTATTTAATTGATATGTTTCAGTCAGAATTGACATTCGAATGCCTCCTCGTATTGGTCTTTGGTAATCCTATTATGGCGCTTAATCGTTGAAAACGCTAGGAATTGGCATTCCTGGCCATTAAAGAAGAGCCGGTGGGTTGTGTTTATTTCTGTAACCGGTTACATTATAGATAGAAACTCACTTCACTTTGAAAGGATGATTTCAATGACGATTCACGTTAATGAAACAAGCAGCACGTTTCACTTGCAAACTGATCACACCAGTTACATTTTTCGAATCATGGAAAATGGTGAGGCCGGCCAAATTTACTACGGTAACCGAATTCACGTTCAATCAGCTTACCCGAACCTCACTTCACGGGAGTGGCGCACCGATAACCCATCACTCAGCGAAGAAGATCCCAACTTTCAGACCTCGACAATCAAATCAGAATACAGCAGTCTTGGGAAGGGTGATTTTCGCTACCCGGCCTTTCAACTGACAACGGAAAACGGCGCCCGGATCAGTGAATTTCACTATGATCATTACCAAATCATTGCCGGCAAAAAACGCCTCAGTTACCTACCATCAACCTTTGATGATACAGGCGACGATGCTGAAACCTTAGTGATCGCCTTTGTTGACCAAATTAGCGGTGCCACCCTGCACCTCAACTACAGTATTTTCCCCCATCAGGACGTGATTGTGAAAAGCGCAACCTTCGTTAACGCCGGCGATAACACCATTGTCATCAACCGGGCATTAAGCGCGCAGCTGGACCTACCAGATTCCAATTACGATTTGATCCAATTCTCTGGTGCCTGGGCCCGCGAACGGCATCTTTTCCGCAATCATCTGCGGCCGGGAATTCAAAGTGTCAGCAGTTTGCGGACGTCTTCAAGTCCTCAGCACAATCCGTTTATGATGCTGGCCCGGCCCAATACAACGAATCAGGCGGGCGCGGTCTTCGGCTTTAATCTCGTCTACTCTGGCAACTTCTTGGATTCAGTCGAAGTTGACCAGTACGATACCACTCGCGTTTTAACGGGAATCAACCCGGACGAGTTTGCCTGGCAGTTAGCCCCGCAAGCCACTTTCCAAACGCCTGAAGCCATTTTGAGTTACACCACCGCCGGTATGAACCAGCTTTCCCAGCAAATGGGCGCCTTCTACATGCACCATTTGGTTAACCCAAAGTACACCGAACAGGATCGGCCAATCCTCATTAATAATTGGGAAGCAACCTACTTTGATTTTGATGAGCCCAAACTCATGAAGATTGTCAATCAAGCTCATGAATTAGGCATTGAAATGTTTGTCCTCGATGACGGGTGGTTTGGTCATCGTGACGACGATCACACGTCCCTGGGTGACTGGTTTGTCGACAAGAAGAAATTTCCAAACGGCATCGAACACTTTGCCGAGCAGGTTCACAATTTGGGCATGAAATTTGGCCTCTGGTTTGAACCGGAGATGATCTCAATCGACAGTGACCTTTACCGGACCCATCCCGATTGGATGATTCACGCACCCAAATCAACGCCAACGCCTGGCCGGCACCAATTTGTGCTTGATATGACTCGGCCGGAAGTGATCGACTACCTCTACGATCACATGAGCCACATGATTGAATCCGCGGACTTAGACTATATTAAATGGGACATGAACCGTCACATCACCGAAATGTTTGGT
Source organism: Lentilactobacillus parafarraginis DSM 18390 = JCM 14109 (assembly GCF_001435895.1). Lineage (GTDB taxonomy): Bacteria > Bacillota > Bacilli > Lactobacillales > Lactobacillaceae > Lentilactobacillus > Lentilactobacillus parafarraginis. The sequence goes on along the minus strand of NZ_AZFZ01000011.1, from coordinate 53,658 downwards.
TCTCAGCTGGCCAGCGATGAGCAGCTAGAAATGCCTCACCGGTACATCTTAGGCGTTTACAAGCTTTACCAACGGTTAACAACCGCTTATCCAAACGTCTTGTTTGAATCCTGCGCTTCCGGCGGCGGTCGCTTCGACCTGGGGATGATGTATTATGCTCCTCAAGCCTGGACCAGCGACGATACCGATGCAGCCGAACGGATGTTAATCCAATATGGAACTTCTTACGGTTATCCGCAATCAATGATGGGCGCCCACGTTTCGGCGGTTCCAAATGACCAAACCGGTCGCATCACGTCATTGAAGACCCGCGGTGAGGTCGCCTTCTACGGTGCGTTTGGTTATGAACTGGACGTCACTAAAATGACCGCCGAAGAACTGGCTCAGGTGAAGGATCAAGTCGCCTTTTATAAGCAGTACCGCCACCTCTTTCAGTTTGGCAAACTTTATCGTCTCAGCAGTCCCTTTGAGGGTCAGGGGAATATCATCAGCTGGGAGGTTGTCGATCCCCATCAGGATCAGGCAATCGCCAGCCGCTTCCAGTTGTTGAATCATCCAAACGCCCCATACACCCGCTTTTATTTCACTGGGTTGGATCCGGATAAACAGTACCGGGTTAATGACGACCAAGAAACTTATTACGGCGATGAATTGATGAACGCCGGCTACTTTGTCCCAACGATTTTGGCAGACGGTCAGAATTCCAAGGACTTCGTTTCCCAACTATTTATTGTGAAGGCGGTTAATTAATTCAGCTAGCCAATCACTCAATCGAAAAGACCGCTCATCCCAATTTTTAAGGATGAGCGGTCTTTTCTGTTGGTTAACCAGGCATTCTGGTTACCAATTTACATATTGAATTCATCATAGAATAATTTGATGGTATCGCCATACTTAGCGTTGGCATTTTCCGTCTTGGTTCGGGCAGCATCAAACGTGTAGGCGGGCGTGAAGTAATTTCCACCAGCATACTGGGGACTGCCAGCCAGTGAATACAATGGATTGCCGGCTTGGAAAATCGCGTTATCAAACAACGATGCATTGATTGTCGTTTGGGTTGGACTGCTAAATATTGCCTGTTGGGCTGTCGTCAATTGCGGATAAGTGTTGTCCTTCAAGTAGTTTGTCGGAATCTGATTACCCGTTTTGGCATCGTAATAGCTCAGCTTGGAAGCATATTGCTGGACGGTTGGCGTTGCGGTGACATAGACCGCGATCGAACTGCCCACAGTGGTATTAGCTAATGGATGACTTGGATCCTGAGTACCACTGACCGTGTAGCCGGTTGGCACGTTCTTATTAATCACCGTCTGCAATTCTGACGAGTTCGCCAAAATTTCATTCAGTTTCGCGCCGTTCACCAGCTTGGCGCCACTCATCAGATCAGATTGCTGGATAATCCAGTTATATGCGGACCCAACCTGTTGGCCGGAAGCGTTAATATAGTTGATTTGAACACTGTTGTCTTTGGTTGGGGTGGTTGGATTTGGCGTTGGCGTTGGCGTCGTCTTCGCCGTTAAGCCGCCGGCAAATACCCAGCCGGTAACCGAAGCATTATTGTCATCCCGAACCTGATAATACAGCCAGCCTTCCCGAGTCTTGGTAGCGGCTCCGATAACCGTAAATGTATCCCCGGACTTGTAGCCGCTCATGTCAGCCTGTTGGGCCTTATATTGCGACCACTTTGGGTTCACCCAGAGGCCGTTCTTCGCCGGATTGGTTAGCGTGTATCCCGTTGTAGTCGTCGGTAAACTTGCGTTAGTCATTGTGTTGGCAGAAGCAATTCCCCCACCAAACGACGTGGTGCTCCTGCCGCCATAGATCCAGCCGCGCAGGTTGCCGTTAAACGAAACGACTTTGTAGTAAACCGAACCACGGTTGGTCGTAGCGACCCGGTAAGCCCGGAAATACTGTTGGGAACTATTAGAACTGCCATAGGCTGACAACGTTGCCTTGCCGGCAATCACCCGGGCACCACGCAGCGTACCGGCTTTCGTGTATAAAGCGCTGGTCCCGGTCGTTGTCACGTTACGCGTCGTTGGATCTGAGGATAGTTGCGCATTGGAAGTCGCCGTTGCGTATGACTTAGCACTTGCGTTGGTGGTCGCAGCCCCAGTTGCTGCAACTAACGATAATGCCGCAATCCCCACATATAATGATTTTTTCGCATCAAATTTCATATTGTTGCCCCCATATCTATTTTGTGACCAATTTGACCACAGCTTTAATTTACATACAAAGCGTGTTTAAGGCCTTAGATTTGGATAAACCAGCCATTTTGAAGGAATTCTTAATTATTCACTTCTCTTTAGTCAGTCGATGAAAAACTGGTCAAAAAAGAAGTCGGAACGTTTTTTAATCCCCTCACGTTCCGACTTCATTTTCGCCGCTTTTAAATTGATAAAATGGGGGCCAATCAACTGACCTGTCTCATTCTAGCTCTTTAGTTTGTATTCAAACCACAACCGATCCTCGTACGGCTTCAATGCCTTCTCAAGCTGGGCGCGCACAATATTCACCCGCATATCAGCTGCAAGAATCACGCCGCAAATGACCAGCAGGGAAATTTCGATGGCTACCAAGCCCCAATTCTGTTTAGCGGTAACAACCAGCCACTGTTGGATGATCAGCATCGCGATCATGCTGCCGGTTTTGCTTGCCAGAAAATACCAGCGGTTGATGGTTTTCACTTTTTTGGTCACCAACTTTTGCGTTTCCGCCGTTAAGTTGGCGGTTCCCTCAAGGGCAACCTTGAGTCCCCGGGCATCTTTCTTAAGTAATTCCGACACGGTCTCGGAGGACTTGCCAATGTTTCTCATCGAGAAGAAGTCGCCAAGCCACAATCCGATCAAAATATAAATCAGTACAAAGTCTGATAGTTTTAAAATGTCATTCATGTTCTCCCCTCCAATTCGGCATCGTCTTAAATTCTGGCCGTTAGCCAACATAACTGGACTGTCAATTTCAACGGCATCCCCCAATGCGTTGTAAAATACCTGTCTAATCACCCAAAGTATATCGCGAATCCTGAGATTTTAGTAAGAATATGCTTGAAACATTTGTCCGTACCAAAATGGCGGTATAACAGGAATTTATTGGTAGTCTCCGATACTTAATTGGTTAATAATTCGGTGAACTTAATGAGAATTTTATAGTAGCTTTTGCCATTCAACAACGAGCATTGAAAAGTCGTCAGGCCAAATAAAAATGGTGGCAAGTCCAGTTTCGGATTGCCGCCATTTTAATTCGTTTGAACCAACTACAGTTGACCTAACCCTTTTTCAGATGATACTCAAACCATAGCCGATCTTCATAGGGTTTTAGCTTTTTCTCAAGCTCAATCCGAACGTGATTAACGCGCAGGTCAGCAGCCAAAATGATCCCACAAATAAAGAGCATCAGCAGTTCAATCGTGACTAATCCCCAATTTTGCTTAGCCGTGAACACTAACCATTCCTGCAGTGCCAAAACCACCAGCATTGCGCCATTCTTGTTCGCCAGCCAGAACCACCGGTTAATTGAATTAAGCTTCTTGGTGATGAAGGCCAACGTTTCTGGGCCCATTTTGACAGGATTTTCAATGGCCATTTTTAACGGTGTCGCATCCCGCTGAAGAAGGCGGGCAACGTACTTCGACGACCTTCCCTGCATCCGCATGGAGAAGAAGTCGCCAACCCACAGTGAGATCAGGACATACAGCGTCAAAAAATCGGTTATCTTCAAAAATATTGTCATGCCAATTGCCTCCAATGTCATATGTATTGCGTTAACGATGACCGTTAATCGCCTCAGAATGGACATTCACTCACCTAATGAAAATCATTTCGTCGCTTTCATCAAAATACGGGTCGCCCATCTGATTTCATCGATTATACAGTCGTTAACCGCTTCAAACCAGCCTTTTTTACTAATTCAGTCAGAGACCGTTTTCATGAAAACGACACCAAACGCAATGAACAGTTGATAGGGTAAATATTAAGATTCTTTAAAGATCGTTGATTCAGAGCGCAAAAAAGCGGGGACGCTAAAATTGTCCGCCGCTTTTCAGATTCTTAATAAGATTTGTCCATTTCAGGCACCATTTTTAATCAATGGAAACCCGTTGCTTATCCTCATCCTTATGATAAGCAATGCGGACAACCACAATATTAATGAGCACCAGAACGGTTGTCATTAGAAAAACGTACCGGTAGTCAAATATTCCGGCAACCCCCGATGCTAACATTGGGCCAATCACTGCCCCGACCGCTTGAGCTGACTGATTGTAACTAAAGATTCGACTAACCGCATTGGCCGGCGTTTCCAACGTCATCACCGTTTGGGTAATCGGCATCAACGCCGCGTTGGCAATTCCGATCAAGAACCGTAGAACCCCTAATAATAGGACGGTTGTGACGAAAGTCATCGGGAAGAAGACGACCGCCGAGAAAACCAATCCGGCCATCAGGATCTTCTCCGGTCCAATGTGGTCCCCTAATTTTCCGAGATAGGGGGCCGCCATAATGGTGGCAATCCCCGGCAAGGCCGCGATGACCCCACTGGTGAAGGCAATGTTCCCGTGATTATGCATCAGCTCTTTGACAAACAAACTGATAATTGGGTTGATTGACATGGTGGCTGCCATGATCAGCATGGAAGACACAATCATGGCCCCCACAACCCACTTCTTCTGAATTCCGGAAAAGGCATCACGAATGCCTAATTTGGCACTCTTCTTCACCGGCTTGAAGTCTTCCTTCACAAACAGCCAGGTGGAGATTGAGGCCAGCAGCATCATAAACCCAAACATGTAAAATGGCAGCCGGTAACCAAATACGCCGGATAAGTACCCACCAATAATCGGGCCGATCAGGTTACCGCCAACGTTTCCAGTCGTCAGCATCCCCATCACATGGCCGCTCTCTTCTTGAGGGACTTCACTGGCCATTAGCGCGTAGGCATTGTTGATGTAACCGGAAAAGGTCCCCTGAATAAACCGAATCAAAATTAGAACGAAAACGTTTGGGGACAACCCACACAAAGTGGCGCTGATTGTCATCCCAATCGAGGCTCGCAGCAGCATTGGTTTTCGACCGGTTCGATCAGCCAAGTTCCCCCACATCGGCGAGACAATCGCCTGACTGAGAAACACGCTGGAAAACGCCAAGCCGGCATATAACGTCAACTGCCATTTGGGAAAGTTCCCAAGTTCATTAATAAATAATGGTAAGAAAGGCAGCGCCATACTGGCACCGGCACCGGTGGCAAAGTTACCAAACCACAGGGCCCATAAGTTTTTCTTCCATTGAGGTGTCTTAGATTTCCCCATCATTATCCAGATCCTTACTATCATTACAAGAGTGTCGAATTAATTGCATACAAATTATTATAGCGATAAACCCTGTGGGTTGCAATTTGGATATGGAGGAATGATGAGACCTAAGTCCCAAAACTTGATAATCTTTCGCCAGTTTTATGCTGATATTTGGATTCGGTATCGTTGGTTATGGATTGGCCAATCTCGTGATGATTGTTTGGTGGCATTTTGAATCATAAACTGTCAAAACCCCACTTTTGCTCACTTATAAAGATTAATTCCGATTATAAATGAGCAAAAGTGGGGGTTTGATCGTTTAACAACGCGATTTTCACTTTTAAATGGTTATTTGGGTAAAACAACCATTTAAAAGTGAAAAAAAGACAGACCATCATTTCCGTCTGCCCTTACGAGATTATTCCTCCCCATTTTCCCGGCGATAAGCCACCAGTTCATGGGTAATTTCCTTGGTACTTGGATAAATTTGTTTATAAATGTCATGGAGTTTGCGGTACTTAGCAACGTCATTGGCTCGTGGCAAGAACACGTCCTTGAATTTCACGAAAACTTTTGTGCATTCCGACACGCTCTTAAACCAACCGAGACCCACGGCTGCCAGCATTGCGGCCCCCAGTCCGGGGCCCTGTTCATTTTTCAGCGAGACCACTTTCGTGTTAAAAATGTTGGCCTGAATCTGCTGCCAAAGCGGACTTTTAGCGCCGCCGCCAATCGAGACAACCGTGTCAAACCGGCTGCCCTTCGCCTCGTATTCGTCCATTAAATCCCGAAACGAGAAGATGATGCCTTCAAGAACGGCGCGGACAAAGTCGTGGCGCTGATGAATGCCATCGATGCCAATAAAACTGCCACGAATGTCAGCGTCGGCATACGGGGCCCGTTCGCCAACGATATAGGGCGCAAACAGTAGCCCGTTGGCCCCAACCGTCGACTGGGCCGCACTTTCCACAACGGCCGTGAAGTCTTCGTCAGCCGCAAAGGTTTTCTTAAACCAGCTCAGAGAAAAACCAGCGGCCAGGGTCACCCCCATCGAATAAAAGGCGTCGGGAATGGCGTGATCTTCATATTGAAGGACACCATTATAGTTAGTTTCCTTTTGTGGTTCATATTTTAAGATCACCCCGGAGGTCCCAATGCTCGATAGCACTTTGGTTGGGCTATCAATCCCAGCCCCGACTGCGCCGCAGGCATTGTCGGCCCCGCCACCAAACGTCACCGTCTCGGTTGACAGGCCCGAATACTGAGCATACCAGTCATCGATGTGCCCCGTATTATCAATTGATCGAACCAACGGCGGGCAGAGACTGGCCGGAATATCAAATGCATCCAGGATCTCTTGGCTCCAAACCTGCTTGTCAACGTCGAGCATCACGGTTCCAGTGGCGTCAGAATAGTCAATGGCCAGGTTCCCGGTCATTCGAAAACGCAGGTAATCTTTCGGCAGCAGCATGGTTTTGGCCTTCGCGAAAATTTCCGGCTGGTTTTCCTTGACCCACAGCAGCTTGGGCAGGGTAAAGCCCTCCAATGGTTGATTATGGGTGATTTCAATGAATCGGTCCCCCATTTTCGCCATAATTTCTTCGCGCTGCTTGGTCGAGCGGGTATCGTTCCACAACATCGCCGGGCGCAGAACTTGGTTATCCGCGTCTAGCAGCACCAGGCCGTGCATCTGGCCGGAATAACTGATGCCCTTAATCTGTTCAGGTTTTAATTGGTCATTTAAGATTAAGCGGACAATCGCCACCGTCGTTGCGCTTACCCAGTCTTCCGGATCCTGCTCGGCGTATCCGGGCTTGGGCTGGCGAAGGGGAAAGTCCATCCCCTCCTGGGCAATAATCTCACCAGTTTTGGTGACGGCTGACACCTTGACGGCGCTGGTTCCAAGATCAACGCCCAGTACACAATCAGTCATATTGAATCGCTCCTCCTCTTCGAAAAAAGGAATGGCAGGTTAGTTCCATTCCTTTTAACACATTATATCGTTTATTGATGAAAGGATGAATGGGGTCATCCCCAATCGATCACTACTTCAAAGTCTGGATGATGTAATGATTGATCGTATCCTTAATTTCTTCCAAATGATCGGAATGGGTTGCGTCCCGGAGCTGCTTTTGGGTCTTATCCAATGAGTAGGTTTCAAGGTCAGCCATGCTTGCCTTGCCAGATTCAATGTCAGCACCGATTCCTGAGTCAAATGAACTGTAACGATTCTTGACGATGTTATCAAGAACGCCGTCCTGCTTCATTGCAACGGCAACCCGGAGGCCGGCAGCAAAGCTATCCATGCCGACAATGTGACCATAGAAGAGGTCTTCCGGTTCAAATGATGACCGGCGTGGCTTGGCGTCAAAGTTCAATCCACCACGGGGGCCAATGCTGCCGTTTTCAACAACTTCAGTCATTGCGGCGGTTGTTTCGTATAGATTTGACGGATATTCGTCAATATCCCAGCCAATGAGTTTGTCACCCTGGTTAGCGTCAAGCGATCCCAACAAGCCGGCTTCACGGGCAACCCGAATTTCATGCTGATAAGTGTGCCCGGCCAAGTTGGCGTGGTTGCCTTCCAAATTCAGTTTGAAGTCCTTGTCCAACCCGTATTCCTTCATGAAGGCAATGGTCGTTGCGGCATCAAAATCGTATTGATGAGTGGTTGGCTCCTTTGGCTTTGGCTCAAGCAGCATCTGGGCATCGAAGCCAATCTCGTTGGCGTAGTCCTTTGCCATGTGGAAGAGCTTTGCGGCGTGTTCCTGTTCACGCTTCATATCCGTGTTCCAAAGTGATTCGTAGCCTTCACGACCACCCCAAAAGACATAGTTTTCAGAGCCGACGCGCTTGCCGATTTCAAGGCTGTGCTTTAATTGCGCGGCTGAGTAGGCAAAAATGTCGGCGTATGGTGACGTCCCAGCTCCGGCCACAAAGCGGGGATTCGTAAATAGGTTAGACGTATTCCAAAGAACCTTCATACCGGACGTCTTTTGATTCTCAACGATCTTATCCACAACTTTGTCTAAATTTTTGTTCGTCTCCCGAAGCGTATCCCCTTCAGGCGCCAAATCACGATCGTGGAAGCAAAGAAAATCAACGCCCAGCTTATCGTAAAATTCAAACGCTGCATCCACTTTCGCCAACGCTTGGTCCATTGGATCAGTGTACTTGTCGTATGGCCGAAGCGCAGTCCCATCACCAAATGGATCAACTAACCGCTGGTCAAAAGTGTGCCAGTAGGCAACGGCAAATCGCAGCCAGTCACGCATCTTTTTGCCGCCAATCACTTCATCGGGGTTGTAATATTGGAATCCTAACCCGGATTTTTTATCTTTAGTGCCAACGTATTTGATTTTATCAACGTTCCAATAACTCATAGAAGAAGTCCTCCAAATAATCTTTTTATTTAGTTTGTTCACACAACCAACTTACAAATATCATTTTACAACGACTTCAGATTATTGCAAGCCCTTTCAATGACTTTCTCGACTTTTTTTTGATCCCTTTTGTTTCCGTATTGAGGAGATTCACTCAAAAATATGCTATGCTAATAAGGCTGCTGTTATCGATTAGAACAACTATACTAAGAATATAAGCGAACTTGGAGGCGCGTGAGGACATGACCAAATTTAAACTGCAAGCCATTTTATTTGTATTAGTCGCATTCATGCTGGGCTGTAATGAATTCATCGTTGTTGGAATTCTGTCGGACCTATCAAAGGACTTTGCGACCCCAATCTCAACAATGGGATATTTAGTCACCATTTTCGCGACGGTTTATGCCATTAGCACGCCTTTCGTGACGATTCTGACCAGTCGTTACAGTCGCTACAAAACGCTACTAGCACTGATGCTGGTCTTTTTGATCGGCAACACCTTGAGCGGCGTTGCGACCAGCTACTGGTTCATGGTCATATCTCGGGTGATTACGGCGTTCACTGCCGGGTCGATTATTTCTCTGGTCATGACGTTTGCCAGCACCATTGCGCCGCGAAACAAACGAGCAAGCTTAGTCTCGTGGATTTTTGCCGGATTCAGCATCGCATCAGTGTTCGGCGTTCCAATCGGCGTTGCCATTTCCACCAGTTATAACTGGCGCTGGGCATTTTTCGGGATCTCTGCGATTACCATCCTCACGTTTATTTTGTTGGTGTTCCTCCTTCCGAAAAAAGTCCCACAAACTAAAAGCTCCATTAAAAATCAGCTGACGCTCCTGCTGGATTCCCGCATCTACATTGCCATTTTTCTGGTGCTATTTACCGCTGCCACGATGTACGCGTACTACACCTACATCCGGCCGCTGTTAACCACTTCAATGGGTTTCAGCGATCAGGCCCTGAACTGGCTGTTGTTCATCATCGGTATTATGAGCATTGCCAGCAACCGGCTTTCCGGAGCCATCGCTGAGAAACCCCATTCATTGCGGCAAATTCCGAAGTACTATGTCGCCGACATTGTGTTACTCCTCTTACTGCCGGTCGGCCTCATGAATCAATTTTCCGGGATGGCCATCATTTTGCTGTTAACGTTGATTGTCACCGTCCTTAACTCACCAATTCAGCTGCACTTCCTTAATACCGCTGAGGATGACTATCCCCAATCCTTAGTACTGGCTTCATCGTTGAGCTCAATTTTCTTTAACTTCGGCATTTCGCTGGGATCAGCGACTGCATCGGTCATGGTTGGCGTCGTTGGCCTCGACAAAATTAGTATTGGTGCCGCAATTTACGCAGCGGTCGCGCTTGTCTTGCTGTTTATGCTGATCAGGGCGATTAACCACCATCAAAAGCCGACGTCTCCCGTGCCTAAGATTCCTACCAGCGGCCAAGCAAGTTAGCTAAGCCGTCAATTTCGTTCATTTGCGATTGTAATAGTATAATGAAGGTTAATATTTCAAGAAGAAAAGAGCGTTCGCCAATGGATAAATTAGATCGCAAAATTCTCAACATCATTCAAGAAGACGGCCGAGCCTCAATTAAAAGCATTGCGGAGAAGTGTTTTATTTCTGCGCCATCGGCATCGGTTCGCCTGCAGCATTTGGAAGAACACGGCTTTATCAACGGGTACACGGCCAACGTCAATTATGAAAAGTTGGGCTACCTGATCAAGGCGTTTGTCCGTCTTGACGTGAGCTATAAAGAACTTCCGCGATTCGTTGAGTTCGTCTCGAAGGTCCCCAACGTGGTGGAATGTAATTACATCACCGGGGACGCTGCCGTTCAGCTGAAGGTTTTTTATAAAAACATGACCGAGCTGAACCGCTTCAACGCCTCGCTCAAAGAGTTCGGAAATACTCACACCACGGTGGCATTTACGACAAACATCGGGCCGCGACCGTTAAAACTGCCAGACGAGGATGAACCTGACTAATTGAATTTAACCAATTTAACGTTGACCCAATAAGGGGTGAAGACAAGTTGCGCACAGTCTTCATCCCTTTTTTGGTTCGCCAAATATGGCACCGTCAAAATTTTCACCGCTTGGTCACCTATGAAAAACCAAGTTTATTTTCATAGGTAGACACCAACTTTTGCCTTTCTTTCATCAAAAATTAGTTTATTTCACAAAATCATCTAACGTCTTCCCCTTGAAATGTCGGCTTTTTGCCGTTCACATGGTAGAATAACTTCAGCTTAATTAGAGGGCCTCTAATTTAAAAATTTTCATGAACGAGTTGTTGAAGTTGTCCCAATCGGTCAACTCCAAGTGAGGAGGAAGTTGTTTATGCAAAAATCAAACGTTACAGAGAACGCAGATGGAACCCGCCGTTCTCTCAGCAATCGAAATGTCCAGATGATTGCCATTGGCGGGACGATTGGGACCGGATTATTCTTAGGATCAGGAACCACCATCAGTAAAACCGGGCCGTCAATTCTATTAGTCTACTTAGTACTTGGCATCTTTTTCTTCTTGATGATGCGGGCAATCGGCGAAATGCTCTATTCAGACCCATCACAGCATACATTCGTTGCCTTTATCACCCGATATCTTGGCCCGACTGTTGGCCACTTCACCGGCTGGACCTACTGGCTGGGACTGAGTTTTTGTGCCATGGCCGAAATTACGGCCATCTCCACGTACGTCCAATTTTGGTTTCCTAACATCCCGTCGTGGGTGATTCAAGTGACCTTTCTGGGAACGTTGGCCCTGGTCAACCTGATTGCCGCTAAATTATTTGGCGAGGCTGAGTTCTGGTTCGCGCTGATTAAAATTGTCGCAATCGTCGCCCTGATCGTTACCGGGATTTTTATGATGACCAGTCACGCCGCAACGCCAGTTGGCCACGCGTCCTTCGAAAACATTTTCCATAATTTCACCATGTTTCCCCATGGTGGTCTCAGCTTTATTTCAGCTTTCCCAATGGTCTTCTTTGCCTTTCAAGGAATCGAATTCGTCAGCATCACAATTGGTGAAGCAACGACACCCCATAAGATTATCAAGAAGGCCGTTAACGAAACGTTACTTAAGATTTTGATCTTTTACTTTGGCGCCCTTATCGTCATCATGGGCATTATTCCGTGGACGCATTTGAACGCCGCAAGCAGCCCCTTTGTTCAGGTGTTTAAGCTCGCCGGTTTCCCGGCCGCCGCTGCGATCATTAACTTTGTCGTGCTGACCTCGGCCTCTTCTTCCCTGAACAGCTTTATCTTCTCAGCTGGTCGCCACCTCTATCAAATCGCCACTGAGGTTCCAGAAACCAGCTGGCTCAACCGCCACGTCGCTAAAATTTCCAAGAATGGCGTTCCAGCTGCCGCTATCGGTCTCTCCGCTCTGTTCTTGCTCATCACGCCGCTGATGAGTCTCACAAGCGCAACGGCCTCCGTCTTCACCATTGTGGCTGGCTCATCGAATGATATGTACATTATCGTGTATGCATTGGCCATGATGGCCCACCGGAAGTACCGTGAATCCAGCGACTTTCTGCCAAACGGCTTTAAGATGCCGCTGTACCAGGTAACAAGTCCCCTGACCATTGCGTTCTTCGCAATTATCTTTATAACCCTGTTCTTCATTCCGCAGGACATTATCGGAGCTGTCGGTGCCATCATTTGGACCGTCGTCTTCGGTGGGGTGACATACCTGCATCAACGGAGTTTGGTTTCGGCAAATGCGGAATAACGGTTGTTTCAAAATAGATATATAGATATATAGATATACTAAAAGAAACCACTGATCTTTAAGGGAAAGTCCCCCCAAAGATCGGTGGTTTCTTGCATGCAATCACTTCGAATTTACGAAATTAATCAACTCTAACCGTAACCGTCAGGCGTGCTCATCTGCAAAGCTCAGTGGATAGCCAACCAAATCCAGAACGTGATGGGTCGCAACCGAGCAGGCTCCCAGCAGGGTTGCCTTATCAGAATCTTGGAGTTGTGCCAATTCGATAGAGTTGGTGTTCAGCTGCTGGACCGTTTTCAATATTTGATCAAATATTTCTGGCGCCGCTTCCATCAACGGTGACCCTAAATAAATCGCATTCGTATCAAAGTACATCGCGGAATTATAAATTAGGCTGGCAATTTCCTCGATGAATTCATTAATCACGGAAACAACCACCGGATCACCCTGGCGATAGCCGTCAACAACGCTGTACCGGTTCAAATTGCAGACGCCCAGCTTCTGGTTTAGCCGGCCGATAATCGCATCCTCAGAACAGATTTGTTCGATTGGAGTGAGCTGGCCATCTTCGTTCTTAGTAAGGGTGCGGCCAACTTCACCGGCCCGCCCGTTAAAGCCGCGAAATAGTTGGTTATTTACAATAATCCCCGAGCCAATTCCTTTGTGGATACTGATAGCAATCAAATTTTTACTGTCGTAATGCATCACAAAATCACGGACGTAAACCGCCGTCAAGTTGGACTCATTTTCCAGGATGACCGGTACGTGATAGGCGGCACTGAGAAGGTTATTCAGTGAAACGCCGTCGTAATCAATGAACGGTGAATAACTGATCTTTTGCTGTTCGTCAACAATTCCATGGATCGATAAGCAGATTCCCAGCAAACCGTTTACGGAAACCACCGTCCGCACAAAGCGGTCCGCCGTTGATTGAATCAGTTCAACAATTTCATGAATGTCCTTGCCGTCAATATTGATTTCATTCCGCTCAATAACCGTGCCGTTCACGTAATTTGCCATGAAGTGAAGGTTATGAAACGAGATATCAAAGCTTAGGGTGAAACCATATTGGTCGTAAATCCGAATCTTAGTCGGCTTTCGGCCCCCGGAATGGGAAGCTTCGCCCTCGCCAACCTCTTCAACGAGCTGCTTTTCCTTTAAGTCATCGTAAATCGAAGACACCGTCGATTTATTTAACCCAAGTTCCCGCGATATGGCGGCTCGAGTTGTATATTCATTATTAAAAATTTCTTGCAGAACCAGTTTGGTGTTTGCCCGCCGCATCAAGTCCTTATTGGTAATTGCTTTCATTTTGCCAACCCTCAATCGTTCTGATAAGTCCATATTAGCACTATCATATCAGAGCCATGACCATATGAAAATAATTTGGTTGATTTTTAGTAAATTGCAAATCGTTGCTGATCATAAAATGACAAAGTGCGGTCACTTTTTTCGTTGTAAGCGATTGCATTTTAAAATCAAAGGTGTTAAAATTCGTTTCAGTTAGAAAGTTCATTCAACCAACCTACTTACAAATTGTTTGTTACTCGACTTTTTTAACAATATGAGGTGTCCATATATGCAAAATAACATCCAATCAACACCCAAAGTTCACAAAGTTTCATCGGCATTTGTTTACTTCTTCGGTGCTCTCGGTGGTCTACTCTTCGGTTACGATACCGGCGTTATCTCCGGGGCCATTTTATTCATTGAAAAACAGCTCCACCTTGATTCATGGCAGCAGGGCTGGGTCGTCAGTGCCGTTCTATTAGGGGCCATCCTTGGCTCCGCGGTGATTGGCCCAATGTCAGACCGCTATGGCCGGCGAAAACTCGTCCTATTATCAGGCATTATTTTCTTTATTGGGGCAATCGGATCAGCTTTTTCACCAGAATTTTGGACCTTAATTGTTTCCCGAATTATCTTAGGAATGGCCGTTGGGGCCGCTTCAGCCCTGATTCCAACTTACTTGGCTGAATTATCACCTGCCGACAAACGGGGATCAATGTCTAGTCTGTTCCAACTAATGGTCATGACCGGAATCTTTATCGCCTATGTGACCAACTATTCCTTCTCCGGCTTCTACACCGGCTGGCGCTGGATGCTCGGATTTGCGGCCATTCCAGCTGCCCTATTGTTCTTCGGGGCGTTGGTTCTGCCAGAAAGTCCCCGCTTCTTGGTCAAAGAAAATAAAGTGGCGGAAGCCCGCCAGATTCTGGAAATTATGAACAAACATAATACCAGCGTCGTCGACAAAGAACTCTCCGACATTAAGGAACAAGCCGCTATTAAGAGTGGTGGTTGGTCAGAATTATTTGGAAAATTAGTTCGGCCATCACTGATCATCGGGGTTGGCCTGGCAATTTTCCAACAAGTCATGGGCTGTAACACCGTTCTCTATTACGCGCCCACCATCTTCACCGACGTTGGCTTCGGTGTTTCCGCCGCATTAATCGCCCACATCGGGATCGGCATTTTTAACGTCATCGTCACAGCGGTTGCCGTAATGATCATGGATAAAATCGATCGTAAAACCATGTTAATTGGCGGCGCCATTGGCATGGGGGTCTCCTTGTTCGTCATGAGCTTCGCGATGAAGTTTTCCGGGCAAAGTCACGCCGCCGCAATTATCTGTGTGATTGCCTTGACCATCTACATCGCCTTCTTCTCCGCAACCTGGGGTCCAGTTATGTGGGTCATGATTGGTGAGGTCTTCCCACTTAACATTCGGGGCCTTGGGAATTCGTTCTCAAGTGTGATTAACTGGTCGGCCAACATGGTGGTATCGTTGACCTTCCCACCGTTGCTTGATTTCTTCGGCACTGGAAGCTTATTCATCGGTTATGGTGTCTTGTGCTTTGCCGCTATCTGGTTCGTTCACGCTAAGGTATTTGAAACGCGTAACCGATCCTTGGAAGATATCGAGGGAACCTTACGAACCCGAATGGCTGATTCTAAAGCAACTGAATCCGCAAAATAATGCGTCATTTATGAAACTTTTAAAAAGGTTGAGACAAAAATATCATTGTCTCAACCTCTTCATATTTATCCGAATTTTAGACTGTCAAAATAATTGGAGGCTCTTTGTACATGACACTTGAACAGGAACTCAAACACATGGCTAACGGCGATCTTTATTACCAAACCCCTGAATTACTTGAATTAAGATTCAAAGTAAGGGATCTGCTGTACCAATACAATCGCTTAAATTACCGTGATTTATCAGGACGAAAGCAATTACTAAGTAAAATTTTTAAGCACATCGGTCACCACTGCTTCGTCGAAATCCCCTTCCATATCGACTATGGTATCAACACAACGCTTGGAGAGAATTTTTTTGCCAATAATAATTTAACAATTCTCGATGCCGCACCCGTAACCATTGGCAACGATGTGTTGATTGCCCCAAACGTTGGCATTTACACTGCCGGCCACGCACTGGATCCACAAGTTCGGCGTAAAACCGGCGCGGAATTCGGACTTCCGGTAACCATCGGGAATAATGTGTGGCTTGGAGCCAATGTTACGGTGACTCCCGGAGTGACAATTGGAGAAAACAGCGTCATTGGTGCCGGATCGGTTGTTACCAAGGACATTCCGGCCAACGTCTTAGCTTATGGGGATCCCGCAAAAGCTATCCGAAAACTCGGACAAATTGATCATAACTTCTATCGTCAAAATCAACCAATGCCCCAGTGGGCCTTAGATATTGCAAAGGGCGACCAACCATTTCATCGGGTTTAATTTAATGATGATCAGTTATTAGTCTAAGATAACGGTGCCCTGCTTGGAGACTGAAATAACACTCAGTCTCCCTTTTGTACTGCCGCTTTCTGCTTCAATCTCATCACCGCGACCCCGCACACAACCAGAAAGAAAAGCAGGAATCCCGGGAATAATTCAATTCCCACCCAGCTTGCCAGCAGTCCAAACAACGGCGGCATGGTCGTTGTCCCAACGTATGCTGCGGCAATCTGAATTCCCATCGCAATCTGAGAATGCGCCGCGCCAAAATTATTTGGCGTCGCGTGCAGAAGTGCCGGCCAAATTGGCGCACAGCCTAAGCCAATGACAACTAAGCCGGCCATCACAAAGTGGTAGCTGCTGGTCGGGATTAATATCATCCCAATTCCAATTGCGATGATTCCCAATCCGGCATTGACCAGCCAATAATCACCAGAACGGTTAGAAATCACACCGGCTACAAAACGACCCACGGTAATGCCAATGTAGAAGAGGGCGGCAGCACGAGCAACCGTATCAACTGGTAAATGGTGAGTTTGCCGAAGAAAGGTGCTAGCCCACAACGCGGTGGTCTGTTCGATCGCAATATATGAGAAAAACGCCACCATCGCTTGAGGCATCCCCGGCATTTTAATCATCTGCCAATTTGATAATTTTTCAGTCGCCTGCGTCGTGATTCGATGGGCGGCTTCCTTTCTTTTCCAGAGGGGAAGGCTGATCAAAATGGTCACAGCAATCCCCATTTGAATCGAGCCAACAATTAAGTACCCATTATGCCACCCACCAGCGGTATTCAAGCTGGCCCCCATGATATACGGGCTGATAATCGTACCGACGCCCCAGAAGCTATTCAGCCAGTTTAACTGACGGGAATCGTAGTGCAGCGCAACAAAATTACTAGTGGCAGCGTCAATGGCCCCCGCCCCCACGCCGTAGGGAATTGCCCAGAGACAGAGAGCATAAAAACGATGGGAGAATGAAAAGCCCAACATTGCGACCGCCGTCAGTAAGATGCTTGTAAACGTCACCCACCCAGTTCCAAATTTCTGGGTAACTCGGTTCGATACCAAACTGGAAATGATCGTGTTAGCGGCAATGATCATGGTAATGAAGCCGGCATAGGACGCCGGGACATTAAGGCTCAGATGCATGTCCGGCCAACCGGATCCCAGCAGGGAGTCTGGGAGACCGAGACTAATATCGGTCAGGTAAATGACTAATAACAGGGTAATTGCCGCGACCGCAGTCCGGCTCCGATTTGTTCGGGTCATGGGAAATCCTCCAGAAATCCAATTTTAAGTGCACTTCAAACAGGTGCTTTTACGGCTTATTTGCCACGATACTGATCGAAATGTTCCCGCAGATATTTAGTGGTCAAACTTCTTGGTGTTTTAATCAAGTCTTTTGGTGAACCGACCGCAACTATCTTACCGCCCTGATCACCACCGCGCGGCCCCATATCAATCAGGTAGTCCGAGTTGGCCATCAAGTCCAGATCGTGGGTGATCATCAAAACGGTTGCCCCCTGATCAATCAATTGGGAGAACACCTTCAGTAACACGTGCACGTCCAGCGGATGCAGGCCGACCGATGGTTCATCGAAAATGAACAGCGTATTGGCCTGACTGCGGCGCATATGGGACGTTAATTTCAGACGCTGGGCTTCGCCACCTGACAGAGTCGGGGTGGCCTCGCCGAGATGCAGGTAACCGAGGCCCATCTGCTGGAGAACCCGCAGTGTTGAGCCGATTGCCGTGTCATCGCCAAACAAGTCAATCGCCTGATCGACGTCATAATCCAAAACGTCGGCGATGGACATCCCCTGCCACTTAACTTCAAGAACCTGCTTGTTAAATCGCTTGCCCCCACAGGTCGGACAGGTTTCAACCATGTCCGGCAGGTATTGAATATCCAGCGAAATTTCGCCGGTTCCGCCACAGGTTGGGCAGCCGCCCTGCTTATTATTGTAAGAAAAGTTGCTGGCGGTATACTTGCGCTTTTTAGCTTCCGGTTGAGCAGCGTACAATTTTCGTAAATAATCCATGATATTGGTGTAAGTGGCCACCGTGGAGCGGGCGTTCTTGCCCACCGGCGTGGCGTCAACGCTGACGATGTGCTTGATTCGGCCAGGTTCAAAATCGCTGATGTAGCTTGGCAGCTTGCGTTTATTGAATTGAGCTTCAAACGCGTGCAACAGACCATCCAAGACCAACGTCGTTTTCCCGGCTCCGGAAAAGCCGGTCACCGACGTCAGTCGATTAATCGGGAAGGCGGCCGAGACGTCATTTAAATTAAATCGGTGGCTAACGGTTAGTTTGACCGCACCCTTTTTAAAGACGTCCATCGGCTGCGTTTTTCGTGTCAGTAACGTGCCGCTGCCGGTTAAGAATGGGGCAATCAACGACTTCGAACTGGCCTTAATCTGGTCAGGAGTTCCCTGATCGATAATTGTGCCGCCCTTTACGCCGGAACCCGGCCCAATTTCAATGATCCAGTCTGCCGCGTTAATAATCGATGTTTCATGATCGACGACAACGACCGAATTGCCCTGATCAACTAGCTGATGGAATATCTTGATTAATCCGGAAACGTTGTCCGGATGCAGACCGACCGATGGTTCATCCAATACATACAGCACGCCGGTCGTCTGGGTTCGAAGCGTTCGTCCAAGCTGGATTCGTTGGAGTTCGCCAGTCGAAAGGGTGGCCCCCGCCCGGTCCATTGTCAGGTAATCAAGCCCTAGATCCAGGAGTGGTTGAAGCTGATTCAACAGTTCGCTGGTGAGGTTATTTGCCAAGCCCTGCATGTCGTCAGGCAGCCAAGCTTTAATTTGAGTCACAAATTCCGGTAACTTACCAAGTGGCAACTGGCTGGCCTCGGCAATGTTTTTACCTGCCACCAACTGGGTCAGCCGATCCGGATTGATTCGGGTTCCGTGACAAACGGGGCAGGTGAAGAACCGATAAAACCGATTCAGTCGTTTCAATGCCACTTCACTCTTCGTGGTGGCCATGCTGTCCTCAATGGCGTTATAGGCGTTTTCGTAAAGCGCGTGATCCATGTGGAAGACCCGGCCATTGCGGCTGGGAATATCAATGGCGTACTTGCGCTGCTTTCCATGCAAAACAATGTCTTTTTCCTTGTCCGTTAACTGGTTATAGGGCACGTCAATTCGAACGCCAGCTGCCTGGGCAACAATCGGCATGAAGTTACGGCCCGGGGTCCGCCAAGCGGCAACCGCCCCGTCGCGAATTGATTTGCTGGTATCGCCAATTAACATATTCGGATCCAGTTGTTTGGTAATTCCCAAGCCCTCACAGTTCTTGCAGGCCCCGTCGGAATTGAAGGCGAAGTCCTCGGCACTATAGGCCATGAACCGCACACCACAAGTGGGACAGGTAATCATCCCCATGTCAGCGCCGGCCTTATCCATGGCTTCCGCGATCTTAATGGTTGGCGGCACCTGATGGCCGTTGGGACATTTCGGCGACCCCAGGCGAGAATAAATCAGCCGGAGGACGTTGAAAATTTCGGTCATCGTTCCCACTGTTGATCGGGCCCCGGGCACGGTTGGTCGTTGCCGCAGCGCTAAAGCTGAGGGAATATGCCGTACTTCTTTGACATCTGCCCGGCCAACTTGACTGATCCGCCGGCGCGTGTAAGTTGCCAGGGCGTCCAAATACCGGCGCGCCCCTTCAGCGTATAAAATCCCCATCGCCAGTGAGGATTTCCCAGAGCCGGAAAGTCCCGAAACCGCCACGAATTTATGTAAAGGAATGTTGACCGAGATATTTTTAAGGTTATTAACGTTGCCCCCAATAACTTGAATCTGCTCAGGTGTTTTTGAATCTGCCATTTAAGCTGCCCCTTTCAAAAAATCATTATACTGCCATTATAATGCAGTCCCGTTTTGTCTGCTGATTGGCTTGGCAGATTGCCCAAAAACGTTATCGAGCGTAAGCTTTCTGTAAGGAGTTGAGCACAATGTTGAAAAAGGGAATCATCATGTTATCAGTTATGGCTGGCATTTCAGTCGGTGGCATCATCACAAATAAACCGGCTCATGCAAAAAATTACGCCACAATAACGAAGATCAGTACTAATCTCAAAGAATCAAGCTCTTATATGACGTTTACGGGTAAAAACGCGCTGTACACCAAAGCCGCAACCATGCAAGGGGCTAAATTAGTGAAGTCAAAAGCTCAGCTGACCCAACTTGCTGAGTCAAAACGGGGGCTGGACTCGTTTATGTGGCTGCGAACGGCAACAACCAATCGGGGAACCGTCTATTTTAAGGTCGCATCCTTCGACTACAAGATTAAGGGCTGGATCTATGCCGGCAGAACAACCAATTACCGACTCGGGCTCATTTATTACTTGGACGAACAACACAAGAATCCCGCAGGTGGGGTAGCGGATTTTCACACCATGACCGACGTCGCAATGACGTCAGAACAAAAGCAAAGCTTCTACAAACTGGCAAATCCCGGAACCGCCTCTGATGGGACCGCTAAAGTTTATTCGTTACCATTTGACGTGGCACCAATCACGGTTACTAACTTTATTAATATGCCGAACAAGAAAACGTCGACGCCCTATAAAAATGATATCTTTATCATCCAAAAGGTCGTGAAGAATACCCGCCAAGGAGACGTTTGGTATTCGGTTGACGATCTGAATAACGACATCATGGGCTACATTCGGGAAAGCGGCCTCAAAAAATTGGCAACTCCCGCGGCTGATAAGGGAATCACGGTAAACTTCGTTGATGTTGCCACCCATAAAAAGGTTGGGTCAGTGATTGTTCCGTTTGCCCCATCCAAAAAACAAAGTGGCATGGACCTCACCCAAGAATTCGGGTATTACCAAGGGCTTCCAACCGGTTATTCAGCAGACTTTGAAGATGATGATGGCTCCTATGGGTTCACGTCATCGGCTGCCAAGGATGCCCACCCCAGCGCAGCATTGAACTATTACGTTGGTAAAGCCTCAACCAATTAAGCAATCATTAGGGGCCATGATGCCTCATACCTTTGTTTACTAAGAGCTTTTATGTTGTTGCTTCACCCAGTTAATACTATAATATAGATATAATATGAGTAAGAGGTGATATTATGACGACTAAAGAAAAGAAACGGGTTCAAGTACAAGTCGACAAGGATCTAGCAGAAAATACAGAGGCGGTTTTGGGTAAGTTGGGTCTAAACTCAACAGTCGTAATCAATGCTTTATACAGTCGAATCTCTGCCACTGGCAGTCTCCCATTTGAACTAAAACTGTCGCCAAGAGAAAAAGCGAACATCGATTTAGCTGAGGCCACAAAAGATCTTCCTCGCAAACGGATTACAAATAAAGATGAGCTAGAAGCGTGGTTGTCAGATGAAGAAGAATGAAATTGCCAGTACATTTGTTTACTTTTCTGATGGTATGAGCGGAAAGCCACGACCAGTTTTAATTCTGAGCGACGATGGTGATAATGTCGAATTTTTCAAACTCACAACAAAGTTTGAAAACAAGTCTTCTAAAATTCAAAGAAAATATTTTAAGATAAATGACTGGAAAGAAGCTGGATTATATAAACCCACCTGGATAGACACCGTTCCAGTAACTAGCATCCCAAAAGGATTGGCAACATTCAAGCCAATAGGTGAGCTGAGTTTATCAGATATTCAGCGGTTAACAACCTTCCTAAACAATTTAGAGCGCAACTCATAGCGTTCATTAATCCAGTGAACTCAAAAAATAGACGCAATCAAATTCATCATGGGAAATTTGATTGCGTCTATTTTGAGTTGGGAGAATAAATGAAATTATCGCTTTCGCTAAATTTAAACCCCATTTATCAACACATTAACCGGTCTACAATGTCTTCAACTTACCCCGGAAATCATCCAGGCTGCTATAACCCTTTTCAGCCATGATTTCTGATAGTTCCTTGCTAATCCGGCTGAAAATCTTGACGTCTTCAAAGCCAAACGCCGTCCCAATTTGAACCACGTTGGCCCCACAGAGAACGTGCTCGAAAACGTCACGACCGGACTTGATGCCGCCGGTTCCGATGATTGCAATTTCTGGTTTTAACCACAACCGCAGTGCCCGGACATTGGCCAAAGCCGTCGGTTTCACGTAGTCGCCACCCAGGCCGCCGAAACCGCCCTTCGGCTTAATAACAACCGATTCAGTTTCCGGATTAACGATTAGACCGTTACCAATCGAATTGATCGAATTAACGTAGGCGATCGGGAAGTCATTCAAGACGTCAGCAATCTGATCAAACTGGTGCAAATCGAAGTACGGTGGTAACTTAATGCCCAGATCCTTGGTGAAAAACTTGAACGTCTTGGTCAGAATGTCGCGAACAGCTTCAAAATCGTAGGCAATCTGGGATTCACCCTTAATGTTCGGGCAGGATAAGTTCAATTCAACCAAGCCGTCAAACGAACTTTCCTGAATTTTGTGAAGCATTTCTAAGTTTTGGTCAACGGTCAACCCAGCAATTGACAGCAGTACCTGCTTGCCATTCTTGCCTTGGTTCTCTTCAGCAAACTTTAAGTAGTAGTCCAAGCCGTGATTTGGCAATCCCATCGAGTTGATGCACCCAAGGGGAGTGGC
The DNA here is from genome assembly GCF_001435895.1 of Lentilactobacillus parafarraginis DSM 18390 = JCM 14109. GTDB lineage: Bacteria > Bacillota > Bacilli > Lactobacillales > Lactobacillaceae > Lentilactobacillus > Lentilactobacillus parafarraginis. Next base: position 30,884 of record NZ_AZFZ01000011.1, on the reverse strand, counting down.
TTTCATCCGCGGACTTTCGTTACCTTCCCGTGGTTCCGGCGTCGCACTCTTCGTCACGCAGCCACCCGCTTCAGAATTCAATACCTTTGTCAGTTCATCGGTTGTCGCACAGCGAATTCCGGCCGCATTGAGCATCACGTTGTTAAATTCGTATTTGCCAATGTTGGCCTTCAAGGAAATTTTACTTTGCAGCATTTGCCTGTTCCTCCCGTTTTGTCCAGTCCCAAGGGGCTTTGTGCCAGGTTGATAGTCGTGAATACTCTTCATCGGAGAATTTGTTTTCTTCATGGCCCTGTGAAATGAGTTGGGCGTAACTCAGCAGCGGATAAAGCGTCGTGTTGGCTGCCGCAAAGTTCTTGTCGGCGTCGGGCAACCCGTAAGTAAACACGGAAGCCACGCCAATAACGTTAACGCCTTCCTTGCGAACGGCCTTAACAGCTCCCAGGACACTGCCGCCAGTTGAAATCAGGTCGTCAATCAGGACAACTTTATCGTCTTTTGTGATTCGGCCCTCAATTTGTTTACCGGCGCCGTGATCCTTTGGCTTTGCCCGCACATAAATTAATGGGAGGTTCAGCCGTTCAGCAACCCATGATGCGTGAGGAATGCCGGCAGTTGCAACGCCGCCAATCACCGTGGCTTCAGGGTACTTTTCCTTGATGAGTTCAGCTAACCCGTCAGCAATCATATCCCGCAAAGTTGGAATGGAAATTGTCAGGCGAAAATCCGTATAAATTGGTGACAGGATCCCGCTGGCATACCGAAATGGTTTGTTGAGGTTGATACTTACAATTTTGTTATCAATTAACGATTGAATAATTTTATCAGTTTGCATAATTCCACTCCTCTAATAATTTATGGTAAGCTGCCACCGGATCGTCGGCGCGAATAATTGGCCGGCCAACCACCAAGGCCGAGCTGCCGTATTCAGCAGCTTGCTTCGGCGTCGCGGTTCGTGATTGGTCATCTTTCGGAAAGTTGGCTGGCCGAATTCCGGGCGTTACATATAGGAAGTCATCGCCAACCTGTTTTTTCAGGGAACTGACTTCCAATGGGGACGTAATAACCCCATCAGCGCCAGCCTGCTTGGCTAGTTTTGCCAACGAGACAACCTGGTCAACCATGTCCAAGCGACAATTCTGTTCGTTTTTAAGGGCGTCTTCAGTAATCGAGGTCAACTCGGTGACCGCGAGAAGCTTCGGCGTTGGCACCCCGGCTTCTTCACTGCCGAGTTCCAAGCCTTCCTTGGCTGCGGCGATCATTTCAGATCCGCCCAAGGCATGAACCGTGGTGTAGGTAACCCCCATGCGGCCAATTTGCATCATCCCCATTTTAACCGTGTTGGGAATGTCTTGAAGCTTGAGGTCCAAGAAGATTTTAAATCCTTTATCCAGCAAGTTGCGAACAATTTCCGGTCCCTCACCGTAGAACAATTCCATCCCAATTTTAACGGTCATGTTCTCATCGGTTGGAAATTGGTCGATAATTTTGAACAATCCTTCTCTGTTCCAAACGTCAAGCGATACAATTAATGGTCCTCTCATGGTTACCCTCCGATTTTTTTACATAAAAAGAGCCCGAAATTACGCACCGCGCCACATCTCTGTGCCACCATGTTGCAAAATCACGGACTCTTGGTTTATTTTTATCGTCCGCTTTTGGCCTCTCTGAACCAAATTAAAGCTCCTTTATTTGTTAATAACTTTATCACGTTGGCGGTGGCAGTTCAAGCCAAGATTTCATGGATCTGTTAACCCACTTCAATTTTACACGTATGACTATTCTAATCGTCATTCTGAATTCATTGACATATTGGATACCCCATCATTTGTAAAGGTAAAGCAGACCATTATCGATATTCTCAATTAGCAGAATTCCAAGCACTGATTGTCTGACATCCTTGCATTCGCCCCGCTTCCATGGCATACTGTTAACAGCAAAAAATAACGAATGTCAGTGAGCATTCATTTGGAGGAACGAGTTAATGGAAAATACAAACACAACACTATCGCACAGCCGGATGTTTACCAAGAATCAGAAATGGGTGATTGCTTCTACCAGTTCTGGATTCGCATTGGAAAACATGGATGTGCTTTTTCTTTCGTTTGCGATGAGTTCAATGATCAGCCAGCTTCACCTGAGTGGCGGGGCTGCGGGATTAATTGGCTCAATTACCAACCTTGGCATGCTGTTTGGCGGGGTGCTCTTCGGCCTTGTCGGTGATCGGTTTGGCCGGGTTAAGACCTTCTCATACACCATCTTCATCTTCGCCTTCGCAACCGCCGCAATGGCATTTGCCAACAACATTACCTTGATTTACGCCCTGCGTTTTCTCGCCGGTATCGGTGCCGGTGGGGAATACGGCGTCGGCATTTCGCTGATCGCCGAATCATTTCACAAAAATCAAATCGGGAAAATGACCTCGGTTGCCGCAATTGGCGGCCAAATTGGGGCGATCTTGGCAGCGATTGCCGCCGCGTTCATCATCCCCAATCTCGGCTGGCACGCCCTGTTCTTATTGGGCCTGGTTCCAGTAGTTCTCACCTACTTTGTTCGCCGTCACCTGACGGAAACCCAAGAATTCGTTGAAGCCAAAAAGACCGAAAAGGAATCCACGACCAGCGCCGTCTTCAAATACATGTTCAGTTCGCCCAAGTTAGCTTACCAGAGCTTCGCATTGATGATCATGACCACCGTTCAAATTGCCGGATACTTTGGCCTGATGAACTGGCTGCCAATCATTGTGCAGAAACAATTGGGCCTAAACGTTTCCGGATCATCTCTGTGGATGATCGCGACCATTATCGGCATGAGTCTGGGAATGATGACGTTTGGCACCATTCTTGATTTCTTCGGTCCCCGACGGGCGTTTGGCATCTTCCTGGTTGCCTCAGCCGCAATGGTCTTCACCATTACGTTGGCTCACAATACCGTGACACTGCTGATCATCGGCGCAATCGTTGGCTTCTTCTCAAACGGCATGTTTGGCGGTTACGGCGCGGTTATCAGCCGTTTGTACCCGACAGAAATCCGGTCAACCGCCAACAACGTCATTGTTAACATTGGCCGGGCGGTCGGCGGCTTCTCGTCAGTCGTGATCGGCATTCTGATGGATCACTACTCACTAACCGTTGTCATGGCCTTTCTCTCCGCTTTATACGTGATCTCATTTATCACGATGATCACCCTGCCCGGATTAAAAAAGATGCGGACAACGAACGCGACCGAATAATTAACCAAATAACTAACAGGCAACAGCCCAGAACCACCGTTAACTTGGTGTGTTCGGGGCTGTTTTTAGTTGACCAAATAAAGACGGTGCCAAATAATCAGTGCGCCCCGCTAAGCGTTGTATAATCGAGTCACAAAAGTTAGGCTAGATGAATCCAAATGCGGTGACAACCCCGTCATTTCAAAGATTAGGACGTTTTTAGAGGAAAATTGGCTGATGAAAAAAACACAAATCGTATTTCTAGGCGCGTTATTACTACTAATGACTGGATTGCTGGGCGGCTGTAGCTATGCGGCCCCCACTGCCGATAGTAAGGCCGTTCCGACGCTGTTTTTCCACGGATTTGGTGGCAGTTATCGTGCGGAAAACCACATGGCCCAAGCAGCTGTGAAGGCTGGCGCCGCCAAATCAATTATCAGAGCGGACGTTGCGGCCAACGGGCACGTGACTTTAATTGGTCAGTTCAAGTCAGGCGATCGTCACCCGATCGTGGAGGTTAACTATGTAAACTCTCGCAATGGCAATTATCCTACCGACGCGCAATGGGCCAAGAATGTCGTCGTTAAACTCCACCAGCGTTACCAAATCAAACGAATGAATATGGTCGGTCATTCGATGGGCAACATGGCAATCGTCTATTATTTACTGGCGAACGCTAATAATCCAAAGTTGCCCCGATTGGAAAAGCAGGTTGACATTGCCGGGCACTTTAACGGGATCTTAGGGATGGACGACGCCCCCAATCGGATGAAGTTAAAGCCGGATGGGCAGCCAACCAAGATGAACGCCAATTATCGAACCCTGCTGGGACTGCGACACCTCAAAACTTTAAAGTCCCTGCAAGTCCTCAATATTTATGGCGATAAAAATGACGGCTCACATTCAGATGGCCGGGTAAGCAACGCCTCTTCCAAATCCTTGAAATACTTACTTCAAGGCCAGGTGAAGTCATATCAAGAAAAACGGATTGTTGGTCCAGCTGCCCAGCACAGTCGGCTTCACCAGAACAAACGGGTGGATCGGCTGTTGATTCACTTCCTGTGGCACCGCTGAACGATCCGCGGCGCTTGTTAGCGCGGAATTTAACTGAGGAAACTATAGAAATGGGGCTGCGACAAAACTTTGAATTTTGCCGCAGCCCCATTTCTATTTTCTGATATTAAACAGTCTTTGTGGCGATGTCGTTTTTACGACATTCCTATTCAACCTTTGAAATAACCGTTCCGTCCGGCCCAATGATATCGCCATTGTGTCGCTTGCCATCTTTCAAAATTCGAAGAATCAACCCGGCAGCGTCTTCGGTCGTTTTCATGTACGGTCCCTGACGATGATTATTAATGTCGGTGGACACGCCGCCCGGAAAAATACCCAAAATCGAAATCGGTAACTTTTGATTCTCAATGTCAACTGCCAGCGTCTGGATCCACGCGTTTAAAGCAATTTTAGAAACTCGGTAAGCGGCCGGATTATACCATTTAGTTGCCGAGAAAGGACCGGTTAGATTGACAATCTGACCCCGATTTTTTAACAACACCGGTAACATTGCCTCGGTAACCCGCATTGTTCCAAATAAATTCACGTTTAAGGTTTCCTGATATTCGGGAATTGTCGTCTCCAGTGCCGGTTTCTGCATGTCACCAGAAATGCCGGCATTGTTAATTAAGACGCCTAAATCCGGATGCTGATCAGCGATGGCCTTGCCAGCAGCCGTAATGGATGCCGAATCATTTAAATCAATTTGAACGCCCGATACCCGTTCGGCATCAACGCCGAATTTAACGAGCTGATCAATCGTTGGCTGCAGCTTATCCGCATTTCGGACCCCAACAATAATTTGATGACCCGCGTCGGCTAATTGACGCGCGGTTTCCAGGCCGATTCCCCGATTGGCGCCGGTAATCAAAATCGTCTTTGCATTCATATTATATTCCCCCGTTTAATGTTTCCCCATTGATGGCATTTTATCGTTTTGATTATAATGCCGAAAAAATAATAAAGCAATAAATTTTCATTAAGTGAAAAACTTTCACTTAATCACCGGTTGGCCCCTAGATTATCGTTAGCTAAAGGAAGATAATAGAATTAGTTATCTTTTGTAAGGAGGAGACATAATGACCAATGATGTAGAAAAATGGCGGCATGGTGACCTTTACGACGCGCATGCCCCCTATTTTCGCAATCAAAAAGAAATTGCCAGCCGGTTCTTGAACACCTACAACCAGACCGATTATGCCGATACGGAAATTCGGACCCGGTTATTGAAGGACAATTTCGGCGCAGTCGGCGACTACGTCACAGTCGGCACCCCGTTTTTATGCGACTTTGCGAACAACATTTACTTAGGATCCAAGATTTCAATCAATATGAATTGCAGCTTCATGGACTCCGGGAAGATTACAATTGGTGATGAGACAATGGTCGCGCCAAACGTTCAGATATACACCGGCACCCATCCCATTGCGGCGACTGAGCGGTTGAATCCCAACTGGGAACTTCACAAGAATCAGCATTTTGTCATGACCCGTTCACTCCCGGTTAAAGTTGGCCGTCGCTGTTGGATTGGCGGCGGGACGATCATCCTGCCAGGGGTTACGATTGGCGACAACACCGTGATTGGTGGTGGCAGCGTTGTTACAAAAGATATCCCGGCAAACGTTGTGGCGGTTGGAAATCCTTGCCACGTACTTAGAAAGATTGGGGCAGATAATTAATGGAAAAAGTGATTGCATTTGATTTAGACGGAACGGTTGCCGAAACCTTTCCAGTTATTTTTGATTCATTCCGCAAAACGGTGCACGAATATACCGATAAATGGGTGAGCAATCAGGTCATCCTTAAAACATTTGGAACCAATGAGGTGAGCATCCTCAAAGAACTGATTCCCGATTACTCGGAAGACGTCCTCAAGAGTTTTCACGAAAACTATCGCCGGGCTCACCTATCATTGCGGAAGCCATTTGAGGGGATTGACGATTTAATTCGCACTCTTCATGATCGCGACGTTAAGACACCCATGATCACGCATAAGGGTGAACAGAGTCTGCAAGCCAGCCTTGATGCGCTGAGTTTAGACGATGCGTTCTCCCCAATTTTGGCGGGAACCCCAAATGATGCTGATAAATCCCACCAATTTGAAAAAGTATTAGCCGAATTAAACGTTCCGGCTTCAGAAATGGCCTACATTGGTGACGCCCCTTCTGATATTACTGCCTGTCAGGAAGCTGGCATTACCTGCTATTCAGCCGCTTGGTCAATTAATGCTAAAAAGGACGACTTAGAAAAATTGAATCCTGGAAATGTCTTTGAATCCGTGGCAGATCTCAAAGACCGTCTGATCCACTAATTCGAAATATCGCTTTACGACTTAACGGCCACGAGTATAATCGATTCTAACCAAAGCACTTTAAATGAAAGGATTCTGATGTACATATGGAAATTAAAGAAGGTTACATGCCGTTTCACGGATATAAAACATACTACCGAATCGTTGGCAAGCCCAGCGATAACAAGGCCCCACTCCTGTTAATTCATGGTGGGCCAGGATCATCACACAACTATTTCGAGTTATTGGACGACTATGCAAACACTGGCCGGCAATTGATTATGTACGATCAGGTTGGCTGCGGCAAATCGTCAATTCCAGACGACGAGTCGGTTTACGTCAAGGAAACCTGGGCGGAAGAATTGATTGCCCTGCGGAAATACCTGCACCTTGACCAAGTTCATATGCTTGGCCAGTCATGGGGCGGCATGCTGGAAATGCTGTATCTGACCCATTACAGCCAGGACGGGGTTAAAAGCGTCATGATCGATGGCTCGCCGGCTTCGCTTGAACTATGGCGCCAGGAACAGCACCGGCTGATCAAGTACTTAAGTTACGAGGATCGGCAGGCAATTGCGGAAGCTGAACGCACAGGCGATTTCACCGGGCCAAAGTATTTGGCCGCCAACGACCGGTACATGGAACGCTACTGCTGGGATGACCCGGACGAAAACTCGCCGGAACCGCTGCGGCGCCCCACTAACGGCAAAAAGGCCAGCTTAATTGCTGAAGGGCCAAACGAATTTACCGAAAACGGCACCATCAGCGACTTTGACGTCACGGATGATCTTAAAAATATTCACGTGCCGGTCCTAGTCACCAACGGTACCGATGACCTGTGCACCCCGCTGATTGCCAAGTCGGTTTACGACCATATTCCAAATGCTAAGTGGCACCTATTTGCCAATAGCCGGCATCTAGCACTGCTGGATCAGCACGATGAGTTTATCCAGGTGCTGGATACGTGGCTGAATGAGAACGATTAGGGAATCCAATGTTAATTTCTTAGATGGCTTAAAATGATGCTGGAATAATCATAGAAATTTGGTAAATCTTACTGCTAAAAATAAGTACCAAATAGAACCCATCCCACAATCAAGCCCCCTGCAATCGTTAGACAAGTAAGTCTAATAATTATGAGGGTGCTTGATTATGGGATGGGTTTTTTCATCCATTTATTATCGCTCAACTAAAACTAGTCCTTGCTGTTGATCATCAATATTGGGGTTAAATACAAAGTTTTTCAAACTAATCCCAATTGTGTAATGACCATCTAAATCAACCCCGTTGTTTAGTAAGATGGATTTGATCTTTGCGACTCGTTGACTTTCCGTATTATGATTTGGGTTATCTACATATCTATCGAGGTCTTTAAATTCCAATACCGTTCCTTGCGGCTTTTTCTGTGGGTCACGGTACAACGCATATTCTGAAGCCTTCACATCTACTTTGCTATTAGGAAATAGAGCCAAAACCTTTCTGGTGAGTTTCTGAGAAGGGGATTGCTTGATGAACCGATTGTAGTCTGTATTACTTGCCAGACTGAGTGAAATTGAGTTCACCTTTGAGAAATTAGGGTTATAGCCCTTCTTGAGATACCCACGCCAGACAAATCCAGTTAAGGTTTTTTTGGATAATGGCGAAAAATTGTCGACCATATAATACACCGATTTCTTACCATTATGCTTGAGGGTAATGATACCGGTGCGATACCAACTAGTATTAGGATAATTTTTTAGGTTGGCAATTTTTTGTTTGTGATTTAAATGCTTCCACACATAAGCATTTTTGGTAAAGCTTTTGGCATGGTAAATCGTTCCGCCACCAATAGGAAACGAAGATTTAACAATCGTATATTTACCACTAGCCTGAACCTTTGGCTGTTGCACTGCAAACCCCATTGTTACAGCAAGCAATCCCGTTAAGAAGACACTGACAAATTTCTTGTTCATGATTAGATCTTTCCCTTCAATAGCTTGTCACCTACCGATATACTATCGCACACCAACGATTTCCACAAATCGAACGGGCTTCTAATATTTTTAATTTCTCCAAGAAAAATTCCCTATAAGAATTGGGAGTTTTCAGAAATCAACCACTGGTCAATCTCATGAAGCGCTGACAAAACCCCGCTAACCGCGGCAGGATATCGATAATCGGTTTGAATATCCGCTTGGTTTGCCTTGCTTTGGCTGCCAATCCACACGCTTCTTTCCGCGTGCTGCAACAACTGGCGATCGTTATCGTCATTCCCAAAAGCAATAAACTTCTCGTGGGGGAATAAGATTTGAAATGTCGTGTATTTATTAATTCCTGCAGCCGTCAGATCAATATTATGTTCCCCACGATGTTCAACAATTGCCAGCGTCGTTCGCCTTCTAAGGGCTTGCGAAATTTCGGCCAGCTGACGTTCCTTCAAGTTAAGGAGAATCATTTTGATGGGTTGCGTTATTGTCCGCAAATCAACATTTTGAGCAAGATGTCCCGGGTCTAACTGCTTTCTGATAGGGCTCTCTTGTTGAACCCGCGCAGCGTAATTCCATTTGTCATCGATCACGTAGTCCAACCCATATCTGGCAATCAATTGTTTCACGAGTTCAAAGTTTTCGGTAGGAATCGGCCGAATAACGCGGATATCGCCACCCTGCGAGACGATCGCACCATTGCCACCAATCAACGCCGTATCAGCAAATTCACCCACAATTGGTAACAGATCTCTAATTGGCCGGGCTGAAGCAAATACCAACTGATGCCGGTCGATTGGCAGCTGATTAATTTGTGAAACAATTTGGTCATCAATGTGGTGCCCATCAAAGCTAATGGTGCCATCAATATCAAAAACAACTTTCATGAGTTTCTTTCTTCCACCTTTTGGGATTCCTTTCTGGCAATCGTTTTGACTATCACAGAAACGAAAAGTTTGGTTTTATTATAAAAGCCGCTGTTAACAAAGAAAAGTCCCTTACCTAAATTTTGTTAGGTTTAAGGGACTTTGCTTGTTTCCCAGACGGTTAACGAATGGGGATTACTTGGTGTCAGAAACCAATACCGCTTGGGATTGATATCTTGTAAAACACTGTTTAACCATTAGATCTCTTTTTGTTCGTTAGGTAATCACTATTGCTGGCCAATGATTCGCTTACTTAAATTTCACTCTGATGCAACCATACCGTCATCTGTTTCTTGTCCCGGTTAGCCCAGGCATAGTATGGAATAAATTCAAGGTGCGCCTTTTCGACACCCTTTGGCCGGTCAAACGTGTACAGGCTATCATCAGAATCATCAGAATCATCAGCAATCCGATATGCATCGTCAGTGGTTACAACGCCCACGCCATTCAATAATTTCGACTGATAATTGTAATCAAACGACGGCTTTTGACCTAATACATACCGTGATAGCGGTTCTTCGTTGTCAACACCTTCGAGGCAGTAAACGATTGGCCCGCGTTGAACGGCCACCTTCATGATGTCGGCACTGACGTTGGCATTTGCACGAACCACGTGGACATTCATGTTCAGCTCAAGTGAAATAGCCGTTGTCTTGTCATTGATCGGAATGTACAAAACGTTTTCCTTAAGGTCAGGCTCAACTTCCTTGCCGTTCACTTTAATGGAATAGTTATCCAAACTCCAAGCTGGAATTCGAATGCCGAACGTAAATTTACTGGTATTCGGATTGGTAATCGCATAGTCGATATTGCCATCCCAAGGGAAATTGCCCGTTTGCTTAATCTCAATACCGTCATTAAACTTCGCATCGTTTGCAATGAACTGATGAGACAAAATGACGTCATCATGAATTTCATACAGGTATTGATCCAACGAAGCAATCAACCGTGTAATGTTGGCTGGGCAGCAGGCACAAGCAAACCAGGATGATCGCCGAAGCGCAATGTGCTTCTTGCCGGGGTTCAATTTGCTTGCCAATGGATCAGCTTCTAGCGGGTTGGCGTAGAAGTAGTGCTTCCCATCCAAGGCAATCCCACTCAGAGCACCGTTAAAGATTTCCTTTTCGATAATGTCGCCAAATTGACCGTTAAACTCATTGGCAAGCATCTGCTTCGTGAAGAATGCCATTGAGACTGATGCACAGGTTTCACCGTAATCGGTGTCATTTGGTAAATCATAGTCGTACGTGAAGGCTTCACCAGTTGCCGTTTGGCCAACGTTGCCAGTGATATACATCTGCTTTTTAACAATATCGTTCCAAATGGTATTGGCAGCCTTTAACAATTTGTCGTCATGTTCAACCCGAGCAACGTGGGCTAAACCGGTACAGAAGTATAAGACCCGAACGGCATGGCCGTGGGCGTCCTTCTGCTCCGTAATTGGCTTATCGGCGAAGTAATACCGATCACCAATTGTCCGCAGTTCAGGGAAGAAGTCATTATCAATGCCGTCGGCTTTATTCTGGCGGTCAAAGAAATGAAGATCTTGGCCCCGCTCCGTAATGAAGTATTTAGCGAGATTCAAATATGTCTTATTTTTAGTGGTTTCATACAACTTTGCCAAGGCCAATTCAATTTCCGGATGACCATCGTACCCGTGGATTTTCCCGTCTTCCGGGCCAAAATGGTTGTTGATGCAGCCAGCCATCTTTTCGGCGATGTCCAGCGCCTTTTGATTACCCGTTGACTCATAGTAGGCAACCCCGGCTTCAATGTAATGACCCATTGAATAGAGTTCGTGAGATTGTTGAAGCCGCTTAAACTTACGTTGCGGGGCGTCGATTTGGAAATAGGTTGACAGATAGCCATCGTCGTCTTGGGCGTCAGCAATCAAGTCAACGGTCCAATCAGCCTCTTCCTTCATCTTTTGATCAAAATGATATTTTAGAACGTACGCAACGGTTTGCAGCCACTTGTAAACATCCGTGTCTTGGAATGGGTACCCGAAGTGGTGACCCTTAGCCCGGCCGGCAGCAATCTTCAAATTTTCGATGGCCCCACTATGATCAGCGGCACCTCCGGCAGCAGCGGCATTAGTCACATCCATTTTGCCCTTATCGTTAATCATATCCCATTGAAATGGAACAGATTCCTCTGCGATCAGATCGCGGTAGCGCTTCCAAAACGTTGATGTAATTTGCACATCATTGACTGATAACTTTGTTAATTCATCCATTAAAATCACGCTTTCTTTTTTTGATTAGTAAACTGACTACTTTACATGCTTGATGGTTAAGATGAAGAAGATCCCGATAATCGTTGCGGCGATTGATCCAACGAAGGCGAGGACGTATGAACCAGTTGCGGTCACAATCATTGAAGTTGCCATCGGTGCGGCCGTCAACCCGAGGGTGTTGGTCAAATTACTAAAGCCGATGTATTTACCGGTATTCTTGTCGATTTTGGCTTGTTCTGGAATAACATCCATGTTCAAAGCCCCATCAACAGCGAGATAAACACCGTAGCCAAGACCGGCAAATATTGCGTAGGCAATGACACCGTTTGTTGATTTTACAAATAACGGAATCAGGGTCCCGACAATCATCAAAATCCCACCAGTAACAACTGGGACCTTCCGACGCTTGATGTAATCTGACATTGGCCCGGAAATAACCAAGCCAACCAGTGATACCACCAGCGTAAACATTGATAACCGGTTCATTGACTTTGCGGCATCAATTGTCGACTGGCCAATGTAGTTTTCAAGGATGTAAAGCAGGTATTGCATCACCATCGTGTAACTCGTCATAATCAGGAATCGACCGGCACATGACTTGTAGAAGTCGTGGGCCCCGGCCATCTTTGGTGGCAGCAACGTTACCAAGACATCCTTAATGGTTTTATCCTGACGAATTTCAGCATCCTTTGAAGATCGTTCACGCGGAATAATTGCAAGGGCAAGTAATCCGGATAAGGCAATTAATACCCCACCAACAATGAAGCCGATGTTTTGATAGGGACGACCTAAGAAATAAGAACTGATGAACTGACCAATTGGCAATCCAATCGACGTAGCGCCCAGTCCTGCTGACAACGTGCCTCGAACGTTCTTTGGTACCCGGTCAGCCATAAAAGCGTACATTGGGGTTTGAATCGCGTTTTGACCTAAGGTATTAAAGCAATAGGCCAAGGTCAAATTGAGTGTTGTCTGAAACGACCCTAGGAGATAAAGACCAATTCCGGCAACGATTGACCCCCAGAAAATCCATGGGGTTCGTTTCCCAAATCGTGAACGGGTTCGATCAGACATTGTTCCCCAGATATACCCGGCAAAGAGTGATACCAGTGAGGTCACTGACGTAATAATTCCAAATGCCGCCGTCGGATTTGCCATTCCAACATCTTTTAAATGTTGGGGCAATAAATTGGCACCGTTAATTGTAAAAGCGGCGTTATTAAGCACAGCATAGATAACAAAGGCTGCTAAAAATCGAAAAACCGTTAACTTAGAAAAGGGCTTGCCAGTTTCCGGAGAAATTGCATCGGGATCAACCGTATTATCGGCAACGGCCCCCACCGGCACATCCGTTGAAGCAAACTGCTTGTGCTTTTTCAACATCGTTAATGCTTCCCTTCTACCAAATCTTCAAATCATTTAATGCGACAAATCATTCAGCTGAGTTCGCATTCCTTGTGATCACATTATCAATGATAGCGATTTCAAAACCAGAAAAAAACCTCATAAAAAATAGATATGGTGGCAAAAAAGGATATTTTAGTGAGCGCTTACATTTAATTCATGCTAAAATACAAGTTGAGAAGAAATTTTGAGTAAAAAACGCAACATTCGCAGGAATTACCGGGTTATTAAGCCTCGGCAAATTCCGCAGTTAATAAAACGAGATATTTGGTGTACTTTTTGGATATGCATCGTCGTTTTCTTGTTTTTGTAGATTGGAGATTTTTAACATGCCACAATTAGCATTTGACCACGATCAAGTTGTCACATTCATGGTTGGCGGCAACTTTTCTGCCGATCCGGGATGGAAACACAAGGCTCGTTATCATCCAGGTGATTATGAACTCATGATTTGCGTCCACGGGCCAATCAATTTAATGATTGGCGATCATCATGTTGTCCTGAACACAAATGATGTGTTAATTGTGCCGCCCTACACTTTTATGAGAGGAACTGCGCCCTCAACGAAAAAAATTGAATTCTATTGGCTGCACTTTCTATTGCCAAACGATCACATTAAAACGGATTCGGGGACAAAGGTCCTTAGCGCCACGTCCCATCCCAAAGAAATCACGGTCCAGTATCATTATCATTTCTCAGATATTAATGATTTAATTATCCTGACTCATCAATTACTCGCGGTTGATACCTCGCAGCCGTTTGGCCAAGAGCAGCAGAACCTGCTAATGACACTCATCTTAACGAATTTAGCCAATTCAACAAACGTTCCGGAAAACGAAGATCGCAACAGTGCCTTGGTGAGCCAGCTGAAGGAGTGGATCCGGACCAACATTTTCCGCTCACCAACTCTTAAGGACCTCGCTAATGAAACGGAACTTAACCCGCAATATGTTTCCAGACTCTTCAAGAAGTACGTTGGCATGTCCCCGAAGCACTACATGGTTCACCTCAAGATTCAAACCGCCAAGGCATTGCTTATCCGCACGAATTTATCAATTAAAGAAGTGAGCTCCTACTCGTACTTTTCTGACGATAAATTATTCATGAAACAGTTCAAAAAATTGACTGGCGTAACCCCCAGCACTTTTCGGACAAAGTACCGCAAGATTTACCATAATAACCCAGTGATCGATCCCGTGCTGCCAATACCGGAAAAGATCACGCAACAGCTGGACTTTGATCGAGATCCGGGGACACCCACCAAAAGATAACTTAATCAATCGCATCAAAACAAAACGTCCGCTTTCCATCATCCTCAATGATGAAAAACGAACGTTTTAATTGACTAGCACCTTTTTCGACCATTCACCAACAGTTCAGCCTCGGTCTGGCAATGTCTCAAGCTGACTCACCAGTGCTTTAGCTCTCCTTGATAAGGGAACACCCATATCAATTTGCGGGTTCATTCGATGAATACCACCAAACGCCTCTCGAAATTTACTCGGGGTCATCCCGGTCACCTTCTTGAACTGCAGTAAAAATTGGCGCTCATTTTGAAAGTAGGAGTAACCAATAATTTCTTTCACGGACAGGTGCGTTTCGCACAAGAGGTATTGAGCTACTGCCGTCCGCTGCTCGTTGATGTACTGAAAAACGGTTTTGCCTTCAAACTCTCTAAAAATTCGCGACAAATACTGCTGCGACAGGCCAAACTGCGTACTAACGTCATCAACTGAGAGGTCAGCACACATATGCTCAAGAATCCACGTTTTAATCCGGCGGGTTCGAACTTCCCCCGGAAGCGCCTGCTGATCCTTCTCGTAAAATTGACTGCTAATTTTCAGCAGGATGTACATCATCGTTAAATTTTGTTCTTCGGATTGAAACGCATCACTGGGATAGTCAGTCAATAATGTGTGACACATCACAATTAATCTCTCAATATTTTTTGCCAGTGAAAAGGTGGGTAACGCAAATAAATGGCAGCCTTGATTCTCCATATACTGCTTTACCCGTCCACGCTTAATATCAGCGTACTCTGAATGGGCTTTTGGACAAAAGCGCAACCAAAGAAACGATAAGCCGCCACCATCACTTGACCCCTGAACCACAGCCTGAGGAGGGATAAGTAGGGCATTGTCAGGTCTAACGGCGTATGATGTCCCATCGATCGTGACGAACAGAAGCCCCTTAATCCCAATAATTAATTCGTAAGTATCGCCACAGACTTTATCGAACTCCCATGAAGAATCGGTTGTAAACTTCCCCCCAGTTCTAAATATCACGGGGATATCTGTAGAAGACACGAAACATTTCATTAATGACCCTCCCGATTAACGACCACTCTAATGCCTATTAGCTGATTTTATGATCAAGACGTCGACGTTTCCTCATTCTCTAATCTAAATAAAGTGACTTTTAATAGGAAACATGGTATTTAATGGTGGCCTCTTGTTGTTCTCCCTTTCGAAGGATCATCTCGGAGAAGTCCCGATCCTGTCCCGGTTTTGGTAACGTCATCGGCTCAAGCGCCACCCCCAAGTACGGAATCCCAATTCCATTGGTTCTAACGAAGTTCATATGATCATGGGTAAACGAATTAGCCGTAAACATAATCATGCCACTTCTCTGCGACTCAATCGCTACAGCTCGATTAGTTTCGGGATCCTCCAGCTCCGCAATCATATGGTTATTATCGGGAGCAACCGCAAAGACATCATCAAATCCATGTTCAGTCGTGTTATCCATCCCTTTGATAGCGCGGCCAAGCTGGTGAAATATTCTGAAATCCCACGGCGTTTGCTTAACGTTAATTCGATTGGCGGTCGGAATCTTCTTATCATCGAGCTCTAAGACCTCTGATGAATTTACTTTAATCAGGTGCTGCTTAATTGTATCGGTGTTTCCAAGATTAAAGTAAGTGTGTTGCGTTGGATTGAACACCGTATCTTCAGTTGCCTTAGCGTCGAATTTAATCGCCACGGTATCATCATCTGAAAGGGAGTACGTAATTGTCACATCCATGTCACCAGGAAAATGATCATCGACTTCCGTTTGAATCCGGTGCATCACGATAACATCGTTCCCATGCTGATTAACAATTTCTCCATGCCAGATGAACGTGTTAAATCCTCGGGGCCCACCATGAAGCGTCGTTGTCCCTTCATTCGTTGGCAAGGAATACGACTTGCCATCAATATTTAGCTTGCCGTTCGCAATTCGTCCGGCTACCCGGCCGATTGCCATGCAAACGTAGAACGGATTTTTAAGGTAGTCCGCGCTATGCTGATAATTTAAAACAATATTATGTGGCTGACCATTCGCATCAGGAACGTTCAGTTCATACAGCGTTGATCCGAGTGTTAAAACCGAAACTGAAACGTGGTGCGAATTGACCAAGGTAAACTTATCAACTTGTTGGCCCTGGTACTCATCGAATTTCTGACTTGTTCCAACAATGCTATTAATTGTCATGGTAATTAGTTTCCTCCACCCTATTTATCAGCGCCGTCAGCAAATTTATGATTCTTTAAATCAGTCATAATCTGCGGATAAATTTCATCGATTTTGTAGAAGTGCAGAATAATTAGCTGGATAACGAATGCAATAACTGGTAAGTAAATGAAAATCCAGTAAATCGCATGAATGGCACTTAACGGTTGATTTGCTAATGCGCCATTATAGTGGCCAATTCCAAGGACCCAGCCAACGGTGGCCGTTCCAATTCCTAAGCCAAGCTTTTGTCCAAGACTACCGCCACTGTATAGGAGGCCTTCAATTCGATGACCTGTTTTCCAGTGACCATATTCGATGGTATCTGGGAACAATGCCCAAAGTGCGCCAAGTAACGGTGCCTGGCCAAGGCCTTTAACCGCCTGAGCAATTTCGTTATAGATGACACTATTTGGCATCAAGATTGGCATTGCGTAACCAACGATACTGATTAGAGCACCGATCACCATCATTTTAGTCTTACCAAATCGATCATATAACTTAACCGAAACGAAGAAGCCTAAAATTGTCGGAACGTAATACAAAACGTTCATAATTCCAACCAAGTTTTTATCGTGAAGAACATACTGGGCGAAATAAACCATGGTTGACTGATTAAATGCGGTTGTGACACTGAACACAATTGCAAACAAGAATGCAAGCATCCAATATTTATTCTTAAAAATCAATGATAACTGTTGCCCAACTTTAAGCGTCTCAACCTGATTATTTTCGTCGACCGTTGCGCTAACCCGTTCACGTTGAGTAAAGAACACGATCCAGAGTAATGCAACTGAGCCAACACCCAAGCAAGCATAGGCAAGGATCCAGCCGAATTGCTTACCACCAAACATTTGGACAAGTGGCATCGTCAAGTTCGTCACAATAATCAATCCGATTTGGGCTTCGGTCATTCTGAAGATGTTAAATGTTTCCCGCTGGTGACGATCACGAGTCACGAGAGAATTCAAAGTTCCAAATGGAATGGCGATTGACGAGAACGAAATCATTAAAATATTATACGAAATAAACGCATAAGCAATTTTGCCAACCCCACCAAGATTAGCTGGAACGGCAAAGATCATCACCGTCAACAGTGCAAATGGAATGGCGCCAAACAGCAACCAAGGCCTGGTCTTGCCCCATCGACTACGAGTTCGATCGACCAAGCCACCAATGACCATATCAATAATCCCATCAAACGAACGCGAGACCAGCATCATCGTCCCAACAACACCGGCAGACAAACCAACAACGTTCGTATAGAAGTAAACAACGAACACGCCTAGTGATCCAAAGGTGAAGTTAATCGCCATATCACCAGCGCCAAAACCTAGATAATCCCAGAAGCCAACCTTCTCACGGAAGCTTGACTTCTCCGAAACTGAATTAGATGCCACAGTGGTTTCCCTCTTTCTTCTCGATGATTTTCATCGAGCCTGCAGCACTAAAACGTCATAGAATACGCTTACATGTGAATCATATTTTATTTATCCGCATAAGTCAAGATTAATTTTATTTGTTCGGATGACTTATCGAATTTAACATTTCGAAAATCGATTCGGAGATTCTTAAAACCGCGTTAAGTGTGCAACCACGCATTTTTTGGAGACTACTTCCGAAAATTTTCGTCGAGAACACTGGATTATTGATCGCCCTAGTTTCAGAATTGCTACTAATTCACAATAAATATGTATTAAAAAAGGAAACGCCATGTTTTATGATTCTCTTATAAATCATTTGTGAAACATTCCAAATGAAGGAACGGAGGTGAGTTCGGCACAGGAACTATTTAATCGTGGGCCCAACAAATCAATGAATTGATCAAAGCAGGTAATCTAACTTACAAAAATCAGCAAACACTAAAACGTCCCTTTTAGAATACCTTACTATCAAAGATTACATCGCATTTGAATCAATCATTCAGCGTTGGCTCCCGAATTCATTATTTTGAGATTGCAATCACTTAACAATTATAATTACCGGTTAAACTACCAGTGGATCTATTAAGAAGTCTGACCTTCGAAGGATGTTCCACCATAAATTGAAATAGAGAATTGAGTAGAAGAATGAATCAAAGCCATCCTTGTCAACAGTTTCAGTAGCCAATAATTGCTGCGATACAAAAATCCACGCAATCTATTGTTTAATGTCAGTTATCAGGTTCTGAATAGCCAACTACCATTTCCAATTTATCCGCACCCCATTCGGTTATTCTGTTAACTCATATCCAATCAACCGGTGACGGGGGTGGCTTAACGAACCCCAATATATAACTAAACAGGGCAATTATTCCCAAAAATCGGGAGTAATCGCCCTGTTTAGTTGTCTTTTATTATCAAACAATCATTAAACCCGGCTCTTCTGTAAATCGCGGAAGCCGATATCTTTTCGATAATAGAAATCTGATAAATCAATCTGCGCCAACTCGGCGTATACCTTGTCCTGAGCCGCCTGTAAGGTTGCCGCATGGTCGACAATCGTGAAAATCCGACCGCCCTTACTAAATAACTTTTGATTTTCGCTCGTGACCCCGGCGTAGAACACGTTAGCTGGTAAGTCAGGAAGGGGAATCTCCTGCTGTGGCGCCTGCGGGTAACCTGGGGCCGCAATAACGACACCCAGATAGTAATCCTCGGTCTGCCAAGTCATCTTTGGCAGCTTATGGTCAATTAAATCAGAAACATTCTGATAGAAGTCACTGGTTAATTGTGGCAGCAGAACCTGAGTTTCTGGATCGCCCAAACGAACGTTGTACTCAATAACCTTGATGCCATCATCAGTCAGCATGCAGCCAACGTAGATGACCCCGGCAAACTCCAAGCCTTCATTAGCGAGGCCCTTCATGGTTGGATCAACCACCGTTTTAATGGTTTCTTGAAGCACCGCATCCGTAATGTGGGGCACTGGTGAGTAGGCGCCCATGCCACCGGTGTTTGGCCCGGTTTCACCCTCATGAATTTTCTTGTGATCTTGAGAAATTGGCAGAATAACCCGTTTGTCACCACCGACAAATAACATTAGGGAGAATTCTTCACCCTTCAGATATTCTTCAATGACAACTTCGCCAGATTTTTCCAGCTCATTCTTAATCAGTGGGTTTACATCGGCTCGTTCAGTGACGATGGTAACGCCCTTCCCTGCAGCCAACCCATTTTCTTTAACAACCAATGGCAATGCCATTTTATCGGCATAAGCAACCGCGTCATCATAATCGGAGAACGTCCCGAAAGCAGCGGTGGGAATCCCATTGCGCTTCATGAAGCGCTTGGCAAATGTCTTGTCACTTTCAAGGCAAGCCGATGCCTGTCCGGGGCCGAAGACTCGTAGGCCGCGCTTGGTTAACGTATCAACCGCACCCATTGCCAACGGGACTTCCGGGCCCACAAAAACTAAGTCAACTTCGCGGCTTAACGCAAAGTCGCCAAGCTTCTTAAAGTCGGTCTCGCCAATGTTGGCGATTTGAATGCCGTCCTTTTTCATTCCTGGATTTCCAGGAACACAGTACACGTTTTCAACCTGAGGACTGCGGGTAAAAGTCGCCGCAATTGCGTGTTCCCGGGCACCTGATCCAATCACAAGCACATTTGCCATTTTGATTTTCCTCCTCTGCTTAATTCGTTGTTTTAATGTCTGAAGTGACGAACACCGGTCATGACCATCGCAATTCCGAATTTATCAGCCATTGCAATGGAATCCTTGTCCTTGATACTGCCACCTGGTTGGATAATCGCCTTAATGTCATGCTTTGCGGCGTATTCTACACAGTCATCCATTGGGAAGAAGGCATCCGAAGCCATAATGGCATTCTCGTACCCATCCTTTGGCATGGCCTTTTGAATGGCAATCTTTGCTGAATCAATTCGGTTAGGCTGACCCATGCCAACCCCCAAGGTCTTACTATCGGTGGTGACAACAACGGCGTTGCTCTTAACGTGCTTAACAACGTGTTGGCCAAATTGAAGAGCTTTAAGCTGCTGTTCAGTTGGCTGGACTTTGGTAACGACCTTGAAATCAGGAATCTGATCGATTTGATGGTCACTTTCCTGAATGAGCATCCCGCCACTAACGGTGATTTCTTCAAAGCGGTCTGGTTGATCACGATGGCTCAAGTCAGCTTTAAGCAAGCGGATGTTCTTCTTCTTAGACAGGATCTCGAAGGCTTCATCAGAGAATGATGGGGCAATCACGATTTCCAAGAAGATTTTGTGCATCTTTTCAGCGGTTGCCGCGTCAATTTCCCGGTTAACGGCAATGATCCCACCAAAGATGGACATTGGATCTGATTCGTAGGCTTCATCCCAAGCCTTTTCAATCGTATCGGCCACACCAACGCCACATGGATTCATGTGCTTCATGGCAATAACGGTCGGTTGATCAAATTCAGCAACCATATTCAGGGCAGCGTTGGCATCCTTAATGTTGTTGTAGGAAAGTTCCTTTCCGTGAAGCTGGTTGGGGATGATGGTGAGCTTTGAAGGGAGGGCCTTCCGGTAGAAAGCGGCCTTTTGATGGCTATTTTCACCGTAACGGAGACTTTGTTGTTTCTCATATGTGAGGGTTAATTTTTCTGGAAATTCTTCTTCGGTTAAGTAATTGGAAATAATCGCATCATAAGCAGCGGTGTGTCTGAACACTTTGGCTGCTAAATGCTTGCGAAACTTCTCGTCATCCGTCTGGTTCTTTAAGGCATCAATCACTGGTTGATAATCAGCCGGGTCAACAACTGTCAGCACGCCGGCAAAGTTCTTAGCGGCTGCCCGCAGCATCGATGGGCCACCAATATCAATCTGCTCAATTGCTTGGGCCTCTGTGGTTTCTGGTTTCTCAATGGTTTGCTTGAAAGGATACAAATTAACGGCAACCAAATCAATGGGGGTAATGCCGGCATCTTTCAATTGTTTCATATGATCCGGATTATCCCGCTTAGCCAATAGGCCGGCATGGATCTTTGGGTGGAGGGTCTTAACCCGACCATCCAGCATTTCGGGAAAGCCAGTGACTTCTTCAACACCGGTAACATCGACGCCGCCAGCTTCCAAAGCCTTCTTGGTTCCGCCAGTTGAAACAATTTCAAAATCCAGATCCTTTAATTGTTTTGCAAATTCAACCAAATTCGTTTTATCAGAAACACTTAACAGAGCTCTTCTAGCCATTACATTTCTCCTCTTTCTAATAATTGCTTCACGACTTCTGGATATAATTTGTGTTCAG
The DNA here is from genome assembly GCF_001435895.1 of Lentilactobacillus parafarraginis DSM 18390 = JCM 14109. GTDB lineage: Bacteria > Bacillota > Bacilli > Lactobacillales > Lactobacillaceae > Lentilactobacillus > Lentilactobacillus parafarraginis. The sequence continues at coordinate 9,094 of NZ_AZFZ01000011.1, read as the reverse complement.
TCGCATGAATTCGCGTTTCAAGTTCACTTAATTTGTCATCCTTATAAATCGGAACGGCTCGCTGGGCAATCACCTTGCCAGAATCGATGCCTGAATCGACCCAGTGAATGGTGACACCCGTCTCGTCGACACCCGCCTGATAAGCGTCTTCAATCCCGTGACGCCCTGGGAATTTCGGTAGGAGAGCCGGATGAATGTTGATGATTTTGCCCTCATACTTAGCCAATAAGGTTGGGCCAATGATCCGCATATAGCCAGCCAACAGAATGAAGTCAATGCCGGTCTCAGCCAACTTTTTGGCAATGACCGTCTCCGCGGCGGCTTTGTCAGGGTAATCCTTAAAGTTAATGACAAATGTCGGCACGTCTTCCTTCTTCGCGCGATTTAACACATTGGCGTTGCGATGATCACAAACCAACAGTTTCACGTTGATTGGCAGCTTTTCTTTTCGGAAGGAATCACAGAGAGCCGTAAAATTAGTCCCCTCTCCCGAAGCAAATATTGCAATGTTCTTAACGTCTGAGTTCATACCTAATCCTCTCGAATGATGACTTTTTTATCGCCGGCAATTAACTGGCCAACTTGATAAACTGTCTCGCCAGCATTCTCCAGTGCCGACTTGACCTTGGCAGCGTCTTCTTGGCGAACAGCCAATACCATGCCGAGACCCAAATTAAAGGTGTTTTCCATATCCGCAAGGGATAAATGGCCGATTGATTGAAGGTCGGTCATCACTGCGGGAATCTGCCAGCTGTTTAAGTGAAATTCTGCCGATAAGCCAGCCGGGAGAATCCGAGCAACGTTCTCAATCAGTCCGCCGCCAGTAATGTGAGCAATCCCTTGAATCAACTTTTTCTCAACCAACGGCAACACTGACTTAACGTAAATCTTGGTTGGCCGCAACAGCTCATGGGCGATGTCCAGCTCACAGCCCGGCAGACGATCGCTCAGCTGATAATCGTTTTGTTTAAACAGGATGTCGCGAACCAGGCTAAATCCGTTGGAATGAAGGCCGTTGGAAGCAAGTCCCAGCAACACATCACCTTTCTTGAGGCTTTCAGGCTTTAATAAGTCGTCCGCGTCGGCAATTCCGACCGCAAAGCCAGCCATGTCATAGTGACCATGATCATACATATCGGGCATTTCGGCAGTCTCACCGCCAACTAATTTGGCATCAGCTTGATCCACCCCGTCAACAACTCCCGTCAAAATTTCTTTGGCCTGAGCTTGATCAAGATGACCAATTCCCAAATAATCCAGGAAAAACAAGGGTTTGGCCCCCTGAGCTAATATATCGTTCACACACATTGCGACTAGATCAATCCCAATGGTGTTGTGAATTCCTGATTGGGTTGCGATTAATAACTTGGTGCCAACCCCGTCAGTTCCGGAAACCAAAACCGGATTTTTGTACTTTCCTAAAGCTAATGGGAAGAGGCCCCCAAATGATCCCAAGGCATTATTTTTTGATAAGCTCTTAATTTCATCCACTAACTTGTAGCCGGCCTCAATGTCAACACCGGCCTTTTTGTAGGCGTCCATCAAATTACCTCATCTCATTTGTTGTAGTTGGGCTTGATCACGATCGTACTCTTCTTCATAGTCGTACAGCGGTGTAGGATACTTACCGTCAAAGTAAGCGACACACAAGCCTTTGTTAGGCGCATCGGTCTTTAGGTTGACGGAATCGATCACTCCCTGCACACTCAAGAATCCAAGTGAATCAGCCCCGAAGATCTCGCGCATTTGTTCAATTGTCTTATTAGCGGCAATTAATTCCCGAACGTGTTGAATGTCAATCCCGTAGAAGCATGGGTAACGAAGTGGCGGGGAAGCAATCCGAAGATGAACCGAAGCCGCGCCTGCGTCCTTCAAAAGTTTGACAATCCGTCGACTGGTCGTGCCACGAACGATTGAATCATCAACCAAAACAACATTTTTGCCGCGAACAACGCCTTTAACGGCTGAGAGCTTCATGTTAACGCCCTGTTCTCGTAATTCTTGGGTTGGTTCGATAAAGGTTCGGGCTGAATATTGATTTTTAACAAGTCCCATTTCATAAGGAAGCCCGGATGCCTCGGCATAACCCATAGCTGCCGATAACGAGGAATTAGGCACCCCAGTCACAATGTCCGCATTTTCAACCGGCTGTTCCGCTGCCAAGCGAGCGCCCATCCGCTTACGAGCAGAGTGAACGTTGACCCCGTAAATATCGGAATCGGGACGGGCAAAATAAATGAATTCCATCGAGCAAATCGATAATTGGGTATCGTTGGTGTACTGATCAACGGCAATTCCCGAGTCGTCAATCTTAATCAGCTGGCCTGGCTGAACATCAAATTTAAACGTTGCGCCAACGGCATCCAGCGCACAAGTTTCGCTGCAGACAACGTAAGCACCATTTGGCAGCTGGCCCACAACCAATGGCCGAAAACCGTTGGGATCAAGGGCGGCGTACAACCGATCCTTGGTAATAACCAGGTAGGCAAACCCGCCCTTGATAATATTTAAAGCTTCCTTCATCTGATCATCGAGGTTGTCTTCTCGACTTAACCGAATCAGATGCATCAGGTTCTCAGTATCCGAACTTGAATGGTAAATGGCACCCCGGTCCTCAAGGTTCTTTCGAATCGAAATCGCATTAGTCAAATTTCCGTTATGTGCAAGCGCAAACTGCGTATCACTGAAGTTAAATGGCAGTGGTTGAATATTTTCCAACAAATTACTGCCGGCAGTTGAGTAACGAACATGCCCGATTGCGGCGGTCCCGGTCATTTCATCCACGGCACTTGGTGAATCAAAGACATCGGTCAATAAGCCAAAGCCGCGTTTTGTCTGAAGATGGCCATTTTCATTAACCGTAATTCCGGCGCCTTCCTGGCCACGGTGTTGAAGGGCAAATAACCCAATGTAGGTTAATTTTGCGGCATCCGGAGTTCCCCAAACGCCAAAAATTCCGCACTCTTCATTTAAACTCTTTACTTCAGACTGCATGGCAATGCTCCCTTCCAAAGGTTAAATGCCTCGTCAACATCAATATCAAAGTACCCGTTAGTGGCGGATACGAACAAATGATTATCGTCGGTTACTTTTCCAAGTCGTTCAGCGTGATTCCCAACAAGTTTTTCAAAAGCGGCTTGGTTCTCTGGTGCCACCGAGACAACGAACCGGGACTGGCTTTCTGAGAAGAACTGATCAACAGTTAATTTACTTGATAAGTTAACGCCTAGTTGATGGCCAAATGTGGCTTCGGCAATCGCCGTGATTAAGCCACCTTCTGAAATATCATGGGCGCTGGCAATCAAGTCTTGATAGATTGCGTCGGTGATCAATTTTTGAATTTGGGCTTCGTAGTCCAAATCAAAGTCGAATAACTGGCCAGAAATATTACCGGTCTGCATCTTTTGGATTTGAGACCCGTTAAAGCCATCTTCCGTCTTACCGACAACGTATACCAAGTCGCCAGCTTGCTTAAAGTCTTGGGTGGTCACGTGTTTCAAGCCCTTAATGAGCCCGACCATGCCAACCATCGGTGTCGGATAAATTGGCACGTTATCATATTCATTATTTAAGGAAACGTTTCCTGAGATAACCGGGGCGTTGAATTTTTCGCACGCGTCACTCATCCCCATAGCTGCTTGATCCAACTCGTAAAATTGATCAGGCTTTTCCGGATTACCAAAGTTGAGACAATCGGTGATTCCCAGCGGAACGGCACCGGAAGCCACGATGTTTCTGGCAGCTTCGGCAACGGCCATTTGACCGCCAACCCGGGGGTTCAAATAGAGATAACGACCGTTTACATCAGTTGTGATGGCCAGTGCCTTATCGTGATGGCGAACCCGGGCAACGGCGGCGTCAGATCCCGGTGCGACAACGGTGTTGGTCTGAACTTGGGTATCATATGTGTTGTAAATACTTTCCTTTGACGCAATGGTCAACTGGGTCAGCATCTGCTTCAACGTTTCCGTTGGATTGCTAATATGTGGTTGGTACTGGGTCTTTTCAACGTTCTTCAAATGTTCCGGAACGGCTGATTCGCGGTGATAAACCGGCGCTTGTGATGCCAGTGAATCAACCGGCACGTCAGCCACAACTTCACCGTGGTGAAGAAGTTTATAATGATCGCCATCAGTGACGTGGCCAATCACCACGGCGTCAACGCCATGGTCAGCAAAGACTTGAAGAACTTCATCTTCATGACCGGCTTTAACACAGAGAAGCATTCTTTCTTGGGATTCAGATAGCATTAATTCAAACGGTGTCATGTTGGCTTCCCGTTGCGGAACGAGATCAAGGTCAAGGACCATGCCGTTACCGCCGGCCTTTGAGCCCATTTCAGCGGAAGATGACACCAACCCGGCAGCGCCCATGTCTTGAATCCCAACAAGGGCCGCCGCATGATTATTAATGACGTCGAGGCAGGCTTCCATGACCAGTTTTTCGGTGAACGGATCCCCAACTTGAACGGCGGACCGTTGACTTTCGTGCTCTGAATCAAATTGGAATGAGGCAAACGACGCACCGTTAATGCCATCACGACCAGTCTTGGCACCAACATAGACAATGCTATTGCCAACGCCGGCAGCGGCACCAACTTCAATTTTATCGAGATCCATCAGGCCAACACACATCACGTTTACTAACGGATTGTGCTTGTAAGCATCGTCGAACACCGTATCCCCACCAACGGTTGGCACGCCGATACAATTACCATAGGAACTGATTCCAGCAACAATCTGAGAAATAAAATATCGATCTTCATCGGTCTTGGGTTCAGCGAATCTTAGACTATCCAAGCTGGCAATCGGCCGGGCACCCATCGAGAAGATGTCCCGAAGAATGCCGCCAACGCCGGTTGTTGCCCCTTGGAAGGGTTCAACGGCTGAAGGATGATTATGACTTTCGGCTTTAAAAACAACGCCTTGGTTATCACCAATATCAATAATACCGGCACCTTCACCAGGGCCCTTCACAACGTGTTCGCCCTTGGTGTAAAACTTTTTTAAGACCGGCTTTGAGTTCTTGTAAGAACAATGTTCACTCCACATTCCGGAGAACAAGCCAACTTCGGTGTAATTAGGCAGTCGGTGAAGGACGTCATCCTTAATCAGATGATATTCATGATCCGAGAGGCCCATTGATTGGTACATCTTTTGGTCCTGAATTTGTTCTGGCGTTGGTTCAGCTGTTTGATTCATTACCTTATCCATGAGTGACTACCTCTCGACTTTTTGCATAGTTGACAATTGATTGAAAAATTCCGATGCCGTCGCTGGATCCCAAGATGTCTTCAACTGCGCGTTCAGGATGGGGCATCATGCCAAGGACGTTGCCAGCTTTATTGGTGATCCCGGCAATGTTGGCAACACTGCCATTGGGATTATTACGATATTTAAAAATAATCTGATCGTTGGCAATGAGGTCATTTAACGTTTCTTGATCGCAATAGTAATTGCCATCACCGTGAGCAATTGGCAGGTTGATGATTTGGGCTAATTTAAATTCTGAACTGAACATTGAATCCGCGTTGTTAACCACCAATGGCTCCGTGTCACAGATGAACTTAGCGGAAACGTTTTTCTGAAGGCTTCCCGGAAGCAGACCAGCCTCGGTTAAAATTTGGAACCCGTTGCAAATTCCCAGAACCGGCTTGCCGCTCTTGGCGAATGCCTGCAAAGCCGGAATAATTGGTGAAAAGCGGGCAATTGCGCCGCTTCGAAGATAATCACCGTAAGAAAAGCCGCCAGGAATCAGGACGGCATCAAAACCGTCTAGGGAATCATTCTTGTAAGAAACCAGTTCGACATCTTCATTCATAATATCCTGGATCGCATAGTACAGATCCATTTCACAGTTGGATCCGGGAAATGCAAGGATTGCAAATTTCATTGGGCAGCCTCCGTTTCAACAATTTCGTAGTGGTAATTTTCCATGTTGTAGTTGGCGAGCATCTTGTCACAAATTTCGTTAATTTCTTTGTCCAGGTCGGCCCGGCTGACACCGTCTTTAACGGTGATTTCAAAGTACTTGCCAAGCTTCAGGTCGTCAATGTTGTCATAGCCTAATCGACCGAGGGCTTTTTGAATGGCTTGGGCTTCCGGGTTCAAAATTGATTTCTTATAGTTAACGTAGACTTTTACAAGTGCCATTATTTGACATCCTCCACTTTTTCCAGGCGGCCTAACAATTCCTTATAAACGGGAACTAAAGCGCCGAGGCCCTTTCTAAAGACATCCTTATCCAGTGACTTCTTGGTCTTGCGATCAACTAACCGGCAGCTGTCGGGTGAAATTTCATCAGCTAAGAGCAGCTGACCATCATTGGTGATCCCAAATTCAACTTTGAAATCAACCAGGTCGACGTCCATATCGTTAAAAATTTCTTTCAATCGATCATTAACCTTCAATGCGATTTCCCGAATTTTCTGCATTTGGGCTTCCGTTGCGATGTTGAGGGCTTCGGCATCGAAGTCATTGATAAACGGATCGTCAAGTTCATCACTCTTATAGAAGAACTCGGTAACGGGCTTTTCGAACTTCATGAGGTGCTTGACGCCGTAACGCTTTTCAAAACTGCCTGACGCAAAGTTGCGGACGACGGTTTCCAGTGGAATGATCTTAACGCGCTTTACCAGCTGATTATTGGAATCAAGCTGCTTGATAAAGTGGTTTTCAATCCCATGCTTGGCTAAATCCGTGAAAATCAGTGATGAAATTTCACAGTTAGTTTGGCCCTTGCCCTGCATCTGAACTTTTTTCTTACCGTTAAAGGCGGTTACCTGATCCATGTAATGAACCCACATAATGTCAGGATCATTGGTGGTGAACATTTCCTTGGCCTTACCCTTGTACAATAAATCTTTCTTTTCAATGTCGGCAATTTCAGTCATTTTAGTTTTCTCCCTTTAACATGGCAGTTGATTTCAACAATTCATCGATATCGTCACCTAAAACCGTGACGTGACCCATTTTCCGTTGCGGCCGGATTTCAGCCTTTCCATAGTCGTGGAAGTGCCATTCCGGATGATCCTTCAATAAGTTTCTGGCAAGGGTTAAATCAGTTCCCAATAAGTTCCGCATGACCGCCGGTTTTTCTTGAACAATCGGTGGAATCGGCAAACCACAAATACTTCGAATGTGCGCTTCAAATTGGGAGATGTTACATGCTTCAATCGTGTAGTGACCTGAATTATGTGGTCGTGGTGCGAGTTCGTTGACCATCAAATGCGAGTCATCAAGAACGAAAAGTTCAATTCCTAAGACGCCGTAAAGGTTCAACTTATTCGCAATAATTTCTGCGTATTGATGCGCCTTTTGGTGAATTGCCGGCGCAAACTGGCCCGGGGCAATGGTGGTGTGAAGAATGTGGTTCTTATGACGGTTTTCAACTAACGGAAAGGTCACTACCTTACCGTTGACATCCCGAGTGACCATCACCGAGGCTTCGGCAATGAACTTTTGGCGAGCTTCCAAAATACACTGGGTCTTGTCATATAGCTCGGCGGCTTTGGCAACGTCCGCAGAATTATTAATGTCCATCTGGCCGTGACCGTCGTAACCACCGGAAACCGTCTTAAGAATTGCCGGATAGCCAACGGTTTCAACGGCGGCCCGCATCGTTTTCTCATCGTTAACGGCAGCGAATTTAGTGACTGGAATCCCGGCGTCATTGAGGAAGTTCTTTTCGTTTAAGCGTTCGCCGGTTATGTGCAGCAGGTTGGTTCCCTGGGGCAGCTCGGCCACCTGCTTTGCCTTGAGTAATGATCCCTCATCGACATTTTCAAACTCATATGTTAAGACATCACTTTTTTCGGCTAGCTGCATCAGCGCCTTCACGTCGGCGTACTCGGCAACGATTTGAAAATCAGCAACCTGACCAGCTGGTGCATGGGGCGTTGGATCAAGAATACCAACCTTATAGCCCATCGATTTGGCGATGAGGGCCATCATCTGACCCAACTGACCGCCACCAACGATTCCGATGGTTGCCGGTGGCAAAATTGTCTTAATCAAATTGCTGCTCACTGTTTTTGGCCTCCACTCGTTGTTCGTGTTTTAAATCCGAAAGTTTTTGTTGGATTGCTTTATCGTCAGTCCCCAAAATCTGAGCGGCTAATAAGGCGGCGTTCTTGGCACCCGATTCACCAATGCTGACAGTGGCAACCGGCGCGCCAAATGGCATCTGGACAATTGAGAGTAACGAATCAACCCCGTTTAATGTTCGGGTTTTAATCGGAACCCCAATCACTGGCAACGTCGTATTTGCGGCAATCATCCCTGGTAGATGAGCAGCGCCGCCAGCACCGGCAATGACAACTTTCAACCCTTTATTACGTGCTGATTTGCCATAAGCCTGAAGCTCATCGGGCATTCTATGTGCCGAAATGACGTGCTTCTCATAGGAAATCCCTAAATTATCAAGCTGTTCACACGCCAATTTCATTGTTGGCCAATCCGAGATTGATCCCATGACGACGCCGACGATTGCTGCCATCCTTATCACTCACCTTTGAATTTATTTAGTGTCTAAATAATACTTAACATTGATTGAAATGTCAACGTGATAGTTCGGGTTTTACGGTGTAATTTTATGGTTTTAGAATACCGAATGCCAATCGTTCGGATCTGTCATAAAACTATGTCTTTATTTGTCAATTTATTCCTAATAAAGTAAACTGTTTATGTATAGTTTGTCCTTTACTAGCCGTGTTTTGTAACATTATTTTAATTGTTCGGATTTAAACCAGGAGCTTTCCAATGACGACTCCCATTCCCAAAATTTGATTCATCTGAAACCGGCTGGTAAAGATGGTATGATTTAGTTAGTTATTTCTATGTTTAGGAGGATCATATTCATGAAATATCGCACACTTGGTAAAACCAATTTTTCAATCAGTGAAGTTTCGTTAGGTACTTGGCAGCTCGGCGGTAAATGGGGCACCCCATTTGACCACAAAGACGCCATGGACACCCTTGCAGCTGCTTACGACCACGGTGCTAATTTCTTTGACACTGCCGATGGTTATCAGGGCGGCGAAAGTGAGCGTGCCGTTGGCGAATTTGTTAGAAACTGTTTGAGATCTCTAAAAGCG
>NZ_AZFZ01000109.1 GCF_001435895.1 Lentilactobacillus parafarraginis DSM 18390 = JCM 14109 | reverse complement strand
CGACTTTGGAAAAATTGTGAGCGTCAATTAATCACCAGTCTGCAAATGGTCGTTTTAGCATTTTTAGCACTATTACTTAAGAGATTTTAGACAGCTTCTAAGACGACGCAAGCTGAACGTATCGAGATTGCACAATGGACTATCGCCAATGAATTGAATTACGTTGAAGCGACAAAGCACTTCGACGTTTCGTATGGACAAGTCTATGCCTGGGTCAAGAAATTCAAGCGAAGTGGTGAATCGTCACTTGCCGATCGGCGTGGTAAATCCAAGGAAAATAATGATCAACTGACCGAACTTGAGAAGAAGGATCTTGAGATTAAACGCCTTAAGGCGCGACTTGAATACGTCTCAACGGAGGCCGCCGTTCTAAAAAAACTTCAGGAAATAGAAAGAAGGAATGCCGCTCAGACGAGCAATATCAGACCATTCAACAACTCGCACAAGAAATGAATCCAGATTCGGCCAAGCCTTATGGCATTAGCACTGCGTGCCGTGCTCTTGATATTTCGCGTGCCGCATATTACAAGTGGTTGAATCGTAAACCAACGATACATCACTTAGAGAATCAGGCGATTCTCGAATATATTATTGAGCTTGAAGAAAATAATCATTACATCTTCGGCGTTAAGCGACTCGTGACCTCCATCAACGTCGAAACGCCGTATCATGTCAGTCACGGCCGTGTTCGTCGAATTATGCGCAAAGGTCACATACAGGCCTCTATTCGCGTCGCGAAGCATGATCGCAGAGCCGAGAAGAAAGAGTATCTCCTTGCCAACAAGCTGTACACTGTGGACGCTGGACATGCATTCCATCCAGTCAGGCCTAATTTAGTCATGGTCACCGATTGTTCAGAGTTAACCTATGGAATCAAGAACGAGAAGAAGCTTCGACTCAGTGCCGTAAAAGATCTGTATGATCATAGCATTATTGCCTGGCGCGTCGCGCCAACTGAGACTGCACAACTAGTGACAGATACCATCAAATTGGCCCTTAAGAACAATAATGGCATTAAGCCCAAGACGATGCATAGTGATCAAGGATCGGCGTACACAGGTGGCGAGTACAATACATTTTTGGCTGGAGAAGGCATTATTCATAGTATGTCTCGCCCAGGCACTCCAGGGGATAACAGCCCAATGGAAAGCTTCTGGAGTCATCTGAAAACCGAACGCTTTGCATTTGAACAAGCTTTATCTGAAGTTGAGATGATGAAACAGATTGAAGACACCATTCACTGGTATAACTATGAACGACGCCAAGAAACCCTAAACGGCATGACGCCGATGGAATATCGGAATCATGCCGTAAAAGAAATTGCATAGGAACTTTAATTATTTGACCTGTCTACTTGACACGGACCAGCGCCTACCGGCCCGTGGAGTTGTATAAGTTAGATTGACAGAACGTTCCCTCTCTGACATGTTTGAAGAAGGTTAATGTTAGGATTTCAAGGCTTACCGCTATTTTCCGTACGAATGTTCCGAGCCAATTATGAATTAGATCTAGCACAAAAATTCCAAAACGCCATTAAATCAACGTTTTGGAATTTTTATTTGCGGGCCTACCGCTAAAATTCGTATGGCTGTTCCATTGACCCCTATTTCAGTGCGAACACACAAGAGTGTACTAGTGCACACATTAGTACAATGATTAATTACTTAGTTTTTTATGTTTTTGAAATACGTCACGTTGTTCTAGGGTTTCGATTGAAGTCTCAATTCCGCGACGTTCGTCTTTAGAAAACGAATCCAGAAAATAATTCAACGCTTTTTCAATGGAATCCTTTTGTGATTTTGAATATCCATTTATTGCAATTGCTTCAGCAATATTTTTTATGTGGTTATTAATTCTAATATTCGCGTAAAAAGTTACACTTGAAACATTATCTTTAGAAGATAATGTTTTTTCTTGAGTCTCTTTCTTTTTAGTTTCTGTTAGATCATCAAGCGTGAATTCTTTTTCGGGCGTAATTTCATGACCTCGATCAAGTGGATCTTTTTTATTTGGATTGTTAATAAGGCTCATAATGACTCCTCCGATATTCTGCTTAATAATTCATCTACCACATTTTTATATACTTCCTGAACAGCTCGATCAAATTGATCTTTAAAGGTAACACCAGTAACATCATACCGTTTAAGCCGTTCCATATTCTTAATAGTTGTCTTAAACATATTTTCTTTTCCAAACATTGTTTCAGCTTTGGATAATGTGCTTAGGTCAACCGGAGCACCATTCTTTAAAAGAACCGGTAAAATACCAGCAACATCTAAAGTTGGTGCATGAAACTGATTAATTAATGTATCTTGCAAGTAACGAATAAACGCCTCGGCACCTTGTAAAGAGCGTTCTTGGGTTTGTAAAACAATAACTGCGTAATCAGTAGCATATAATGCGCTGTCGGTAATTAAACTTATTGTAGGTGGAACGTCAATCAAAATATAATCATATTCACCCTTCCACTCACTAATCATTTGTGATAAATACTTAACGCGCTCACTATAATCTTTTTTTACCGTTTCCATGTATCGAGGGTACAAAGCAAAATCAGCAGATGACGGTAGAACATCAAGATTGTCGACTATATTAATTATTGTAGCTTTGATGTTTTGACTTTTTATTCCTGCCATTAATGTTTCTTTAAAAGTTACCAAATCACCTGTTTTATTTTCTTTAGTTTTAAGATAAAGATTTGTTGCATTTGCTTGTGGATCAAGGTCAATCAAAAGAGTTTTATAACCCCTTCGAGCGAGTTCAATTCCAGTCATTGTCGAATTTGTGGTTTTTCCAGTGCCACCTTTGAAATTTGAAAAAGTTAAAACTGTCGTCATAAACGCTCTCCCCTTTTTATTACATGTATACATTAACACTTAGTAAGGGTGAAAGCAATTTAATTAGTACAAATACACATGTAATAATGTATACATTATTACATGTGTATTTTTTTACATTTTTACAATTATACATTATTACACCACCTAAATAAACGCTGTTATACCGGTATTTATCGCCGTATATTTGTATACAAATACTAATAATTACAAATATACATTCACACATTAGTATTTGTAATTATGTGGTAATGTATACATGTACTAACATTAAAATTTACCGTTGCTATTTTCAGTTCATTAACTTATATTGAAAGAGTAATCAAAACGGGTTACAAATTGAGTATAAAAAGAAAAAGACCGCTGAATGGGAGTTCAGCGGACGACGTATTTCAAAACATTCCAATGTAAATTACGTTGTCATTATAGCTCAAAAAATGTCTTTAGTCGAGTGCTATTAAGTGTACCCTTTTTTAGTCCTCAAGCATTTACTATTTTGCCTTTTTCTTTGCATTGGTTGAACAGTAATCTGCTCGAGGACTTTTTTAATTGCGATTAATTAAGTCCAGCCCCCATCACTCGGGCAACCGGGAGTGGGGAGAGCCACAACTTAATTATTGACGGTAGAAGCCAAACTACCGTGTTGCTAATTGAAGCGATGAAGGGTCTTGGACTTATTAAGGGAATGACGGCGAGCTGCACCTTAATTGACATCCGCTCAAGGAAGCCCGGCATAAAAATAGACAGGTCACGTGAGAGCCGCCGCAGTAAAATCCCACTAGGCCATTCAGTATTACTATGTTGCTGGGTGGCCGAACGTGTGGGCTACGTAATGAACGGTGGTTAGACGGGCGCTGAAATGTGCCGGGGCTAATCGCATGACTGATTACCGAACTAATAAAAATACGTGTGATCAGGGCTGATGAGGGCGTCTATTCATTGGCTTCTCCGAAAAGTAGGAGAACGGCGGTTAGTGGAGTAAAATCCCAAAATACATAGTCAACTGACGGGCGACGGACGACCGACGGCCAAAAGGTAAGTTGATTTTGATTCTCTTGAATTTATATTTTCATAAAATCAAGGGGCAAAATCTGCCCTCAAAGCTTAAAACTCTCTCTAGCCAAAGGGGTCAGTCGCGTTGCTCCTTTGCAAAATCAAAACCGCCAAAGAAAAGTTCAAAAGATAAAGTCAAGTTCAAAGGACTAGGTTCAGTTTTGCTCATAATAAGCGATAACTAGAAAAAGTAAACTGATCCGTGCGGTTAGTGGAGTTAAGAAGCTGTCCAAAGGTTCGCTAGTGCTTGGATTTATAGGTGATTATTCTGTTTTGGATGGAGATTTATTAACTTGGTACCCGTCAGTTACTCACTGAGTTGGTGGACCCGTTTGTGAGTTTGGTGGCGATAGATTTGATAGATCAGTTTTAGTTGGTGATCCTGATCGTGGTAGTAGTTGTAAGAAACTGTTTGAGATCTCTAAAAGCGGC
>NZ_AZFZ01000108.1 GCF_001435895.1 Lentilactobacillus parafarraginis DSM 18390 = JCM 14109 | reverse complement strand
TATTTATGGGCGGGACTTATGTCCCAGCCTCAAATACTTTGAAATGAAGACAAACTAATTCAAGTTGGTCAATCATCAAGTTATGTCCGGCTTTATTTAAGAGAACGAAGCCACAATTAGCATTTTTCAGCCCTATAATTGCCTGCTCTTGATAACCAACTACTTGATCGTTTTTTCCTACAAGGATTTCTAACGAAAATTCATAGGTGGCATTTTTTAGCTTTTGTTCAATAGAGAGCGAATATTCTCCTGCAAGTCTACTTAAAAAAGACTGATCAGCATGTGTAAGACCGGGAATAATCAATTTCTGATAAAGTTCCCAACTCTGTTGATTAATCATAACTCCCATACTCAAAAAGTCTTCAAAATATTCCGAATTGCTAACAGGATTCAAATTTGTTTGAGATATATTGACATGCTCTCCGACTCTGCGTTTCGAACTATTGGCTGTAATTACAGGAGCAGTTAAAAACATGCCAGCTACTTGCTCTTTTAAATTAAGTGCGATCCCCTGCGCCAAATATCCACCAAATGAATGTCCGTACAAAATAAACTGCTGTGACCCCACAATTTTCCTAATTACTTCAATGAGTAATCTTAGAATGTTGTTACTACTGGGGAATACATCTGAGGCGCTTTTGCCCATCCCAGGTAGATCTAAGTAAATTCGCTGAAAGTCGCTATCCCGAAGTATAGGTTCGAAAAGCAACTCGGTAGAATGACTATCAAGTCCCAATCCGTGAAGAAATACGATAGGTTGCCCTTTCCCATGAACTATGTACGAAATCTTTGAAAGTATACGGAGTTGATTCAAATTGACATCTTCCTTTCCGATTAAAGCGTTAAACCATTAAATCACTTCCATCAAAGTATATACCAAAGTTACTTTACTGCCCCCTCAATTCAACTAATTAACGCCTTACAATAAACCTAACCTCATTTTCGATTAGCACCATTTTCCAAAAAGAAAAAGGCTGCACTTCCGCAACCTCACCATCTATCTGTTGTTTGAAATCAGTGACCCTTGTGCTTTGCGAGTCGCTTAGCTCTTCGGTGCAAATATCGGTTCTCCTCTGCATTGGCCTTCTCCACGGAACGATTCCGCTTTCGATGCGCCTTTGCCTTTTCGAACTGTACATTTAACGCCGTCTGAGCCTTTGTGTTCGTGTTGACCGTCACCGCTTTGCGAGCTAATCGTTGCAGTCGCTTCGGGTTAACCTTCGTTTTTCCGGCCAACGCGGTTTTTGAACCAGGATCAGCGCCATAAAAATGAACTTTCGCCCAGCCATTCTTTATCAGGTCACTAATAGCCGGCGTTTTAGGTTCCGAGGGGCCAAACACAATCTGAGCAACTTCGTAACTGCCAGCCGTCCGTCTTTCAAAGATTCCTTTGTAAAACGGTGGGTCAAACACAATTGTCAACTGACTTTGAATTTTTACCATGTGATAGATCCTCCTATAAGTTGTTGCGAAAAGCCGGACGACCTAGGAGGAAGGATACTGAGGTGATTGACCACCGTGTCCGGACTACCAACCGGAACTGTGTTTTTACTTTTCAGATTAAGTTTACCAAATATGGTTGGTAAAGACCATGCGGCGGAACATATGAATTAATCTAGTTGAAAATATAGGATCCAGCTGGTGATGATGATCACCACTGAACTATAATGTCCCTAGAGGTGAGGGAAATGAAAATCAGAAAAATAGTCATGCCAATAATTGTGTTAATATCAGCCTTTGTAGGGATTGAAGAAATGACAGTCCAAGCTAGTGAACATGTCAATCCACAGTCGTTACAGTCAATAAATGTCCCAGGGGTTTACAAAATGATGACCACTGCAAAAAACTTAAAAGCAACTCCCGTTAAACCTAATCAGATTGAACAGTTTGATATTATTTTAAAGTCACCTAACACCTTTAGTGTTCAAAAAAATGCAATTGAAATTAATACACCGGGTAATCCCAAATTCAAACACTATTTAACGCCAAATGAATTTGGTAAGCAGTTTGGAGCCTCACAAGGAACCATTTCTCAATGGCAACGATTTCTTAAGCGGCATTCATTAAAGTCTCGGGTTTTTAAGAATCGGTTAATCATCCAGGCTTCTGGCAAGGCGCGTATGATCGAACATGTCTTCCATTTCAACTTCACGACTGCACAATACCATCAGAATCCCCTTCAGTTTGGTGCTAAAGCGCCTAAAATTTCCAACCAATTAATCAAGTCTGTAGTAACAGTTATTGGCTTAACTGATCACAGTCGCTATTATGTAGGGCTGAATACTTTACTGCCATTTGTTCGGCGCCCAGAAAAAGGACAGCGACATCTAAGCGGCTTCACCAATCAGTTCACCACTCACTATCATGTAACACCATTATATAAGGCCGGATTAACCGGAAAGGGGCAAACAGTCGGAATCATTGCTTTTGAAGGCGTTGAAAAACAAAACGTTCTTAAATTCTGGCAACATGAAAAAGCTGCAACCAATCATAATCGACTTCAAATCAAAAATGTCCGTTCACCATTTTATGAACCAAAGAAAACCGTTCGTAGTTCAAGTGAAACAACCATGGATACTGAATATGCCGGATCAATCGCACCAAAGGCAAATGTTAAAGTTTACTTGATTAATACCCCCAATCCAACCCTAACGAACTTTGTAGATGCCTATGAACAAGCATTTAATGATAATGTTGTTAGCAGTACTACCAATAGTTGGGGGCTACTAGATAGTGGGTTAATTCGAATTTTACGTCATCGGCAACTGCTAACCCCACAGTACCGACAATTATTATCCCTGGTGCTAGCTCAGGGGGCAATTCAAGGAATCTCTAACTTCACGGCTTCAGGGGATGCGGGCGGTTACAACTATATGGTTAAATCAGTTATTAAAAATCGATTATTTTTTGATCGCACCTTAGTTTCTTCGGATTTCTTTGACAGCAATCCATTCATCACTTCTGTCGGAGGAACTACCCTGCCGTTCAACGTTAAAACCAAATTTGGTAGGGTCGTGAATACTAAAGAGCGGGCTTGGGGATCTGATTATGTCTGGCCCCTTTTGCAAAAGCACCCCAGTGCTCTTCAAAACAATCCGTTCATCCTGTTATCTAACTCAGCAGGAAGCACAGGTGGTTTTAGTCACCAATACAACACGCCAACTTATCAGCTAAATGTCCCGGGCGTTAATACCTTTGCCGCTCGAAACTATTTGTCAGCGTTAAACCAGCCTTCAGTTGACCCGGTGCTTGTACATGGAACCAACTGGGGTAGAAACTACCCAGACATTTCTGCAGACGCTGATCCTGCTACGGGCTACTATATCTATCAGAAAAGCGCAAGAAATCCAAGGCAAGTTTGGGGCGGTGCTAGCGGCACTAGCATTGCTTCACCACAGTATGCAGCGATGGTGGCGTTAATTAACAGCCAGCCCGGCCGGAAACGAATGGGATTCTGGAATCCTCAGATTTATCAATTGGCACAACAAGCCGATTCACCGTTTACGCCCCTAAACAGTACCACCAATAATTCAAACCTGTACTTTGTTGGCCAACCAGGAACAGTGTATAATCAGGCAACTGGGTTAGGAATTACCAACTTTAACAAACTAGTCAAGTCATACAAATAATATTACTCGTAAAAGATACCCTCAAAGCTAAAGCTTTGACTTTGGGGGTATCCTAATTTTCTCGAATTCTTCACCATTTGTGAGTCATTAAGACAAATTCAATGCTCTGATCCAGCGTTTTTCAGGAATTCGGTCTGACCCTGTTCCTAAATAATCTTAAGCTTACCAAAAGTGATTCGGATACATATAGTCCGGACTGATTTGAAGATACCAGCCATAACTCAGAAAAAACCGGCAACAAATTTGTCGATCGGATCGCAGCTGACCTTGAAATACTCATTAAGTCGATGGTCGAATTGCTTGCAAATTCAAGTTATACACAGATCGGCGTTGGGCTTTATTCACCTCAGGATACCAGCATTCAAGCGGAGTCGCGCCCAGTTCCATCTAACGTCGTGCTGGCAAAATGAAAACCGTTACTGGACTAAAACNGCTTCTTGCGAAATATGAGGTAGCCGGCAATCAGTAGCACAAAGCTATAAGCAATCGGTCCCCAAGGTCAGCTGCATATTAGTTAAATAAGTCGACTGCACCATCGACGCATTATAATACTTCTTGGTCAAATTAATCATGTTGAACGGATTCCATCTGAAGACAGATGCCAGCCGCTGATTTTGAAGCAAAAAATTATACGAAATAAACGCGCCCATAAAAACCACCGCTGAGATGGTTCGCGAACCTCTAAAACTTAAGTAGATTTAACCGGCCTTATCCTTGATTTTCCAACTGTCGGGTTATTGTCGTGACGCTGTCGTGGTATGATTTTCATAAGCACACTATGGTTTAAGTGAATCATGAATGATTCAAAACTAATAGTGAGGAGGAACAGAACGGCAGATCGAGCTTGCTGAAAAACCATTCTGAAACTAGGGTCCGTCTGAAAACTTTATTTCA
>NZ_AZFZ01000107.1 GCF_001435895.1 Lentilactobacillus parafarraginis DSM 18390 = JCM 14109 | reverse complement strand
TTCAAAATAGCGTTTGTCTTCAGTCTGAGAGGATGTCCAACGGGCATCCTCTTTTGTATCCAATCAACTAAGACTATTGATTATCATTTACATCATTATTGTTTCCAGACTGGGAGTCATTTGACGAGTTTGAGTTATCACCGCCGGTTGTGTCATTGCTTGAACTATTATCAGCTGATGAACTCGAAGTTGTGGAACTATTGTTGTTGTCACCATCACCAGAGGATGAGCCGCTACCGCTCGGCTCTTGGGTGGTTGAGGCCGTTTGTGATGACTCACGGGAACTGCTCTGGGTTTCACCGTTACTACGAGGGGCGGTCGTAACAGCCCCGTTTGTCGTTGACGAGCTTTCAACGGAGTAACTGCCAGCCGCTTGACTGGTATTGTCAGTAACCGTTCCGGGGTACCCAGCAACGTAGTACTCGGTCTGGCCGCCGCGATCGGTTGCGACGACATCGTCAGGTTTTGTCCAGTCAACATTCGGCTGCCCCTGAGAAATATCGCTCATCACAGATTTATAAATTTGCTGGGAGATTTGAGTTTCAGGTTCGGTAATGTAGGAATTAGGCTTAAACTGGTGATCATAACCCGTCCAAATCGCAAGCGAATAGTTTTTCGTATATCCTGAGAACCAGGCATCCATTGAAGAATCGGCAGGGACTTGATTAATGTAGTTATCCGGATATTGGGTTGTTCCCGTTTTACCAGCTTCATAGAGGCCAGAAATCTTGGCAGCCGTTCCGGAACCGTTTGCGTCAGTCATTACGCCCTTTAACATGTTGGTGATCATAAATGCGGTTGCCGGTGACATAGCCCGTTTGCCCTTTGGATGAAACTTCTTAACGACGCCATTAGCCTGAACGATTCGATTAATGATGTAAGGCTTGTAATAGGTCCCACCATTAGAGAAGGCAGCGTATGCAGCTGCTAATTGCTCAGAAGAAACGTACAGCCCAATTCCGTTTTGAAGTTCCAGGGGCTTTTTAAAGCTCATTCCAAGATTTTTTAAAAATCCAGTTGCTTTTGACACACCAACGTTTTCCAAAGTTCGGATGGCTGGAATGTTTCGTGATTCAACCAACGCTTTTCGCATGGTGATGGTGCCTTGATATTTATTATCAAAATCCATGACGTTTTTATCAGTTCCGGGATAAACGTATGGCGTATCACGGACCGGTTGGTAAGTCGGGTATTTAAGATATTGGATTGCTGGTCCATAATCCATGACTGGCTTTGCGGTCGATCCGGATGACCGGCTGGATTGAACGGCGCGGTTTAATCCAAATGCGACCTTGGTTTTGCGGCTTCCCTGCATGGCCATAACCTTACCATTATTCACATTAACCAGGGTTGCCCCAACCTGGAACCGGTTGCTGGGGTAGGCAATGCTTGGATCGTTATTCGAAACCGTATAGAGTTTCTTTTGGGCGTTCATGTTCAGGTTCGTGTAGACTTTTAACCCACTATTAGCCTTGTAGCCCTTGGCTTTAAGCTCCTCTAAAGTTTGTTTAAGATAGGCGTCGACGTAATGGGAAGTGGTGGCTGAGCCGCTGGTCTTCGTATAAGTTTTGGCAAGGCCACTTTTAACACTGGTATTCTTTGCTCGTTGTGCCTGAGCTTGGGTGATAGCCTTATTTTTAACCATCGCATTCAGAACTTCGTCTCGACGTTCGGTGGCATACTTTGGGTATAGGTAGGGATTATAATATTTTGGTGACTGGGGCATACCGGCCAGCAGTGCCAGCTGGGCCAACGTCAAATGACCAAGGGTTTTGTTGTAATAGAACTCCGCGCCGGTTTGCATCCCGTAAACCCCGTTGCCCATGTAGACCTTGTTAATATAAAATTCCAAAATCTGCGATTTCGAATATTTATTTTCAACTTTAATTGCCAGCCATGCTTCCTGGGCTTTTCGCTTCAAAGTTCGATCACTGGCAGCCGTTGAAAATACCGATAGCTTAACGAGTTGCTGGGTCAGGGTACTGCCGCCCTGCATGCCCAGTGATGAGCCGGTGAGGTTAGAAAGCGCGGCACCAACAATTCGAATGGGATCAACGCCGTGGTGTTTATAAAAGCGGCGATCTTCAATTGAAACAACCGCCTGCTTTAACGTTGCGGGAATTTTATCTGATTTAACGTAATCCCGGTTTTGACTGCCCAACCTTGAAATAACTTTACCAGTTGAATCATAAATTTTGGTTGAATTGTCGCTGGAAAGGGCGGTTCTAGTAATCTGGGGAGCGCTGGCTGCGTAGAAAGCAAAGAGTCCGGCACCAAACAGGATTAGCAGTGCAATCAAACTGAGGCCGATTTTGATGATTCGTCGAAATGGCCGCCGCTTTTTGGTGAACTGTTTTCCCCGTCTCATGTCAGTACGTGACTTGTGAGGATTATTCTGTGACATAGATTTCTCCTTCGATGATATTAGTGAATGATCGTATCAACCGCATGCAGATAGGGTAACAGGGGATTGATTTGGTAAGGAATCAGGACGCCGATTTTTTCAATAGTTTTGCGGGGAATTGACTTTCTCCCACCGGCCGTTTGTTTATCCCAATAGCTGATAAGGTCTGACGCACGCAGCAGAAATACGGATTGATCACTAATAAATTTGATAATCGCAAAACAAATTCCGTCTTGCTTTAAACATTGTCTCATATGTTCGACCTGATGTTTATGAAAATTTTTTAAAGGAAATGATGTTTTATTTTTGGTTTCCTTGGCATCAAAATCAATGTAGCGTCCCTGATAAACGCCGTTATAATCAGTTGTGGAAGCCCGCCTAAAATAAGCCTCCTTGATTCGGGCGGCACTTCTTTTCGGGTAATCGACCGAGACAATTTGAATGGGTGTTGGTTTTTTGTGAATAACGGCAATCTCGTGACTTAAGTAGAATTGGTTACTTTCATTTAGCTCGGCTTCCAGTGTCATCCCCCGATTTGAGAAGTTAACGGATTCACTATGATGATAACTGTCAGTCGTTGGCTTTTGATGAAATTGATGGCCGTCCGGGTATTTAATTGTCATATAATCGAACTCCCTTTTAACATCAATATGTACATTGTACTGCAACTTTGTTTAAAATAGTTTTAATAATGATATTATAGCAAGTGTGGATTTGATTGAAAAATGTTTTATGAATGGGTGATATCTTGAGCCGTCTATGGATAACCGGCTATCGCAGCTACGAATTAGGAATTTTTAAAGATGATGAACCAAAACGTAAGGTTATTGACTATGTGTTGACAAATGAGCTAACTCAGGCGATTATGGATGGTACTGACTGGATTATTTCAGGGGGTCAATTAGGTGTGGAACAGTGGGCTTTGGAGGCCGCTGAACGACTCAAGCCTAAGTATCCCAATGAGTTTCAAACGGCAATGATGTTACCGTTTGCGGAATTTGGGAGTAATTGGAACGAAGCCAATCAGCTGAAACTTCACAAGCTTAGCGGGATGGTGGACTTTTCAGCCAGCGTTAGCAAGCGTCCGTATGAATCACCGCAACAGTTAAGAAATTATCAAGAATTTATGTTAACCCATACGGACCAAGTGATAATGATATATGATTTAGATAATGCAGGGAAATCCCAGTACGATTTCGATAAAATAAAGCGGTTTGCAGAGAGTCACCCGTACCCTTATCGGCTGATCACGTTTGATGATCTCCAGAGTGCCGCGGATGAATATCAAGAAAACTTAAATAATGGTTCCCAAGATGATTAATGTATGATATTATTTTAGTGGTTTGTTGCAAATTAAGACGAGGTGTAACCAATAAATGGAAAACATTAACTATACTCCAAAAGATATCCTCCAAAAAGAGTTCCGTCAGAAAATGCGTGGGTATGATCCAAACGATGTTGATAGCTTTTTAGATAATATCATTAAAGATTATGAGGCTTTCAATAAGCAGTTAACTGAATTAAGCGATGAAAACGAACGACTGAAGGTCCAAGTTGATGAACTGAACAAACAGTTAGCTGTCTCGGGGAGTCAACCAATGCGAAGCGCTTCCACTGGAACCCGCACGGCTGCCACCCAACAAATGTCCAGTGCGACTAACATGGATATTTTGAAGCGACTCTCCAATTTGGAACGACGGGTTTTTGGATCACAATTAGATAGTGGTTCTAACGAATCGCACCGATTGTAAGTTAGTTAACCGTTAATAATTCGGTGCAGATCCTGAGTAATTGCGGTCGTAGTATTACGGCTGAGGAAAGTCCATTCTCGCACAGGCTGAGATGCTTGTAGTGTTCGTGCTCGGTGAAAAAATAAGCCGGGGAACTCTGAATAAGAGTTACGGCGGACTTTGACGCTAAGGCTTTGCTATGCTGATAAGTCCCTAAGGTGCCACAGTGACGAATGATATTGGAAACAGTATCAATGGAACGCGGTAAACCCCTCGAGCGGGAAACCCAAACTTTGGTAGGGGAGCTTCACACACGGAAATTGAACCAAGTGTGGGGGAGAGATGTTCGCATTTCTCAGATAGATGATTACTACTTGCAGTTTTGTTCCTGGAAATTTGCAAGCACAAAACATGGCTTATAGGGATTTGCACTAAACAGGATTGGTGGGAGCTTGCTCCCACCTCAGACTGAAGACAAACGCTATTTTGAAA
>NZ_AZFZ01000106.1 GCF_001435895.1 Lentilactobacillus parafarraginis DSM 18390 = JCM 14109 | reverse complement strand
CCGCTTTTAGAGATCTCAAACAGTTTCTTAGCGGGTCCAGATTCGGATTATATGACTGGTCAATCACTATTAATAGATGGTGGAATGGTATTTAGATAATTAATGGTTCAGGCTGAATAATATGATTAACCTATAAGAATATAGACTTTTGACTAAACAAAGGGTGCCGAGAAATTAATTTTCGGAGCCCTTTTATATTATGCCTTTAGGCCCGGTTGAGTGCGCTAAAGCGTGCGAAACAAAAAACCACCCGCTTTACGGGCGGTTAGCAAAATGGTTAAACCCAAACGCCCCCATCAGATTTAGAATGTAGGTGTCAGGGCCAAACATTCAAAATCGAAAGGGGACGTCAGAAATGGCGAATAAACTAAACAGTCTTGCACATACCAAGTGGCTGTGTAAGTACCATATCGTATTCACTCCAAAGTATAGGAGAAAAATAATTTATAATCAATATCGACGTGACTTACAAGATGATATTCGCTTGCTAT
The DNA here is from genome assembly GCF_001435895.1 of Lentilactobacillus parafarraginis DSM 18390 = JCM 14109. Classification (GTDB taxonomy): domain Bacteria; phylum Bacillota; class Bacilli; order Lactobacillales; family Lactobacillaceae; genus Lentilactobacillus; species Lentilactobacillus parafarraginis. The sequence continues at coordinate 4,219 of NZ_AZFZ01000106.1, read as the reverse complement.
GCCAGTATAAAGGCGTAAAGATATTGGAAGGACATATGATGCCAGACCACGTCCACTTGTTGGTAAGCATCCCACCCAAATTAAGTGTTGCCAGTTTTATGGGTTATTTAAAAGGTAAATCGGCCTTGATGATGTTCGACCAGCATACGAATTTGAAGTATAAATTTGGGAACCGACACTTTTGGTCAGTCGGCTATTACGTTAGCACGGTTGGGCTTAATGAAGCCACCATCAGGAAATATATTCGTGATCAAGAAAAACATGATCAAGCGCAGGATCGGTTGAGTGTCAGGGAATATGAAGACCCTTTTAAGGGTCAAGGCAAGTAATAACAGTACCGCTTAAAGCGGTCGCAAAAGTGACAAGAGCAGTTTGGCTTTGATACACAAAAGCCAGCGCCTTGAGACACTGGCTAGTACATAGGTCTTATAGCCCTAGAGCAAACTACCCGTTTTACGGGTAGTTATGATTATTGGTTATCTAAGCAACGCTATGTGCCAACAGTTTAACCAGACTATTTTAAATATGCCAATACTGAATATTCTTTTGCCAACGTTGCCGCTTAATTCGCCCTAATTGGCGTCGAATCCGCCAATTGGTAATTTTCTGCCAAAGGGGACTGTGATAAGCCGTTTGATGATAAAATTGACGTTGCCAATAGGTAATGTCTTTGCTAATTTGTTGTTGACTCCACCAAACATAATTATGAGTCAAATATCTGGTAACTTGGACATACGGACGTTCGGTCCAGTAGGCTGCTCCCATCAATTGACCTCGTGTAATTGGCAGGCCTCTGGTTTTAAACCAAGCCATTTTATAAATCTTCTGAATCTTGCCAACTCCCATCGGTGGTTGTTGCTTATCAGTGTAGGGGGCCAAAGGAACGACAATCAATGCTTGTAAAATTTGCTGGGGGTGTGCCGTTTGGTTTAAGGCCAATTGTAAATCATTAGAAAAGCGATAGGTACGCTGTTTAGTTGTCAATTGGATCTTGGCACACCAGAGCTTAGTCATGTTAAACCACCTTCATTTAATTTCAGAGTATGCCACATGATGGGCAAAATTGGCAACTTTTGTCTTATCTGGATCTTTACGAGCTTCTTTATCAATTAGCTGCTTTAATTTGGTCTTCCGCTCGATACTTTTCGATCCGATAGAGGGTAACTGGGGCAATCCCCAACATCCGCGCGATCTGCCGTTTGGTTAATTCTTCTCCCTGTTCCCGGCGCGTTAGCAAACGACAGGCTTCTTTATAAATATAACGTTTCTGTCGATTCGGTGAATGTGGTCCATATTCACGGACTTTACCATGATATTTTCCTTGCCGTTTAGCAATTTCAATCCCTTGTCGCTGTCTTACTTTGATTGTCTCACGTTCTTCTTGGGCCATATACTTATAAAGCTCAATAATGATATTGGTAATCAAGTTACGTAAGTTAGGATCTTCAATACTATTAAAGCTCGGTAAATTTAAAATGTTTAAGGTGGCCCCCTTATGGCGAATAGCTTCCATAATTTCTGTTAAATCGGCTGAATTTCTACCTAACCGATCTAAACTTAGCACAATTACCTCATCATCGTCACGAAGATAATCCAGCATGGCTTGAAGTTGTGGGCGGGCAGCATTTTTTCCAGAAAGTTTCTCTTGAAAAATTTTTGTTACTCCAGCTGCTTGTAGTTGTTCAATTTGCCGGGCTAGATTTTGCTCACGAGTACTAACACGTGCGTAACCAATTTTTGTCATTTTCAGAACGCCTCCGGATCACTTATATGTAACTAATGATAATACATATTTTAGCTGGATACAATAGGGTAGGCCCAAATGATATGTTGAAGAAATTGTATATGATAAATACACTACTCTAAGATGGACAATTCGTTATAGTTGCCCTTTATTAACACAATTTGCCACCTGATCCATCTCAAAAATTAAACCAGTTGATCTCCTGTTAAATATTTTTAGAAAAAATGTGATTTTGATTATAATAAAATACCAATGAAGACCAAAAATAACGATTTTCATTAGTATTAAGATATTATTGAGATAATTTGACTTATGCTGAACAACCTATTTCTAAAACATTGCTTATTAGACGACAAATGATGTTATTGCTAATAAACGCAGTTTTAAAAACCATTTTAGGCCTAAATTAAATCTCAATACAATTTTGCAAAAAAACTCCTATCAACAAATCAAGCTGTATCAAATTACTTTGCGTAACATTTTTTTCGCCATATTGTACATTTTGAAAAATTATGTTTAGTGATGATCATAACTGCATGATTTCCTAAAATGACAAAACCCTTGTACCTACTTTCTCTTATGGTTATAATGGTCGGTTCCGATGGAATTACCGGATCAATTTTTTAAAATTATCTTTATCCCCCTGATCTAACAAATTACTCAATGCTAATCTGCACTATTAGTATGGACATCCAATAATGTCTAAAAAACTATTCATTAATTATTTTTGTACGCTAATTAGCTCTTTAAAATTTCTAAGAATCGAAGCCCTTAAGATAAATAAAGCAATAACGTAGACTATAATTCCTATTATAATTTCCATTATTAATATTAGCCAACTTGATGGGAGTAATCTATTAATGTAAATAACCACTATAAACATTAATAACCCTGATAAAAAATATTTATAAGTTTCAAAAAATAGTTTATGAAAATCGACCTGCTTACGAATTGTCCATAATTGGTAACTTGTTACAGTTGCCTCAGAGATAACTGTAGCTATGGAAGCACCCAGTGCCCCCCATAAAACAATCAGGGGAATATTACACAGCAAATTAATAACAGCGCCTAAGATAACAGACATTGAATATGCTTTACTTTGGTTTGTAGGCAACAAATATTGTGTACCAATAGCATTACTCCAAGCTATCAACCAGATTACTACTGATTCAATCATAATAATTGGAATAACTTCATTAAATTTAGCCGTTAAAAATAACGGAATGAATTTGTCAGCAATTGCTAACAACCCCAAAAACATTGGAATTGATATTGCTGAAACGAAGGAAAAACTCCTGTACAAATAATTTTTGGTTTTCTGATACTCCTTATTAGCAAAGGCATTGGCGACATGAGGCAACATTACGGTCCCAGTTGCTGTAACTATTGCCAAAGTTATTTTAACAATTTTATCTGATTGATCAAAATATCCAGCTGCTTGAACAGATGTAATTAGACCTATCATTGTTTTATTCAAAACTAAATATACTTGAGTAGCTATTTGAGGAACAAATAAAATCACAGCTGGCCTTATATGTTTCAAGATATCCATAGATTTTAAATCCGGCTTACCAATGTATTTCCTTAAATTAGGAAATAAAGTTAAATTCCCAATTAATAAAGATATTGACAATATAAAAATATAAAGTGTTAAGTCGGAATAAGATTTAACAAGAGTTAGGATGCTAATAACCGTAAGTATTTTAACAACAAAATTTCTTAGAACAGTGACTGCAAAATTTTCAACACCCATGAAAAACCAAGATATATCGAATGCCGTCGCAATCAGTGAAACAGATTGCGCCCAATAATATACTTGAAATTTATTAGTAAATAGCAAGAAAATTAAAAAGGCCAAGTAGGCTAGTGCAATTGAAATAATCCTCAAAATATAAATCTCATAAAAAGCTTGAGTGAGTAATTTACGATCATTACGAACAAATGCTATTTGGCGATTCCCATATAGATTAATTCCTATACTGCCGAAAAGAATAAAGTATTGGATAGTTGCATTAGTATAGGAATTGATCCCAACACCAACTGGTCCGATAACTCTAGCCAAATATGGTGTAGTAACTATAGGAACTAGCAAAATAAAAACCTGATAAAAAATATTATATAAGTAGTTTTTAACAATTTGCATATATTATTCCTTATCTTCTAAAACTCTTTTTACTAATTGTAAAGAAGCCATAATCGTCTGATCCATGTTGTAATAACGGTACTGGCCTAGTCGTCCACCAAAAATAATGTTGGGAACCGATTGGGCTAACTTGGTATAATCTTTATATTTTTGATTGTTATTTTTATCATTAATGGGATAATATGGTTCATCACCACGATACCATGGTTGAGGATATTCGTGAGTAATGATTGTTTTGCCCTTATCTCCCTTACCAAATTCAAAATGTTTGTGTTCAATGATTCTTGTAAAAGGAACTTGCTGTAACTGCTAAAATAAAGTGAGCCAATTTC
>NZ_AZFZ01000105.1 GCF_001435895.1 Lentilactobacillus parafarraginis DSM 18390 = JCM 14109 | reverse complement strand
AACAGCGTTCGGATTAATTTTACAATCTACCATGATTCAACAAAGTTATCCAGCAGAAGAGTTAGGGCGGATTCTAGGCGTTTTGAATTCTTTGTTGAATCTAGGTGAACCAATTGGCTTAATTTTTGCCGGTCCCCTAGCTGATGTGATTGGCATTGAACGCCTATTTGTGATTGCAGGAATCGGTGCTGCCATTTGCGGGGTGGTCGCGGTGTTAATGCCAATTACCAGGCAATATGACATTAGGCTGCATCAAAAATTGGCGAAATTAACTGAGCAACCAGATAAGTAATTAACATGATGATCAAAAAGAGGAGAAAGACCAGACTACCAGCTGATCTTTCTCCTCTTTTTGTCATCACTTAATTACACGTTTTTAATCTTTTCACCAGTCAATCCCATCGCATTAATTGCCACGATAATTGTCGACATCGCCATGACCACAGCACCAACGGCTGGGTCTAGAATGATTCCAATAAATGACAACACACCGGCAGCGAGTGGAATTGCGACAATATTGTAGCCTGCTCCCCACCAGAGATTTTGAACCATTTTCCGATTTGTGATTTTAGCCAAATCAAGAAAATGTAAAATATCGCTGGGTTCTGATTTAACCAACACAACATCAGCGGAATCAATGGCAACATCGGTTCCGGCACCAATTGCAATTCCAATATCGGCCGCGGCAAGACTTGGTGCGTCATTTACGCCGTCACCAACCATGATGACGTGATTGCCCTTTGCTTGATAATCAGCAATAATCTTTTGCTTATCATCTGGTAATAGGCCTGCATGGAATTCAGTCAATCCTAGTAAGTTAGCAACGTGTTCCGCGGCTTTTGGATTATCGCCAGTGAGCATTACGGGGGTAATTCCTCGCCTCTGAAGACCACTAATTAATTCCTTAGCACCCGCTTTGATGGTGTCGCCTTCAGCAACCATTCCTTGAACTTGGGTGCCCTGCAATAGGAAGCTGACGGAATTACCCTTAGCAGCCCATTTATCAGCAGCGGCCTCGTCAAACCTGATCCCTTGCTTCGTTAAATAGTTACCATTAACAATCGTATAGTCAGTGCCATCAACATTACCGGAAATACCAACGCCCGGAATATTTTGAGACTTTTCAGCCGCAACGACTTCAATGTCCTTCGCTTGGGCTTCAGTAATGATTGCTTGGGCCAGCGGATGAGTCGAATTATTTTCAAGGGCGGCCAGTCGGCTTAATAACGTTGTTTCGTCAATCCCATCATTTGGAATCAATGCATTCACCGTAAATTTACCTTCTGTTAACGTGCCAGTTTTATCCAAGAGAACGTGGCTAACATGTTGACTTGCTTCAATGGCTTGGCGATTTCGAACTAATAGCCCATTTTGAGCGCCAATCGTAGTAGAACGAGAAACCACTAATGGAATCGCTAATCCTAATGCATGCGGGCAAGCAATCACGAAGACGGTCACCATGATCGTCATTGCAGTCGCCAATCCCTGGGGTAACCAGGCAAAGAAAGCAATAATCCCAACAACAAATGCCGCGTAAAATAGATACTTGGCAACTAAATCAGCTTTATCTTCTGCTTTAGATTTAGTTTGCTGGGCATTTTGAACCATTTTCATTACTTGAGAAAGATAGCCGGAGTCACCAGTACCACTAATTTTAACCGTTAGCGTCCCATTATTGTTGGTTGCACCACCAATGACCTTATCGCCAACGTTCTTGGTAACGGCAGCAGATTCACCGGTTACCAGTGCTTCATTCACGGTCGACTCCCCAGCCGTAATAACACCATCGGCTGGAATACTCTCACCTGAACGCACTTGGAAAGCTTGACCAACTTTTAAATCAGATACTGGCACTTCTTTTGTTTCACCATTATCTGTAACTAGATGGGCCGTCTTAGGCAACAGGGCCGCCATCTTTTGTAAGGCATCCCCAGCCCCCATCAATGCATTCATTTCAATCCAGTGTCCTAGAAGCATAATTAAAATCAGGGTTGCAAGTTCGAACGAAAAATCCATTACATGATTTGCCGGGTTCAAGAAGTTGTTGGCAATAAATGCGTACAAACTGTAGAAATACGAAACGGAAATTCCAAGGGTTACTAGCGTCATCATTTCAGGAGATTTATTCTGAATTTCCGCTTTAGCCCCCTTTAAAAATGGCATTCCGCCATAAAAGTAAAGTGCTGTATCAAACAAAACGATGATAATGCCAACAATTAGCGGTGAACTGAAACTAAGGATGGAAACGTTTAAACCCATGATTGGTGCTAACAGTAAAACTGGAATCGCTAAGACAACGGAGACCCAAAATTTAACTTTCAAATTCCCCATATGCATCATTGAGCCACCGTGCATCATCATGTCAGTCCCAGCCATATCCATATCACCGTGATTCATGTTCATTTGGCTGTGATCCATTTCAGCCATATCGTGGTCCATGTTCATTTGATTATGATCCGTTTCGGTCATATCGTGATCCATATGACTCATATTTGATTCATTATTTTCCATATTCTTAGCACTCATGTTTTTCATGTTCATATGGTCCTCTTTATTTGCCATGATTATCGACCCCCTAAAAATAAGTGTGCGTAGCAAAGCGGTTAGAAGCCGGAATATAAGTTCCTTGTGTGGAAATCTCCGGGCTCGGGATTTTTCCACCAGGTTCTTATATTTAGGCTTCTGCTTTGCGGAGCACCATGCCACTATATGAATGAGAATTACGACAAAAATTCATAAATTTCCGCCATCAGAAATCCCAGATTCTGGATTTTTGTGCAGCAATCCTAAAAGTAGACAGAACACCACAGTCTTAACACGTTTGATCACCTGGCAAGCAGTTACACTGAACTTCCTCGGGCGCTGTTTTGGCCTTTTCAGCTAGAATCGCCTGTAAGTTCGCAATATCCGCCCGTGAGAGTTCCCTTGACTGAATAACGCCGGCAATTGTTGAACCAGCCCGCATCGCACACATATGGTCAAACAAATCATCTGCCGCTGCCGCCATTGATTCCTTCTCGCCAACAACCGGCTTATACGTGAATGGTCGACTGCCGCCATGCTGCGAAACCGCCTGTTTTTGAATCAACCTGTGAAGTAGCGTTTTGGTTGTTGAAGCTGACCAGCCTTCTAATTCGTTCATAGCATCGATTAGTTCACGACTAGTCGCATGTCCCATTGTCCAAATTGCTCTCATAACCATCCATTCAGAATCGGTGATGGTTACATTCTTTGCATCCTTCAATTGGCTTCCTCCATTAATTGAATTCTAAGTTTACGTTTGTAGCCTCTTAACACTTATTAGTTTACAACCGTAGTCACAATAATGCAACCTTTATGCCAGAAAATACCATGACATTAAAAAAACGCCTAGATAATATTCCAGACGTGGTTTGATACGATATGTTAAATTAATGATCTGGGAATTTTTGGTTTTCTTGTTAGTATGGTGAAATGCCTCTTAGAACCTGTCTAGTATCTGCTGAATCTGGTAGAATTGTGGAAAACCGACTGAGGAGTTTGTCATGCCAGATTATCCAAGCAATATTTCTCGAGCGCAATTTGCGTTAATACAACCTGATTTAGAAAACTTCCGCAAGCATACAAGACCGCGTCGTTATGATCTTTGTGACGTATTCAATGCCATCCTTTACTCGCTTACTACAGGGTGTCAATGGCGTGAATTACCGCACGATTTCCCGGAATGGCACACTGTCTACCACTATTACGATATGTGGCGAGATAAACCAGACCCGACAGCCGATTCACTATTAGAAAGTCTTTTAAAAAAACTGTTGCTTACTATCGCTTTGCACAGGGCCGATCGGCCCGAACGTCGTTTGTGATTGTTGATGCTCAAAGTGTTAAAACCACTGATTTAACGAAAAATAGTGGCTACGATGGCGGCAAAAAGATTTCAGGGATTAAGCGTCATATGGCGGTTGATATTAATGGTTTACCACAAGCCGTTCTCGTGACACGAGCTAATGTATCAGATCGTTCAGGTGCATTGGCTATGTTTATTAGTTTGGCTAGCCAAAATTTAGAGCTGGTTCAGCATGTCATGGTTGATGGTGGCTACACTGGCAATGACTTTGCGGATCAGGTGAAGCTCATTTTGAATGCTAAGACGACGGTAGCTAAACGCAACGAGTTGCATACGTTCACGGTGTTACCGCAACGATGGATCATTGAACGTTCATGGAGTTGGCTAGACAAATGTCGGCGACTTTGGAAAAACTGTGAACGCGCCCTTAACAGCAGTCTTCAAATGGTTGTATTGGCCTTCCTGAAGATAGTTCTTAAAAGATACTAGACGGGTTCCTAAAACCAGGTCGTAGACTTGTTGCTGTAATTTAGGCAAGCTAGCTAGTTTCTCTTTCGTCGGCACGACTTTAGTCATGATAATGGCGTAGTGTTCTTCAACCTTTTTTCCATTAACATAGCGCTTATTTGGGGTGGTATTGGTTAAAGCGACTGGCTTAGAGACCACACCCAGATACTTCGGCAGATTAGCCACTAAATACTCAAATTCTTCATCAGTGATATAAGTACAATCGGTGCGGGGATAACTGAGTAGTTTGTCTTCGTATAAGCTTTGAATAGCCGCTAAGGTTTGGCTGGCGCTGGCGTGATAACGTTTATTCATGGCACTTTGGAGACTAGATAGCGAGAATAGTTGGGGACTAGCTCGTTTTTTGCCTTTCTTTTGGACGTCCTTGATTAAACCGGCCTGTGAGCCTTTCTGAACGTGTTTAGCCTGCATGAATGTCATTAGCCCTGTTTCGTCTT
>NZ_AZFZ01000104.1 GCF_001435895.1 Lentilactobacillus parafarraginis DSM 18390 = JCM 14109 | reverse complement strand
GGGCTTGTTCGGATTAAACTTGTAATTTGCCCGGTTAAAAGAAATAATTTTGATTGTTGCCGAAGACAACTTTTAAGACAGATTTTAAGCAAAAAAATTCACTAAATTGTTGATATTCAAGAATTGTTTGAGGCTTTTGTCAATGAACCTGACGAAATCAAAAAGAATTTGTATAATTCCTTATACACTTACGTTTTGCAAAAAAGACAAGAAGATATTATTAATCGCCCAGGTTTTGTAATTTATCCCTCTAAAAACTCGCTGAGGGCTTTTTATTTTGGCTTTGGTATAAAATATATAAATAGCCTTAAAATTGTTAAAAACGGAAAATAAGGCCCTTAAAAAGAGACATAGCAGTTAAATCTTTATCAAATTTTAGAAAAACTAACTATTTGCTGTCAATGGTAGCGGACGAGCGAAGCGTGGGAGTATAAGAAATTGACAGCTTTAAACAAGTCTTAACACTGAAATGGCGAAAGCCAAAGTTTCTATAAAAGCTTTGCTTTCCTGCCTAACGGTGAGTGTAAAACGATCAAGCTGGTTCAGCTTGATCGAGGAGAAGGGCCTGGAGCCCCCCCATACATCATGAAGGATAAACCACTCTCAGGTAACATAACCTACCTTATCGACACTAGCACCTATACCAGTGCTTGTGCATTGACTCTCAATCACAAACTCGCCGCAAGCCTTTATCTTCCGTTCACATATAGCAGCTTTTTCAAAATCACACAATCTATACCACTCACTTCGATTTTTCTTCTTTGCACTTCATTTTTGTTTCATGTTATAATGAACTTGCAAAAAATGTAGAAACAAACTTACACCAAAGCCCCTAACGACCACGAATCGTTAGGGGCTTTTTAGGTGGGCTAATTGTTGCCTATTTTATTTTACTTACGGTGTTTACGTTTTAGCCAGTCCGTAAACCACGCTGTTATTAGCGCAACCGCAAGTGGGGCAAAAAATGTAGAAATCAAAACTCACACCTCCCAACCGTTGCAGATTGGATAGGCAACTGCTTCATTATACCCTAATTATCTTCTTTGCCACCAGTGCCGTTTTTTGGGCTTTTCAGCCGTTTTAGGCTCTTTCCTTAACTGAAGTGCTTCATAATTGTTAGACAAAGAGTCTAATGATTGTGAGGTACTTTTTTTATGACCAAATATAGTTCAAAATTAAAAGCAGAAGTTGTATCCGTATATTTGAATAGTAATCTCAATGCCTCGGAAGTAGCTTCTAAATATGACTTACCCGGGCGTCAAGTCCGAAAATGGATTCAACTGTATAAATTAGGTGGTGTAGAAACTTTTAATCGAAAAAGACACAAGCGATATTTCTCATCAGAGTTTAAATTAGATGTGATAGACTACTACCAAACTCATGATGATTCTTTAGCCATTGTTGCTATGAAATATGATATTTTAGCCGCACAAATAAGTATTTGGCGAAAAGTGTTCATCCGTGATGGTATTATAGGCTTAAGATCTCATCCTAAAGGCAGGCCATCTAAAATGAAACGTAAGAAAAAACAAGTTCGTCAATTAGAAAAGCAAAGTGAACTTGAACGTTTACGAGCGGAGCTCGTTAAGAAGAAGCAGGAACTCTACAATACGAAATTGGAGAACGATATTCTAAAAAAATCAATGACCCTGTTCGGACCTTCAAAGGACGTCAAAAAACACAAATAGTGGATCAAATCAGGGTGGACCAAGCACAGCTTCCAAAGGCACAGCGTTATAAAATTGGTGATATTCTTGACGCCATAGGTCTCAAGAAGGCCACCTATCATGATGAACGTAAGCGTATCAAAAATTATGTCGATAAGTATATTGATATCAAAGCTAAAATTCTAAAAATCACCAATGATGGAAAATGGCGGGGACGATTAACCTACGGTTATCGACGAGTTCAAGAGGAACTAGTCAAACTGAATATTCATATTGCCGACAAAGTAGTTCGTCATTTGATGGATGAGTTGAACGTTCAAGTGAGTATGTACAATCGTCGTAAAAATGGTAAATATTCTTCATATCGAGGAACTGTTGGTAAAATAGCAGAGAACGTTTTGAAACAAGATTTTAGTCACACAAAACCGTATGAAGCCTTACACACTGATGTGACTCAAGTTCGCTTAACAGATCGAAAATGGGCATATATTTCCGTAATTACTGATGAAGCTAGCAAAGAAGTTTTGGCCTTTCAAGTTAACGATAGTCCTAACCGTGAACTGATTACCAATACGCTTGATGAATTAATCGCTAAGCTTCCGAAAGGAAGCAACTCTATCATTCATTCTGATCAGGGATGGCATTATCAATTAGGTTATTATACACAAAGGCTTCTGGATAACGATTTTATCCAGAGCATGTCTAAAAAAGGAAATTGTCATGATAATGCACCAATCGAGAGTTTCTTTCATATTTACAAAACGGAATGCTTGAGTGGCTTTCCCCCTTACAAAGAAATTAAGTCACTCACAGAAGCTTCGCTGAATTATGTCAGTTGGTATAATAATCACCGAATTTCACTCAAAACAAAAGGCATGTCCCCAATTGAGTATCGAGAACATACCTTAGCAGCATAAAAATATCTATTTTGTCTAACTTTTGTATTGCACTTCAAGTTTAACTGGAAGTTAATTGATATCCTACATCTATTGCTCTTATCCTAGTATTTGGTACACAAATATTTAGACAGTTGTGCCATAATAAAATAACTAGGATAGGAGTTTTTATATGAAACGATATACTGATGATTTTAAAGTAAGCATTATTAAAATACACACCGAGGAAAAGAGATCAGTTCGTTCTCTCTCAGAAGAATATGCAGTGTCTCCTGCATCAATTCATAACTGGATTAAAGATGCAAAATCAGTTGAACTTGATGATGGAACTGAAGTTACTTCTAAAGAATTTAAAAAATTACAAAAAGAGAACCAACGTCTCAAGGAGGAATTGGAGATTTTAAAAGCTGCGGCGGTGTTACTGGGAAAGCGTTAGGGCGAGTTAAAACTCTTGCTTTCATTAAGATTCAGTTACCCTATCACCGCCTATCCTTAATACTCTCAACTTTAAGATTAGCTCGTAGCACCTATTACCATTGGTTGAACTATCAACCTAGTCAACACGATTGTGTTGACCGTCATTTAAAAGCAAGCATTCGAAAAATTTGGGAAGAAAACTATCGCGCTTATGGTTATCCAAGAATCAAACTAGCATTAAATAGACTGGGAATTATAGTTGGTGTCAAACGGATTTTTCGGCTAATGCAAGAAATGAAGATTCATTCTCTCATGCATCGGCGTTTTAAAAAGCCTAGTACTCATGTTGATTATTTACAACGTCTCAATCTGATCAAAAACAAGCCAAAAGCTAGTACTTGGCGCGCTGATATTACTTATCTTGAGCTACGACCTGGAACTTGGGTATATCTTAGTTCAGTGTATGAGCCAAAGGTTCATAAGATACTCGCATATAAGATAGGACGACAGATGAATGCCAAACTAGTAGTAGATACAGTTAACCAAGCACTTGAACATCATAAAAGGCCAGCATATTTTCATTCAGATATGGGTTCACAATATACGAGCTGTGATGTTGAAAACTTGCTTAGACGACATCAAATCTTCCATTCGTATTCTAAGCAAGGATATCCTTACGATAATAGCCAAATAGAAGCTTTTCATTCATTATTAAAACGAGAATTCGTTTTTCAAACGCATTTCTCAAGCTTTGAGGATTTAATTCTCAGAATCTCAAATTATATTAATTGGTTCAACACTGAAAGAATCAGAACAAGTGTCTAGAAAAACATGTGCCAAATATTGACTTAGGAGCAAGTTTAAGCAGATGACAATGCCTAAAACTGTTCAGCAACTTCATCGACCTGATCATTTGGAAATACCGGTTTTCTTTGGCAGTCCCTTAAACGGCAAAATGGTCCGAGACATGCCATGGCCTAAAGAAGCACTGCTCATTGGAATCCGGCGTGGTGAACAAGAAGTGATTCCACATGGTGACACCTTGATTCATGAAGGTGATACGTTAGTACTGTTAACTGATACAACCCAACGAACCCGAGTTAAACAACGGATTGATGCATTATTAGCAACTTTAGAAAAAAAACACCGAGACTAAGTTAATAGGCAAATTGGTCTATCATAATAATAAATATTAGATTAAGTGGGTCCGTTGCCAGACATAAACATATTGGGAAACTATATACAAATACGGCGAAGTACGAAAAACGCTGAAAAAGAATTAGTTGAACCTATTTTTGAAAAATACAAAGATAAATAATAAGCTGAAAATGCCTTGCTACCCAATTTTTCATAGTCATGCTATAACGAAAAAGAAAAAGGAAGTCCCACGTGAACAGGACTTCCCGTGTAGAGCCGTTAAAGACGGTGGCAGATATTAAAACANCAAAGTTATGTGGGGCGGCTTTTTCATTTGTGGTGTTTGTCGATATAGCTGAGTAGCGCGATTAAAAACGTGCCAAACAGCAACATCAACGAGAGTGTCTGAAAGACGCTCATTGACTGTGAAGCCTTCCTGAAGATTATTCCATGTTCCCATGAGCCTCACCTCGCAAGGGAAAAGACAATCATTGCCATTAAAGCTTCTTGCTTAATCTATTATACAGGGAAATGGGGATAGAATAGTGTCTATGCATAATCAGCTTTCTTTAATCTTCGAGCCATAAATAGCCAAGCTATTAACGAAAACAACAGGACTATAAATACCGTGATGTAACTCGTGTTTCCGTGATAAGTTAAAGATTCGATCCAAAAAAAATTAAGACAACTAGGATATTCACGAGAAACCTTGTTTCCAGATGAAAAAACATTTGATGGTAAATACAGGGAAACGATAAATTCAATTAATAATTCGCACTAAGCTTAAAGGCCACTAGGGTATACCCTAATGGTCTTTTTTATTTCTGTGCTATACTAGGA
>NZ_AZFZ01000103.1 GCF_001435895.1 Lentilactobacillus parafarraginis DSM 18390 = JCM 14109 | reverse complement strand
TTAGTGTTGCACTTAAAGTGTAAATTCAAGAGAAAAAGAACCCCCTGAATTTTGATATTAAAAAAGTTGTTTTTTACTCAAATGATAAATCTATGGATCATTTATTTGATGAATATTTAAAGAGAGAAGCACCAAATGAATTTATTAGAATTGAAGGACTAAAGAATCTGCCAATTGATGAACATACGCTTCTTATTACGTTTATAAATCCATTATCTTTTGAGCAGATGGATCTTATATATGAAGAAGTGAAAAAGCATGACAGTATTTGGTCATTAAGTTATCCGTATAATAATGACATTTATTTTAATAATATATATAGGTGGTCATGGCATGTTCCATGCTACAAATGTGTCTTAGCAGGATTGCAGAATCGTGAAAGAGTTGACATATTTGATGAAGTATCTTATCAAAAAATTATCGAAGAATTGTATGAACAATATCCAAGTTTCGAGCCAGAAATCAAATTATCCTTCACGGACTCAATTCGAATTTTTAGCTTACTTGATTTTATACTTGATAGTTTGATTTATCGAAGAAAGTCTAAGGAAATTGATCGTACAGGCAATACGAATCTATTAGATGTTTATCAGCTTAATTTGAGAAATAAAAGAACAATGCACGAAGCCGCGGTTCATTGGGAGGTATGTGATTGTTATGAGTAATTATCCTTGGAAAAATGCTTATCGGTTTCCTGTTGGAAACGATTTATTAAAGACAGTGTTTCAGTTTCATAACAAAACTGTCTGGATTAATTATCAGAACAATATCAGGGTTCCTAGTGCAGAATTAGAGAATTGGATTAATGAAAACTCTGGCAATGAAAGTGATTATAGACCCGAAAGTTGGATAAAAAAGATAAAATTGACAAGTACTTTTAAACCAAACAACATAGGCAGTATTCGAGACTTTTCATTCAAACAATTAAGCCTGTGTATGGTAAGTAAACTAATAATTAAGTCTTTTGGGAAAAATGAAAATAACTTTTCCCGAAGATATCCTTCTGCAGGTGGATTATATACGGTTATCCCGCTACTCTATGTTTTTAATAGTGCAGGAGAAATTGAAAGCGGTATTTACATGATTGATTCTGTTAAATTTGAGTTATTGAAGATAGTCCCCAGCATAGAACAAAATGTCCCATTAAAAGATAGTATAACTATTAGCCAAGATGATTCCAAAATTCCGAGTGTGTACTGTATTGGGTATGCTATTAACATACCGGCTTCTGTTGTAAAGTATGGACTACGCGGGTACCGACATGCGTTAATGGAAGTTGGATTAATGGCGCAAGCTTTTAGAGAATCTTGCCATGAACTAAACCTTGGCGAGTATTGTTCATCATCATTTGATGACTTCCCTCTAACATATGAGTCGGGGTTAAATGTTCGCGATTCTCCTATTTGTTTAATTCAGTGGTTTGGGGGCAAGAAAGATGTTATTAAGTCTGAGTGACGGAAACTTTAACATTCCAAATAGTCAATATCGGAGTCAATTCTTATATCATTATTGTTATTTTGGTAATTTTCGCTATCGTTCATTAATTGGACCAAATGGTTCAAATTCAGGAGGCTTTTCAAGGCACAATTCTCTAATCAAGGGATATAGTGAATCGCTGGAGAGGATAGCACTGATGGAAACTATGATTTCTAAGAAGAAGTCGTTTCCAGCAATTAATGTGAGAACTCTTCAAACAGATATTATGTCTGATTATGAGATGGGGTATTGCATTTCTAATACTAATTTTTCAGATACCACTGGAACAGCTAGCTCATTAGATAGTGCACAGCTAATCAATAAGTCGATTTTTGAATTAATTGAGAAGAATGCCCTGTTTGTTATGTGGTATGGGAACAAAGGCGTTCATTTAAGCTTAGATAAAACGAATAGTAATATACAGAGACTGTTAAGAACAGTAAAAGCAAAGTCGCTCGTTCCACAATACTTCGCATATTCTTTTGGTTTAATCCATACCGTTCTATGTCTACTGGAGAGATCAAATGGCGTATTTTTCTCTTCAGGGGTATCCGGAAACACTAATTTAGAGCGTGCAATATTTGATTCAACGCAGGAAGCACTAGTATTGGGCTGGTCCGACCACACTAGATCTACAATAAAAGAAGATTTTTTTCCAAAAGGATTTTACGAAGAGAACGATAAAATATACCACTTATTTAAGCATACCAACGCAAAAAATCAAATTGTAAAAATGTCTAGTTTAGAAAATAAAGACGATGTAAAAATAAAGGATCTTCTGTCATCTTTACCCACGTGGATTAGTGACATACGGATCAGTGTACTACCTCATGCAAGCTTTTCGGATAGACCAGTTACAATAATGGCTTACTCAAGAAATCTATTCAATGGTTTGCCAAACAAGGATAGTATTAATTTAGCAAGAAGTATCAATCAGAAAACAATTCATCTAACTTATTCACAGCTGTGACTGCTAAACTAAAGTGAGCCAATTGGGCGTGCGGACGTTTTTCTGGACTTTAACCATCAAGCTATCTTGCTCTGACGGTATTTTTGTGGGCTCTTTCCTCCTAAAACTTTTTTTCTTCTCTTGGTGTTATACCACCCAATATATTCATTAAGTGCTTGTATGAAATCATCAATTGACTTTCCAATCCAACTTCGATTGTAAAAGAACTCCGTCTTGAGATGACCAAAGAAGCTCTCTGCTTGTGCATTATCTGGAGTGCTGCCTTTCTGCGACATTGATCGTGTAAAGCCAAACTTGTCCATTAGCCCAATCCAACCTGGCCAGCGGTAATGAGCGCCTCGATCGGAATGCACGATGATTTTTTCATTGGAAGGTAATCTTTCGGCCGCTACGCTAAGCATTGTATTGACAAGCTCTGCGTTTGGACTAGTACTGATAGTCCAACTCGTGATTTGACCATCAAAGCAATCAATGAGTGGTGATAGATATACTTTTCCGGCTTGGATAGAAAACTCTGTAATATCTGTTACCAGCTTTTGGTTTGGGACGTCTGATTGAAAATCTCGATCAAGTATGTTTGGCACAGCCGGCGTGATTTCACCCGCGTACGAGCTGTATTTTCGACAACGTGTGGTGGTAACTTCTAATCCTTCTTCAGCCATCAACCGGCGAATCACCTTCTCAGAAAGTTGGATCCCTTCATCATCGAGCTCCATCTTCATTCGACGGTACCCATAGCTTTTGTAATTTTGCTTAAAGATGATTTTCAAACGTGGACGTACTGCTTTATATTTATCGCCTTTGGCGATGGCATCACGTTGATAAAAGTAGCTGCTTTTGGATAATTGAAGAGCCTTGAGTAGCGTATTAAGCAGATATCTATCACGCAGGGCATCAATCACCTGAACCTTTTCTCGGTTAGTCAGATTGAGTTGGTTGATGCCCAGATCTTTTTTTAGGAGGGCATTCACCTGCAGGAGAATGTCGTTTTGAAGCTCAAGCTCTTTAATACGAGCTTGGAGATCTGAAACTTCTGGAGTGAAGTTTTCTCGATTCCTTTCATCACCTGATGAACTAGGCGTCTGTTTAGCTGGGAAGCTTTCACCGAGTACATCTTGCTTCCAACCGTAGAGTGTTTCGCGGCTAACCCCAAATTCATTCGCAATTTTTTTGGCAGGGACTGCTCGTTTATAGAGTGCTTCTACAGCTTTGACTTTAACATCATCCGGCGTGGTGGGCTTAGCCACAACCGTGCGGTTCCTTAATGAAGTATCACAACGAGGATCTGCTAATAACCACTCACGGAGAAGCTGTCGCGACGGGTAACCAAGCGCTTTGACTGTCTTTGTGATGAATTGTCCGTGTTCAAAGAAGTGATCCACTGCTGCTTGTCGTTGTTCATTGGAGTACTTCGGTTTTCTCTTTCGTGGAGTGTCACCAAGCGCGGCTTTGGCGTCTTGTTCGTAATCTTTAATCCATCGCTTCAATGCGCCTAAAGATGGATAACCCAATTCTCTAACCACTGCACTCCATGAATGGTGATATTGATAGAAGAGCTCGATGGCCCGTTTTTTATCTGCTTTTGAATACATACTGACATCATACCCTAAGTCCAGGAATTTGTCCGCACGCCCATTTCGATCAATAAGTTTAATCCAAAAACGCTCAATAAGATTGAGCCACCTTGGTTATTAAAAAGCTTATTCCAGTACAATTGAAAGATACATTGTGCTGGAGGTCGAAAAGGGTGAAGAAGTTGGCATTATATTCAAAGATCATTGGTTTAAAGGAACAGGGCTTCTCGCGGAGAAGCATCGCAACCAAGCTGGACATCTCGAGAAACACCGTCAAAGCGTATCTGGAACGTGATGAGGAGGAGATGACTGAATGGTTGGCATCAACTCGTAAACGAAAGAAGGTCCTAGATGATCATCAGGCAACTATCCTGGATTGGTTGAAGAAAAATCCGGATATGTCGGCAGCTCAAGTATGTGACTGGTTAGAAGAACAGAATTATGGCAAGTATGCCGAAAGTACTGTTCGCCGTTACGTCAAACAGCTCCGGATTAAATATAAGATTGATAAGCATACCAAACGACGGCAATATGAGGCGGTTCCAGAATTACCAATGGGATTACAGGGACAAGTCGACTTTGGACAAACGACTCAGCTGACTACCTCCGGTAGTCGGATTAAACTATATTTCTATGCGTTTGTCCTTGCCCATTCACGGTATAAGTACATTGAATGGCAGTTAAAACCATTTGTGACTGATGACCTAATCCGGTGTCTTCAAAATACCTTCAAGTTTTTGGGTGGCAAGCCAAAACAGATTGTTTACGATCAAGACCGAATCATTGTCGTCAGTGAAAACAATGGCGACATTATCTTTACCCAGGCTTTTCAGACTTTCCGTCAGACTGAACACTTTGAAGCTATTGAGTGCCGCGGATTTGATCCCGAGTCGAAAGGAAAAATTGAAAACGTGGTGAAGTTCGTTAGGTACTGTACCCTGTCAAGTTGACACATT
>NZ_AZFZ01000102.1 GCF_001435895.1 Lentilactobacillus parafarraginis DSM 18390 = JCM 14109 | reverse complement strand
ACTTTTTCATGGAACTTTGGACATTACCTCAATCCTTGAAATTCATAGTCTTCCCAACTTTCATTATAGTGAATAATGGTAGCGCTTCTATTAAATTGACGAGAGAATTGATTAATAGCCTGATTAATAATTGGCACATATTTGGTGAAAATATAAATATTTTAATATCAATATTATTTTTACCGTTAACTAAAGCGGCCTTAAAACGGAATTACATTTTTACACGCTAGTTAATCGATAAGTTAAGCGAGCTTCTAAAACCCACAAAAAAGCCCCAGCATTGTGCCGGAGCCTTCGTTGATGCAGAATTCACATCAGTTTATCTACTTAACTATCTTCCTTCTCACCGCTCCCAGGACTTTCCTGGCCCTTCTTAACGGTGTAGGACTTTGCGCCAGTCCCAGCTAAACTACCGCCTTGGGCAATCAAGTATTCTGGTCGAATTGGTTTGTCTTCCAGGAAGTCCTCCAAAATTTCACGGGTACCGGCAGCGTATCGCGCCTGAGCCGATAACGTCGTTCCCGACATATGCGGGGTCATCGCTTCATTTGGCATAGCCCGCCACGGGTGATCCTTCGGCGCTGGTTGAGGGTACCAAACGTCTCCGGAGTAGCCGCCCAGCTGGCCTGAGTTCAACGCCCGAACAATCGCATCTCGGTCAACTTCTTCACCCCGACTGTTATTGACAATGTAGGCGCCGCGTTTCATGGTGGCAATCACATCGTCGTTGAACAAATGATAAGTCTGGGCATGCAGCGGTGCGGCCAAAACAACCGCGTCGACAACCTTTACCAGGTCATGAACATCTGGATAGTAGGTCAAGCCAAGTTCCTTTTCGACCTCGGCGGGTAATTGATGCCGCTGGTTGTAGACTAATTTTACGCCAAATGGTTTCAACCGTTCCAAGACGGCGCGGCCAATTCGCCCAGCACCAATCACGCCAACGGTCATTCCTTCAAGGTCATACGCTCTGGATGCCGCGTCGGCAATGTTCCAACCGCCGTCACGAACAATATCGTGAGCTGGAATGAAGTTGCGCACCAAAGCCAACAGCTGCATCACTTCAGCCTCGGCCACGCTAATACTGTTACTATAGGTCACTTCGGCAACCGTAATGTTGTGCTCGTTGGCCGCGTTCAGGTCAACGTGATCGGACCCAATCCCGGCCGTGATTGCCAGCTTCAGGTTCTTGGCCTTTTCAATTAAGTTGGCGGTCAGATAGGCCGGCCAGAACGGTTGGGAAATGACAACGTCAGCGGTTGGCAGTTCCTTTTCGAATACCGAATTTGGCCCTTCCTTGTCGGACGTTACCACAAACTCAACGCCCTTTGAATCCAAGTATTTCTTCAGCCCTAAGGCCCCGGAAACACTTCCTAATAATTCACCGGGCTTGAAATCGATTCCTTCGGGGGTTGGAACCGTCGAGCCGTCCGGATAGTTGGTAATCTTAGGAATGTCGTCGCGGACATACTTCGGTGGAAATCCATCGATGGGATCTGGATATAAAACGGCTAATACTTTGGTCATAACAATCGATCCTTTCCGTTAGCAAATCGACCCATTACTCCTTAACACAGAAAGTTTATCATATTAGTAAGCGTTTACAACTAAGATGACGTTTCTTTTTTAGCCCGGTCAAATCACTTTGTCCCCGTCCCAATCAGCCGTATACTCTGGTTAATGACCGTCACGCATTTCAGAATTGGAGGAATCTAACATGCCACTCATGCGAATCGATGTCATTAAGGGTCATGACGACGCCTACCTGAAGAAAATGCTCGACATTGCCTACGAAGTTCAGCTGGCCACTTTCCACACGCCCCAGGGAGACCGCTACCAAATTCTCACCCAGCATGAACCGGTCGAAATGCAAATTCTCGATACCGGCTTGGGAATTAAGCGCAGCCGGGACATGATCTTCTTCAATCTGGTCACCCGTCCCCGAACCACCAAGGACAAGCAGGCGTTCTACCAGCAGCTAGCCACCCGCCTTCACGACGAGCTGGGCATTTCCAAGGAAGATGTCATTGTGAGTCTGGTGCCAAATAACGACGATGACTGGAGCTTTGGCAATGGCGAAGCGCAGTTTTTAAACGGTAAACTATAAGCCCCTTACAATAGGAACAAAAAGAACCCGCTACCGATTTTTTCGGCAGCGGGCCTTTCATATTTAAAGCACTTATTGATTTGAGTCACGCATCACACAGTTATCATACAGCCACCGCATTAATTCATCACCGTCATCGGTATCGTAATAGCGCGTCAGTAACCGATTAAAGGCTGCCACCTGATTATCTGCCACCATCACTAATCCGACGCCGGCCTGAACCATCAGGTAGTTGGCGAACAGAAAGGCAGTGCGCTTATTGCCGCCCCAATATAACCGGTGGCCAATGACGTAAAGGATCATTCGCAATGCCTTGGCGGTCGCGGTTTGCGGTGCCGTGAGAATTTGCTGAATATCCGCCCGGGTCTGTTCTTCATCCGGAATTGGCGGGACGTAGTGAGTTCCACTGATTTTAACCGTGCCGGTTCGCAGCGTTCCTCCTGCCAAGGATTCATCCTTAACAACCCGGGCGTTAATTGCATTGAGCACCGCCAACGATGCCGGTCGATCATTGCGAATGACGAGTTCAACGGCGCTCTGCAGACGGTGAATAATCTGCATATCATCATTTGTAAGGCCATAAACGTCGGAACCCAAAATAATCGTTTCAGTTTCGTGAAGCGTCGCCTGATCGTTCTCAAACCGGGATAGCGCGTAAACCAGTTGAATCATTTCTTTAATCGCCAGTTTCTGGTTGGCAAGGTGGTCGATTGTCATTTTATCTGGAAACATCAAGTTTACGCCCCATTTCAGTTGTGAATTCAAAAGTCCATTATCGATGATAAATGAATTTCGCTTGAAAGGCCATCTTTAGCGCCAAAATTTGAAAATAATTATTAATCTCTTGAAAACAGCCCGTAACCATCCCCCTCATAATTAGAGTGGGGCACCAGTTCGATTAGCAATTCCAGGGCGGTTATGTAACCGGCACCATCGCAGCAGATTTGTCATATATAATGTTACAAAATTGTTACAAATGACACGTTAAAATTATCGGCTAAACTTCTTAAGATTCTCTAAAGGCCGCCACATTGCCAAATATCCCATTCCCAATCGACCATCGCAATTGAGAAAACTGTAACAAGGCTGTTACAACCGGACGGCCAAAAAATGGTATGGTATAGGTGTCTTAACAAAGTCTTAAGAATTCGGGGGAGATGATTTTTGATGAGTCTTAAAAAACAAGTAGCATTAGGGTTATTCTCAATGGCCAGCGTCTTCACACTTAGTCAAGTCGCTGCAAATGCCGATACTAAAGTAACTGTTAAATCTGGCGACACACTTTACAAGATCGCCACTAAATATAAAACGACGGTTGGCCAGCTCGCCAAGGCGAACCACTTAAAAGATGCCAACACCATCGTCGCCGGAACCAAGTTAACGATTCCCGGCAAAGTCAGCACCACATCATCAAATTCAGCTAACAAGAAGTATAAAACTGGGAAAGCCTACACGGCACAAAAGAAACAAACAACCAGTACATATGTCAGCTCGGGTGCAAATAAGCAAACCAGCACCGCAAAGTCACTTAGCAAGGTTCGTACAAGTTCTGCTTCGACGACAAAGTCCACTAAAGCTGCCACAACTACTGGATTAAAAGCAAACGCAACTTCCAAGACCACGGCGATCACCGGAGATACCATCAGCGGTGTGACAACTTTGGCCCAGAAGTTGACCACGCAGAACATTCCTTACCAATGGGGCGGTACAACCACAAGTGGTTTTGACTGTTCTGGATTTGTTCAGTACGTCTACAAGCAAAACGGCGTTTCATTACCGCGGACGGCCGAAGCACA
The DNA here is from genome assembly GCF_001435895.1 of Lentilactobacillus parafarraginis DSM 18390 = JCM 14109. GTDB lineage: Bacteria > Bacillota > Bacilli > Lactobacillales > Lactobacillaceae > Lentilactobacillus > Lentilactobacillus parafarraginis. The sequence continues at coordinate 1,245 of NZ_AZFZ01000102.1, read as the reverse complement.
AGCTGAAGCAACCACCAACGAATCCGTTTCCGATGCCCAACCGGGAGACCTTCTCTTCTGGGGCAGCAAGGGCGGCGTTTATCACAGTGCCATTTACCTTGGCAACAATCAATACGCCAACGCTCCTGAACCAGGCAAAACGGTTCAGGTTCAAACGATTTCCCAGTACTTCGCACCAAGCTTTGCGGGGTCTGTGGACTAACCTAATAATTATTACGAGATCGGGACAAAGTAAGCCGCCCCGATCTCTTTTTAATTTTTTGAATGTCTAAATACCCCATCATAAAAATCGCAAGAAAGGGCTTGATAACGGTGAAGATTGAAGACCTCCAGGCATTTATCCTGGTTTATCAGTATCGGAATATTTCCAAGGCCGCCGCTAAGGTAAACCTCTCCCAGCCGGAACTTTCCCGCCGCTTGCGTTCGATGGAAGAGGAACTTAACATTGCGTTAATGAATACAACCAATCGCCGGAAGCTTGTCATCACGCCGGCCGGAACCCGGTTTTATCACCACGCAATTGAAGTGGTTTCGAGTTATCAAAGAGCCCTAACCGATCTGGCCAACGAGCGGCCAAGTTCCACTAAGCCATTAGTGATTGGAACCGTTCCGATTGCCGGACAATACAATATCGCCCAGATTATCGCGGCGTTTAATAACCACCACCCGCAGTTTCAAATTCGGCTTATTGAAGACCAGGGAGACGCAATTCTTGCCGATCTCACGGCGGGGAAAATCGACGCCGCAATTCTTCGAGACACCCAAACCACCAGCTTGTCAGCCCTGGAATACCAGAAGGCCACCCTCCTGACAGACGACTTACAAGTCATCCTCGCCAAAGATCACGCACTGGCGGGCAAACCAAGTCTGTCGATTCATGACCTCCAAAACGCCCAGATCATGACACTGCCCAAGGGGTCCGGCGTTTATGAGCCGGTCATCCAATTATTCAACGAAGCCCACGTCAAGCCCAACGTTTATTTTCAAAGTGCCCACATTGAAACACTCACAAGTATGTTGAAACATTCAGCCAGCGTCACCTTTCTCTTTAAACAATCCGCCCAACCCTTCATGACTGATCAGTTGGTAATGAAGCCGCTGGTTCCGCCAGTCACTAGCCGCCTTGAGTTTGTGTACCCTCTCCGAGCTGGAAATCAGCTGTTGCTGAGCATTTTGCACCAACTGATGACAAGCGACCGGCAAAAAAAGTAGCCCTTGAAGTGAACCCTGCAAGTTGGACACTTT
>NZ_AZFZ01000101.1 GCF_001435895.1 Lentilactobacillus parafarraginis DSM 18390 = JCM 14109 | reverse complement strand
GTGAGCTGGGACTTTTGTCCCAGCCTCTTTTAATGGCACCGTGGGTTACTTCAAATATGTCTGCTTGCGGTCGAACAAGAAGCTTGCTAGTGCGGCGATTATTGTAAACGGTAGGGCCACTTGATACAATTTCATAAACGCACTGGTCATATTTTTCTTGGTGGTTGTTTTGATTTGGTGCGAAACGGCGCTGATAACCAAATTTTGGGATCTCACTTGGTGAGTAACCGCTTGGGTAACTTTCGCGTGGATAAGCTGTCTTTGGTCCTTTGGCAGGTGGCTGCCACGAGGGAGTCGATCGATAGTTTGTTGGTAGTTCGTTTGGATTAACTTTAACGTTTCGGTTCTTGGAATTGCTGCATTTTGGGGTGCACCTATTTGGTGGGTGCCACTAGTGGTGATGACTTGATCCGCTGTGTTACGGAAGTCACGTTTTGCCTTGGGAGTTAGTGTTTGTGCGGCGGCAATGCGGGCGTTTGCCTCAATGGTTGATTGGTGGCGGGCAGCTGTGAGATTAGCGCTCAGAGCGGATACAAAGATTGCGACGGCTAACAGGGTGCCAATTTGGCGAAAGACCCCTAACACGCTTTGCGATGCCGAGAGTAGTTTACCAGTAAAGTTTGCGGCTCCGAGAACGACCACCGGACCAGCAATCAGGCCGAAGCCGCCACCTACAAGTACCAAACTAATGGCGGTTTTGAGGTAATTTGCCGGATTAATGATTGATAAAAGTGCATAGCCACCAATAATTTGCGCGAAGCCGGTAAAAATAAGTACTCTTGGACCAACTTTTTCAAGTAACGTGCCACCGATTGGGGAGACAAAGAAGATCATAAGCGACGCCGGGGTAATCATAAATGCCGCCGTCAGCTCAGTCTTACCCAAGATTTTAGTGAAGAAGGTTGGCATGATGACTAGAATGGCGGTTAGAAAGATACCAGTTAGGACTACGGCAATGGTTGCACCGCTAAATTGCCGATTCTTGAAAAGCGTCAGGGGAACCATTGGATCCGGCGTTCGCCTCTCAATGATGATAAAGCCAACTAGCGAGCTCGCAACGATCCCAAATAAGCCGATAATGATCGGACTATTCCAGTGCCAATCATTTCCCTTGATGAGTGCCAAGGTGAGACAAAAAAGCATGGTCATCGAGAGCAACATCCCACCGATATCAATCTTTGCAGCCATTTGGGGCTCATTTCTTAATGGTAATAGGAACAGGCAAAGAATGATCACGATCATCACGAATGGTAAATTGATGAAGAATACGGCCCGCCAGCTCCAAAATTGCGTCACGATACCACCAATAGTTGGGCCAAAGGCGGTGGCAAACCCTTGGGTGACGCCGAGTGCGGCCAGTGTTTTAACCCGGCTAGCCATTGAGGTGGCGGAGATTCCAATGGTCATGCTGGCGGGAAAAATAATTGCGGCCCCGAGACTTTGAATGCCCCGCCCGCTAATTAATAATCCGGCTCCAGGTGCACTCCCCGATAAAATGGATCCAAGTGAGAAGAGCAGTAGGCCAATAAGGTAGAGTTTGTTCCGCCCCATGATGTCGGCAATCCGCCCAAATGGAATTGTAAAAACGGCAAATGTAATCGTGTAAACGTTAAGGGTCCATGAAAGGGTGCTTAAATTGATGTTGAGTCCGCTTTGAATCGCGGGCAGGGCAATGTTCATGACGGTGGTATCCAACATGCATAGAAAGATGCCGATCATCATGGCGAAAATGATTAGTTTCTGTTTTAAAAGCATTATGTTTTGGCTCCTCTTATATGGTATGAAAGGACAATTCAAGCCCTGATCCGGAATCAGGCGTTGGAGAATTGCTTGCAAATAAGCGTAGCACGACGTATCTTTATTAGGTATCTATCGTTTACAAAAGAGGAGGTTTTGTTAACTATGTCGCCAAAGGAACTAAAGGACCAAAAATTAAGTGACATCTACCACGCACTTATTACGTTACTAAATGAGAAACCACTGGAAAAAATTTCCATTACTGAATTAACAGGACTGGCAGGTGTTTCACGCACCTATTATTATAAAAATTTTGATACGATAGGAGATGTAATCAGCCAATTTGGGTTTCTATCGATGATTCAGTACATACGGCGATTACCGAATCAGCCTAAATTAACATTATCGTTACTGATGACCCATTATTTTCAGCTGGTTAAAAATGAACGGCACAGCCAATTAACACTGATCGATGCCGGTATGGAGCAGGTGCTCATTAAAGTGTTCAATACGGTTTTTCACTACTTAATGAAAAAGAAGTTATTTGATATTCCGGCTGAGCGGCGATTAGATCCGTACTGGGGCGCTTTTCTATCGGGGGCCGTTATTAATATGTCCATTAGTTGGCTAAGACAGGGCTCCATTGAATCACCTGCTTTTATGGGGGCAAAGATTGACCGGTTTGTTAGAGCATAATGACATCGTAAGGGGGGATAAAAGTGACTTTTTACACGTATAATTATTTGCACGCTTCGCAAAGTACCTGGCAGTATTGGCGTATCGCGCTCACCAGCGTGCTGGTGATTGTTTTTATTTTGTTTTTACTACACTATCTGCGAAATCGGTTTGACATTAAATACAAGGACCTCACGATTATTGTGGGGACGCTATTATTGTTAATACTGGGGATGCAGTACAACGACTTTAATACGATTCAAAGCTCCATTAAGCAGTCTGGGCAAATTACGACCCTGCTCGATAAAATTGCGGCCGAATTGGACGTCTCAAAAACGACGGTGAGTGTCAATTCAACCACTCCGAATGACAATGTATTGGTTAAGACGCCCAAAGGCTATTTCCGGGTGAACTACAACACTGACGGGTCGCAATTTGTCCTGGAAACCGTTCAGCTGCGAGACACCAACAGAGTTAAGATCGAGGGGGAAAAGTGATGTTTACATATTCAGATATCATGCTAAAGCTGATCGTCGGTTTCGTATTTATTACCCTGTTAATTAATTTGACAGGCAAGGGGAATCTGGCCCCAACGTCAGCGATTGATCAGCTGCAAAANCGGCGGGGTGATTTATAATCCCGCCATTACAATGGCCCAATTCATCGTGATTCTGCTGCTGTGGTCGCTGCTGATTATGGTCACCCGGTATTTAAAAATTCATATTCATTGGTTTGGTAAATTTGTGGAGGGCGATCCAATTACCATCGTGCGAAATGGGAAGTTGCTGGTCGAAAACTGTTTGAAAGCAAATTTGTCGGCCAAGGACGTGGACTTTAAACTTCGAACGGCTGGAGTTTATGATATTTCGGAAGTTAAGCGGGCAATTGTGGAACGCAACGGGTCAGTGACCGTTCTCCAATACGGCGCCGGCAGTATCCGTTATCCGGTGATTATCGATGGTCAAATTGATCCGGATGTTCTTGAGGTGATGGATAAGAATCAGGAATGGTTAGATGAAACTTTGAAGCAGCAAGGGATCACCAGTGTCCGGGATGTGTACATGGCAACGTTTCGCAATAGCCAACTGCAGGTGGTTACTTACGATCAGAGAAATGAGACGGACTAACGGACTGTTGGAAGCGTGGAGAAGTTTCATGTGAAACATCGACCCATTTTACAGTGGCGACAGGGTTCGCGTTGTTTGACCTCAATCCCACGATCCGTTGCTTTTTCCTTGATCAAGCAAATGAAGGCTGGTCTTTTAACACCAACATTGATCGCCGATAACGATTTTGTAACTGGTTAAGATTCGCCAAAAATCTGCCCCAAATTCCGTGTTAACCACGGAATGTCCCGGCAAAAACCTTCGATGTTTAGGGATTGGTTGTTATTGATTGACTTCTCATTTGATTAGGATAAGATTAACCATAACATTCACAATTTTGAGTGGTGTTTCACAAAGTGTTGGATGAATCCTCGTTCGCACTAATCTTCTCGGAGGTGTTTTAGATGGAATTAAATGATATTAATCCAAATGTTTTAAGCGTCAAGCCATCCTCAATGCGGGAGTTTGACCACGAGATCAGCGATGATCCCCAAATCGTCAAATTGACGTTGGGTGAGCCCAATTTTAACGTCCCAGAACACATTAAGCAGGCCGCAATGGACGCCATTAAAGATAATCACTCGCACTATCCCTATTTCTGGGGATATCCGGAACTCCGAGAAGCCGCCGCGAAGTATTATCAGGATAAATTCGGCTACCATTATGGAGCTGATCAAATTGTTGTGACCGTTGGGGCGACCGAAGGCGTTGCCGACGTCATCGAAACCTTGTTTAAACCTGGTGAAGCCGTTATTTTACCATCACCGGCTTATCCGCTGTACGATGCCTCGATTTCGCTCCACGGACTGGAACAGGTTCGGGTGGATACCAGCAAGACTGATTACATTTTGACGCCGGAAGCTGTTCAAAAAGCCATTGACGACAATCCGGGATTAAAGGTTCGGGGGCTCATTTTGACTGATCCAAACAATCCAACCGGCGTTGCCTATACAGAAGATCAACTGAAGGCCCTCGTACCGGTCTTAAAAGAAAATCATATTTGGGTTATCAGCGATGAAATTTATGGTGAATTAACCTATGGCCAGAAGCACTACACCTTGTCGAAATGGTTGCCGGATCAGACGGTCATTGTTAACGGTCTTTCGAAGTCCCATGCGATGACTGGTTGGCGGTTGGGATTTGTCTTTGGCCCATCTGGGTTTATTGATGAGATTGCCAAGGTGCACCAATTTACGGTAACAACGCCAACGTCGATCATTCAGTATGCCGGCATCGAGGCGATGAAGCATGGCCAAAACGATGCTGAACCAATGCGGCAGGCTTACGAAAAGCGCCGTGACTTTGTTGCCAAAGAAATGACCGAAGCCGGTTTTGACGTTGTCCATCCAGGTGGCGCATTCTACGTCTTTGCCAAGATTCCGGCATCGTTAAATATGGACAGCTGGACATTTGCCAAAACCCTTGCCAAAGAGTACCACATTGGTTTGTTCGCCGGGGCTGCATTCGGTGACGATGAATGTATTCGAATCAGCTACGCGGCAAGCGATGAAGCATTGACGGCTGCCATGAAGGCCATCAAGCAGATGGTTGCTGACAAAAGCGTTGTAAGCGATAAATAAACTCAAATGAGCGCACGAAAAAAGCCGGGTCTGAAGTGAACCCTGCAAGTTGGACACTTTAA
>NZ_AZFZ01000100.1 GCF_001435895.1 Lentilactobacillus parafarraginis DSM 18390 = JCM 14109 | reverse complement strand
CTAAAAAGCTTGTTTTAAGACAGACCCTAATGTCAATGAAAAAGATAATTATGAATGGTACTTGAGACGATGTCTTGATTTGAATTTACCTGCTCTTTACGATTTAAGTGTAACCGATTTCTTGCCGATAGCCAAGAGAAATTGGAAACTTACGAATTGGCGTAATTTTATTGATAATGTATTACCTTTAAGATCAAAGGCTGACATTCAAGTTTATTTAGATCACAACCACCAAATTTGGAAGGTTGAAGTAGGTACTATGTCAACTTAAGCATGGTGAGGAGGAACTATGATGGAATTTATTACGAGTGATGGAGTTAAGTTATCTTATGATGATGTTGGCAATGGCCGCCCCGTACTTATCATGACAGGTTTTGCTGGTTACCGTGAAATTTGGCGTTCACAAGTCAAAATACTTAGTCAAAGTGGATTCAGAGTAATTAATTTAGATAGGAGAAATCATGGAAAATCTGAAACGACTACTAAAGGCTTGCGAATGAGTCGTCAAGGTAAGGACGTCCATGAATTACTTGATTATCTTAATTTAGACAAGGTCGATATCATGGGAAATTCTATGGGGGCCTCCGTGATTTGGGCATATTGCTCCCTTTACGGAGACTCGAGATTATCCCATATTATTAGTGTCGATCAGTCGCCTAAGATGATTAGTGATAGTACGTGGCAATTTGGCATGCTTGATCTTACTTGGGATAATTTTCCAGACGCTTCCGAAAAAATGTATGATGTTCACACAACGTTCAAAAAGATTAACGATGAAACTTTTAAGCTGGTTAAAGAAGCTAGTGCCGGAAGGAAATTTGATTACAGGTTGAATCGGCCGTTACTGTTTGATCATACATTCCAGGATTGGCGGGATGTTATTTCCCTAATAAGTAGTCCAATCCTATTTTTGGCGGGGGAAGAGAGTCCTTTTTGGAATCCTAAACATGCGGTTGTGTCTTCAAAAATTGCTCCAAATGGCAGATCGTTAATTGTTCCTGAATGCGGACATATTATCATGGCTGAGCAACAAGATGTATTTAATAAAGCTATGCTAGATTTTTTGGGTTAATTGAGCGTAAATGATTTCTTAATGCTAGGAATGTACTCGTGCATTTCTGCTTTTTTATTTTTGCCGGCAACTTAGAATCGATTATTTTAAATTCAACGAAATATCGCCACCCATCTCTGATACAATCGATAAGGAACTAAGATTGATTATTATGAGGAGGAAATTGCAATTATGACACAATCAGATCGACTGAAACGCCTCACCCTAGCCGCCATGCTCTTGGCGCTCTGCGTGATTGGCGCAAACGTCAAAATCATGGGTTCGGTGGCCTTCGATTCAGCCCCGGCGTTCTTGGGGGCGGTGCTGCTGGGCCCGTGGTTTGGCGCAACGTTGGGATTATTTGGGCACTTGGTGTCCGCCGCGTTGGCGGGGTTCCCGCTGACACTACCGATTCATTTAATTATTGGCGTTGCCATGGGGATTTGCATGCTGGTGTTCGGCCTGGTTCGTAAATGGTTGGGTAAGGATACGCTGAAGGGCGTACTGGCTTCTGACGTGCTGGGTTACGCGATCAACGTGCCGATCGAGTTGGTGCTTCTTTATCCGCTCATGAAGCAAGCGGTTTGGGCGTTTTTCGTCCCGTTGACCATTGCCACAATCCTGAACTTAATCGTTTGTGAAGTGATCTATGCCGCGCTGCCCAATCGGGTGAAGGATGCGCCGTTTTTGACACCGCAGAAGTAGGGGAGCTGATTAAATGAACCCACGATTTCGTGATTTATCGCTGGTGGCAACGAGTCCCACAACGGCACTCGTAATTGCCTGTGACAGCAGCGCAGGGATTGGGGAGAAGCCATTGGACGTTGTTCAAATTGATCCAGCAATTACTGCGGCTTATTCACTGCGGGTGCCATTATTGGAACTGTTGTGTTTTGGTGCCCAACCAATTGCCATTGTTGACACGATTGGCAACGAAATGGCCCCAACTGGGGGTCGGGTAATTCATGGACTTAAAAGTGAGTTAGCCAAGGCGGAATTTCCCGATCTTCCGTTAAATGGGAGTACCGAAGATAATATGCCGACTCAGACGACGTCAATTGGGGTGACCGTCATTGGCCAAATTGATCAAAAAGAAATTCCGGCGACATCAATCAATGGCTCCCTGATCGTTTATCAGTTGGGGACACCCTACGTTGGGGAATCGGTCAAGGCTCATTTAGCCACGATTTTTTCATATGACTTGGTGCGGACAATTCGTACCAACTCGGCGGTAGTGGACATGCTGCCGGTGGGGTCGAAGGGAATTGCCAATGAGCTTGCCCAGATGGCCGCCACCCACGCTGCCAAAATTTCCGCCATGGTCGACTTGCAGGATGCTGAATTCACGCAATCTGCCGGGCCGGCAACCGTGTTATTAGTTGCCGTGATGGCCGATAAACGTGAATCATTTGAAAAGCAATTTCCCGAACTAACCGAAATTGCGCAGCTTCACCAAAACTCAGATTAAGGACGGCATTGATTCTATGTTTGGCTCATTAATATTATTAACACAATTTTTCACCAGAATTCCGATTCCGTATGAAATTCCGGACGCAACGGCAAAGTTTAAGAAGAGCATTCAGTACTTTACCCTGTTTGGATTTTTAATTGGCTGCCTGGAGGCCCTCTTTTTCTGGCTGATGACCCTGGTATTTCCCAGCTGGTTTGCCTGGATCCTGTTCTGGGTGGCCGACGGGATTCTGACCGGCGGCTTTCACTTGGATTCGCTGGCTGACACTGCCGACGGTCTGTATTCATCGCGGACGGTGGACCGGATCAAAGAAATTATGAAAGACAGCCGGATTGGAACTATGGGAAGTTTGGCCCTGATCTATTTTTACGCAATTGTCATGGGTGCCGGGGTTGTCTGCAGTCAGTATTTGGCGAACTGGCAGTTTGTTGCGTTGGCGGCCTGCACGACCATGGTGGCCAAAACCGGCATGGCGTTGTTATTTTACAAAATGGTTTATGCTGGCAAAACGAAGGGGCTGGGCAACCTATGGACCGGCGTTGCCACCTGGAGAATCGTGATTGCTCAGCTATTCTCGATTCTGGTGATTGGCGGGCTATTAGGAATTCCCGGTCTCGTCGGCTATCTCGCCGTCGTCTTGGGGGCTCTTTGGTACCGACACTATATCACCCACAAACTGGGCGGCTTTACCGGCGACACAATTGGGGCGTATGGTGAGCTGGCTCAAGTTGCGTTTTTATTGGTGTTGACAGCGTTAGTGAGGATTTTTGGATGAAATTATTAGTGACCCGCCACGGTGAGACTCAATATAACAAGGAAAAGAAATATTATGGTCGCACGGATATTGAATTGGATGGCTTGGGATTGAAGCAGGCGGAAGAGCTTGCCGATAAGCTGAAGGCAACCACGATCGATTACGCGATCCGCAGTGATTTGAAACGGACCCAGCAAACCATGGACGCAATCATGCAATATCATCCGGAAACCAAACAGATTGTCGAGAAGGGCATCGATGAAATGCCCTTTGGGATCTGGGAAGGCTTGAACGCCGACCAGGTGGAAGCTCGTGATCCAAAGACCTGGGCGGCCTGGTTGCAGGCGCCATTTGACGTCACCCCCGCTGGCGCCGAACCATACCGGGTGTTTGAGAAACGGGTGACGGCGACCCTCGATCATTATCGGGAAGTGTTGCCGGCAGACAGTACGTTGATGGTTGTCGCACATCAGGGGGTTCTGCGGACGCTGTATCGTTATTGGACCGGCGGCGACTTTTGGTCGGTGGACTTTAAGGCGGGCTGTTATTCCGTGTTTGATGCGGGGAATGATGGCGTGTCGTTGGTAAGTCTTAATGATTAGCGGAGCCTGTAGATGCCAGGTTAGGTGATTAATTTTAAAATGAACACCAAAAAACAGATTTCAATGAGCAGCCAGAAACGGCGTCCAAAGTTGAAATCTGTTTTTGAATATCTTCAATTATTTGTGGCCATTACATAACTAAATCTAATCCCAGGATCACAATGAGGCCGACAAATGAGTTGGTAAATTCAAGGGCGCCCCAAGTTTTGAAGGTATCCTTAATTGAAATACCGAATGACTGCTGGAACAGCAGGAAGCCACCATCGTACATCAACGTCATGGTATTACTACCAACGGCACATGCAAGTACCATCAATACGGGATTGACATTGAATGCGGCGATCATTGGGGCAACGATTCCGGCAGCTGTAATTGCGGCGACGGCTCCCTGACCAGTCAAAATTCGAATGAGCACCGTGATAATCCAAGCAAGAATCAATGGGGATACTGGTAATTTACCAACGAAGGAAACCAAGGTATCACCAATTCCGGTGTCGATAATGACTTCCTTCATCACACCGCCGGCGGCAATAACCAACAGCACGTTTGAAATACCTTCAATGGCGCTGGTGAGCTGGTTGGTGATTTCAGCCCCCGTTTGGTGACGACGATAACCAAATACCCACATCGCGACCAGAACAGCTAAAAGCATGCTGATTTCGGCGCTTCCGATGAATTCGGCGAATTTATAAAGGAATGAATGGCTGGATACGGTCAGTTTGGCTAATGATGAACCGATCATCAGAATGGCAGGTAGAAGTGGTACCAAAATGCTGATGCCAAAGCTTGGGAGTTCTGAGGCGGGCTTCTTTTCGGCCGGCTTCATGACGTTTCCAAGAGGCATTTCGTCCAAACCAGGGATGAACCGGCGAATCAAAACTCCGGAACAAATAATGGTTGGGATGATGACAATTAATCCAAAGATATAGACTTGAGAGATATCAGCGTGGAATGCGGTGACCAACGCCATTGGACCTGGTTGGGGTGGAAAGATGCTGTGGCCCATCGTGGCTCCGGCAACGGTTGGGACGATTAACCGCATGTAAGGAATTTTGGCCTCTTTAGCAATGCTGATAACCAATGGTGCGGCAATCAGGAAGGCCACTTCGTAAAACATTGCCATCCCAAAGATGGTTCCAATAATTAACAGGGCATATGGCAGCAGCTTGACACCCATTTTAGAAACAATGGTATCAGCGATTTGTTGAGAAGCGCCTGACTCGGTCATTAGCTTTCCAATGATTGCCCCGAATATCAGAATCAGCGCGAGGGTTCCCAGAACACTGCTTAAGCCGGCTTCGATGGTGGGCACGATCTTGGTGATTGACATTCCTTCCATAAAAGCGATAAATAAAGCTGAAATTAATAATGCCCCGATTTAAAATTGAAGTGCAACACTT
>NZ_AZFZ01000010.1 GCF_001435895.1 Lentilactobacillus parafarraginis DSM 18390 = JCM 14109 | reverse complement strand
TTACTTTAACTTTGGGGGTACACCTCATCCCAGTACATCCTGAGAAATCCGTTTTTTGACATGAACCTTATTTATTGATTTAATGACGCTTCAAACACATCCGCCAACGTGGCGTTGATGTCGGCAAATTTTTTGTTTTCAACCAACCGCCGGAAGTCGGAAATGGTAATATTTTCGGTCTGCTTCAAGGGAACCGGCGCTGCCGCGATGTTCAAACAGGTCGTTGTGGTTAAAGCGAGCCGGCCGTTGCGCTTCATGCGAACCTTGTAGTTTTCGAAGTACTCGCGGGTTTCATAAGAACCGTTAAGCACTTTGTGATTTTGAAAGTAGTGGTTGAGATAGTCTTCAAAGGTCTGTTCGGTTTGAAGGGATGCTCGAAACGTTGTGATCATAATTGGAACTCCTTTTTGTGATGAATAATAGTTTGTTTTCTGAAAAATTCAATCTCCAAAGCTTATTATAACCATATTTTCTGAAAATGAAACCGTTAAATATGTGGGAAACGCTACCAATTCGGCATTCTTACCCAGCTGAGTTGAAACAAAGCCATCATTTAGTTTCACGGGAACATTGAAAGTGATCTCGGTTTCAGTGGCATTGGCCTGGCCGTTATTTTGGGAGTTGAATCCGGTGAGCGCTGAGATTAATTTTAAAAAGATTAAAAAATGGCTTTACAATTAAAAAATGATGAGTTATGATACTTAGCAATTAGAAAACGTTGAGAAAAGCGATGAAGAGCGGGAGTAGATTGGCCGTCGTGTTTAGAGAGTTTCCGGTTGGTGAAAGGAAACCACGGTGGGTAATTGAAAGTAGGCTCGGAGCTGTAGATGCGATCCCTGAGTGTTTACTGGATGCCACCATTACAAGGCCAACGACTACAATTCGTTGAATTGTGTTCGTTAAGATCAGGTTGAATTTGATAATTGAACTTGATAAATCAAGGTGGTACCGTGCATCGATATTAAAATGCGCCCTTCGAAGTTGACTCGAAGGACGCATTTTTTATTTTCTCATTTTTCGATCCATAATAACTGACTGGAGGAATCAATATGACCCAAGCAAACTTACTCACCTATTTAGATAACCATCCCGAAACCATTATTCCGGCTTCCGGCGACGGAAATACATTCATATCTCTTAGCAGCCAAAACTTTCCGGCGATCCTGATTGATGGCACCTTAGCTGCGAATAACTTGATCGCCGAGGATTCAGAGGGAATGCTGACACTGTCCGAATATGCCAAGTTTCTCCGTGACATGCGGCTCAAGAAGAATAGCCTGCTGATTGCTGACCTGCAATCTGGATTTGGCAATCCCCTCAACACATTCTATTCCGCAAAGGAGCTCGAACGATCGGGCGGCGACATTATCCTATTAAATGATCAAACTTATCCGGCCCATACGACCGCGGAACCAATTACGACGACCCCTGAAGATCTCATTGGTAAGTTACGCGCCGCCAAGGATGCCTTGGAAAACCCAGCCACCCAGATTTGGATCAAGCTGGAAGGTATTCAGTCATACGGGATCGACGGAATCATTCAGCGGATCGGCTACCTGGCCAAGGCCGGTGCCGACGCTATTGCGATCGACCACTACGATGCCGATCAACTCGCCCAGCTCGCCGAAACCAAATTACCACTGCCGTTAATGGCAACCTGGGAACCGGGCACCAAACAAATTGCCGGTATTTCGGGCTGGCTCGACAAGGGTTACCTGCCAAGCGTCATCAAGCGGGCCCAGTTGGAAGCAATTAACTATATCAAACAGGGAGGACTTACCTATGCTGAAAAATGAGAAGATGCGTCACCAATTTAAAACGGAAGTTATGAGCGGTCACATTGTCGAAATGATGGTGGCTCCGGATGCCCTAGCCGCCAAGATTTCTGAAGCTGAGGGTGCCCAGGCGATTTTCTCGGCCGGTTACGCGACCAGCGCGTCAGCCTTGGCAATGCCGGACCGGGGAATTGCCGACTTCGGCCTCTCTCTGGAACGCTGCCGGCAAATCGTCAACGCGGTGAACGTCCCCGTATTTGCGGATGCCGATACCGGGTATGGCGATTTGGATAACATCAAACGGACCGTGGAAAGCTACGAAGCAATTGGCGCCGCTGGCATGTTCATCGAAGACCAGGTTTGGCCGAAACGCTGTGGGCACATGGATGGCAAGAAAGTTGAACCAACCGAGGTCTTGGAAGCTAAATTACGGGCCGCAAAGGCTGCCCGTAAGCATGACGACTTTCTGATTATGTCCCGCACCGATGCCCGGGCAGTATACGGGTTGGATGACGCAATTGCCCGGAGCAAACGATATCGGGCAGCTGGTGCCGATTTGATCTTCATCGAGGCGCCGCAGAGCGTTGCCGAACTGGAAAAGATTCACGAAGCCTTTCCGGAGACGCCGCTGATGGCCAACATGATTGAAGATGGCAAGACCCCATTAACCAAGAAAGAAGATTTACAGAAGTTGGGCTTCAACATCGTGGTTCATCCCAACACGCTGACCTATACGCAAGCCTATGCCGAAAAGACGCTCATCGAAACCTTGAAGCGTGATGGGTCGACCAAGGCCTATAAAGACCGGATGATTACCTTTCCGAAGTTCAATGAGTTTGTTGGCTTGGATCAGGTCAACGCTCGGGATGCCGAGTACTCACCCGAAAAGATGGCGGAAGCTTACATGCACTAATCCGATAGTTTCTCTGAACCACACATAGAATTGCATCCACAATGGTTACCACACATATTTTTCAAACATCGCACCAGGCTGATTCATTTCGACATACCTAATTCACATCTATCAATCGCTGAAAGATCACGCACACATAGTAGGAGGATTTGCTAATGGCAGATAACACATACAGTTCCACGCAATCATATTCTTTAGAAACCCAGTTGAACGAAGCGCGGGAAACCCCGCTATTTTACAAGGTATTCGCCTTGGCTGGTGCCGGGATGATCCTGGATGCCGCCGACGTCTACATGGCCGGCGCCATCAACAGCACGCTGATTGAGACCAAATTCGCGAGTATTAGCCAGGGATCGTATTTCCTGTCAAGCGGCTTTTTAGGGTTGTTTATCGGGTCAATTCTTGCCGGCTACATCGGCGACTTCTTTGGCCGGAAATTGTCATATCATTTTAACTTGTTATTGTTCGGGGTATTCACGCTGTTGTCGGCGTTTGCTCCCAATATGATGATCTTAATTGGCCTTCGATTTATTGCCGCCATCGGCTTAGGAGCGGAAATTGTGACCGGCTACGCGGTTGTCAATGAATTCGCCCCAATCAAACGCCGGGGTCACTGGTCCGGCATGACGGCAATCGTTGCCAATACCGGAGCGCCAATTACCTTACTGATTGCGTCATTCATGATTCCCAAGTTTGGCTGGCGGTCGATGTTCATCACGATGGGGATTTTAGCACTGATTCTTTGGTTGGCGCGCCGCCATTTTCCAGAATCCCCCGCTGGCTGCTTGCGAAGGGGCGAACTGAAGAGGCCAATGCCATTATTCAAAAGCTCACCACTCGCGGGTTATATGAGAAGGATGAGATGACCCATCCGGATGAACCGGTCAGCCATATCAGTTTTGCCAAGGGCTTGTTTATCGCGATTGTGGCGGTTAGTGCCACGTTGCTGTGCCAGTATACCTTCACGTCATGGGTACCAACGTTATTGTTGAAGCAGGGGATTAACATTGTTGATTCAATCAGTTTTTCCGCCATTATGATGATTGGTGCGCCCATTGGTGCTGCCATCGGGGCCCTTCTGGTTGATCGTACCGGCCGCAAAAAACTGATTGTAACCGCCTTTATCGCCACGGCAATTTTAGGGATTGCCTACGCTTACGAGAGAAGCACCCCGGGGATCCTCATTAACGGGTTCCTGCTGACAATTACCCTCTACATTTTGGTAGCCTCAGTTGTTAGTATCTATACCAACGAATTGTTTGAGACTTCCCATCGCTTCCGGGGCGCCGGGATCGCTAACGGCACGTCAAAACTGCTGAATGTGTTGATGCCAACCTTCGTGGCCTTCATGATTACCCAGGTGTCCGCTTCGTTTATCTATTACGCAATTGCCGCGCTGGCAATTATTGCGGCGATCGTGATTGGCCTGTTTGGACCGGAAACCGATCAGAAAGCTATTAAATAAAATCAGGTTTAACGTCAAAAAAACTCGACCGGTTCATCCGATCGAGTTTTTTGCGTCCATTCGTTTATGAATTTTGAGGGGTTAATTTAGAGGGGATCTAAATTAGAATTGCGCCTTATAACTGATTGAGTAAGTCTTTTCTTCACCGGCTGGCAATAAAACGCTGCCGAAGCCTTCGTGGTTTGGTGTGTCTGGTAAGTTTTGCGCTTCCAGAGCAACGCCCATGTGAGGGACGCCAGCACCGCGTTCAAATTTAATGCCGTCCAAATCGTCAGGAGTGAAGACAACTAAGGCGTTTCGGGTTGAAAAGATGGAAACGCTGCGGCCAGAATCCGGATCAGCCAGTTTGGCAATTGGTTGGTCATCGGCATGGTCGTTGATGGCATAAACTTCATCGTAAGTGTGGCCAACTTCAGCCTTCATGTCATCGATTCCTAATTTAAGGTTTTGGGAATCACGGAAATCGTAAGGGGTGTCGTCAACGGGCACTTTCTTACCGGTTGGCGTCTTGTCCTTGTTAAGTTCCAGGTAGTTGTCGGCGTCGATGGTCAGTGAGTGGCCATAAACGTTTTCGGTGTCTCCTAAATTAAGGTAAGCATGCTGAGTTGGGTTAAACAACGTGTCAGCATCGCTCTTGGCGCTGTATGAAACCGTGGCAACGTTATCGTCACTCAACGTCCAGGTGATGGTGACGTCGATATTTCCTGGGAATGAATCATATGACGAATCAATGTGCTTCTTGAGGATAATCTTGTTATCTTCGATTGAGCCATCCCATACCTGACTGTTAAAGCCGTGTGGGCCACCGTGAAGGGTTGTGGTGCCTTCGTTTTGGTCCACGTGATATTCCTTGCCCTTGATACTGAACGTGCCGTTGGTAATTCGGCCGGCGGTTCGGCCAATTGCTTGGCAGAAATACTGGTCCTTCATGTAGGCGGCACTGCTGTCCATACTTAATAGGACATTGCCTTCTTTTCCGTCCTTATCTGGGAACGTAAAGGCGTTCCAGGTAGCGCCCAATGAAATCACTGAAATAGAAACACCGTGATCGTTGGTTAAGGTAAATTTTTGAATATCTTGGTCATTATATTTATCGAACAATTCTGTTTTGGCTTGCATTAGCGTTAGACTCTCCTTATAAAAAATAAATTTAAAGCTATGAAACCGCTTTTATCTGTATTATAATATTTTTTTGTATGGTAGTGCAACACTAAATATTGAATTTATCCGTATAATTCTATATAAATTTTGCCCAAAGTATGATATTTTATTGGTGAAGCGTATTTTGGGGGATGGAGAGGGTTACTTATGAAAACGGCATTGTATATTCTTTCGGGAATTTCCGACGTAATGATTATTGTTTTTATCTTCATGGCAATGTACGAATTTGCCCGCAAAGATCAAACTAAACCGAATCATCATTTCGGCTGGTGGGCGATTTTCTGCATTGCGTTAACTTTCGGCTTGTTGGTTTTGGCCAGTCCAAGCCGGGGATAATTGCATTCCTGACGAAGTCGTAAAAAATCATTAAGTTGAAAGCGGGGGATTATCATGGAAACAAAGTATGTCATGGTTAAAAAAGACATTAAACACAACATTATCAATGGCAAGTACAAGATTAACGAAAAAATCCCCACTGAATCTGAATTAATGGCGATCTATGAAGTGAGCCGGTACACTATTCGGCGGGCAGTGGGTGACCTCGAACACGAAGGCTATATCTATCGGGTTCAGGGCGGCGGCATGTACGTGAACGACTGGATCAACAATAAAGTCCGTTCAGAGCGGTCCAACCAAAGCATTGGCGTGATTACCACCCACATTGCCGACTATATTTTCCCAAATATTATCAGTGGCATTGACCAGGTGGTTTCCAACGCCGGTTACTCGTTATTGTTGGGAAACACCCACAATGAGCATGACAACGAACGCCACAATTTATTGAACATGCTGGATAACGATGTTTTAGGATTCATCATCGAACCAACAAGAAGTACGTTGGAAAATCCCAATTTGGACGTGTATCAAATGATTATCCAATCAGGCAAACCGGCCGTTTTTATTAACGCTCACTATCCCGATTTGGACTTCCCGTACGTGGAAGTCGCCGATACGGCCAGCGAAAAGAAATTAATGGATTATCTGCTGGATCATGGTCACGAACGAGTTCTAGGGGTTTTCCAGGTTGATGATATGCAGGGCGTTAACCGAATGAATGGGTATATTCGGTCATACCAAACCCACCCGAACGTGGCGTCATCGGGCGATATCATGATGTATCGTTCATCGGATGATATTAATGATGTATTGCAAAAAATTAAGAACCGGGTAGAAGTCCCGGATAACGCCCAGCCCACGGCCATTGTTTGTTACAACGATCAATTGGCTATGGAAGTCATTGGAATGCTGGGGAAGGAAGGCTTCTCCGTACCTGATGACATCTCGGTTGCCGGTTTTGATGATTATGAAATTTCGAAGTACATTCATCCTGGCATTACCACGATGATTCATCCGAAACGGCAGTTGGGAAAGACCGCTGCTGAAATGCTGGTTGATATGATTAATAAGAAAGATCGTGCTTCTAAGATATTTGACGCCGATTTGGTTGTCCGTGATTCGACAAAGGCAATCAGCCCAACAAAGACAATGTGATTTTAAGTCAATTAAATAGCTATGAAAGGTGGTGCTGCCCGTGCGTTTGCCCCATTCGGGCTTCGTATAGAAAAAATATTTGTGCTAATAAGTGAAATATCCATTGATTTATGCGGATAAATATCTTATACTCTTTTTGTAAGCGATGTCAGAAACCGTTTACAGTGCGCACAAAGGTTTTGCTATATGTTATACAAATTTACGAATGGGGTGCTCGTTTTGAAGAAAGTCACGAATAACGGCTTTATATATACATTTGGAGCCTTAGGCGGATTACTATTTGGATACGATATTGCGTCAGTTTCTGGTGCAATTCTATTTATTCAAAAGCAACTTCACTTAGGACCATGGCAACAAGGTTGGGTTGTTAGTTCAGTTTTAATTGGTGCCATTATCGGTGCGTTGGCAACCAGTAAATTCCTAGATACTTATGGACGTCGAAAGTTGCTCATTTGGGCATCGGTTATCTTCTTCATCGGTGCTTTATCATCCGGTTTTGCACCAGAATTTTACGTTCTGGTCTTTACCCGAGTTATTTTAGGAATTGGTGTCGGAATTACTTCCGCATTAATTCCAGCCTATCTGCACGAACTTGCTCCTAAGAGCATGCATGGTGCGGTTGCAACAATGTTCCAGTTGATGGTCATGATTGGTATTTTGCTGGCATACATCCTGAACTATTCATTTGCTCACTTGTATACCGGTTGGCGTTGGATGTTAGGATTCGCTGCTTTACCAGCTGCCATCCTGTTCTTTGGAGCCCTCTTCTTACCAGAAAGCCCTCGGTTCTTAGTTAAGGTTGGTAAGGTTGATGAGGCCCGTGAAGTTCTGATGGACACCAACAAGCACGATGCCAAAGCTGTTGATACCGCGCTTACTGAAATCACCGAAACCGCAAAACAACCGGTTGGTGGTTGGAAAGAATTATTTGGTAAGGGCGTTCGGCCAGCCTTAATCACTGGGCTTGGCGTTGCGATCTTCCAACAAGTTATTGGTAGTAACAGTGTTATCTTCTATGCGCCAACCATCTTTACGGATGTTGGCTGGGGAGTTATCGCCGCATTGCTTGCCCATATCGGAATTGGGATTGTCAACGTTGCCGTAACGGTTGTTGCCATGTTGATGATGGACAAAGTTGATCGTAAGAAGATGCTGGAGTTTGGTGCCGCTGGGATGGGTCTTTCCCTTCTGGTTATGTACACCATTCTTAAGTTCGATAACGGTTCACAAGCAGCTGCTTACGTTAGTGCGATTGCATTAACCGTCTACATTGCTTTTTATGCCACAACTTGGGCACCAGTTACCTGGGTTCTGATTGGTGAAGTCTTCCCATTGAACATTCGTGGGTTGGGAACATCACTTTGCTCGGCAACTAACTGGTTAGCCGACATGGTTGTATCACTGACATTCCCAATGATGCTCAGCTCATGGGGATTGGATAATTCATTCCTGTTCTATGCCGTCATCTGTGGAATTGCCATTTGGGTATGCCACAGCAAGTTCCTCGAAACTCGTGGGAAATCACTTGAAGAGATTGAACTTGATTTGCATAAAGCTTCCGGCGTGGCGAGTGACACATCCACCATTAAATAGTTATCAGTATTGAAGGCTTCGATCTTCAATATTAATAAAACCTGTTTTAATAATATCTATCAAAGAGGAGAGAAACTATTATGTTACAAGTTCCTGATTATGAATTTTGGTTTGTTACCGGTAGTCAGCACCTTTATGGTGAAGAACAACTGAAATCAGTTGAAAAGGATGCCCGTGATATCGTTGACAAATTAAACGCAACGAACACGCTTCCTTATCCAATTAAGTTCAAGCTTGTTGCAACCACTGCTGACAGCATCACTAAGTTGATGAAGGATGCAAACTATGATGATAACGTTGCCGGTGTGATTACTTGGATGCACACATTCTCACCTGCCAAGAACTGGATTAGAGGTACAAAATTACTTCAGAAGCCTTTGCTTCATTTAGCAACCCAGTACTTGGATCACATTCCATATGACACCATTGACTTTGACTACATGAACTTGAACCAAAGTGCTCATGGTGATCGTGAGTACGGCTTTATCAACGCTCGTCTTCGTAAGAACAACAAGATTGTTTACGGCTACTGGGGTGATCCAGAAGTTCAAAAAGAAATTGCTGACTGGGAAGACGTTGCCGTTGCCTACAACGAAAGCTTCAAGATCAAGGTTGCCCGTTTTGGTGACAACATGAGAAACGTTGCCGTTACTGAAGGTGACAAGGTTGAAGCTCAAATTCAATTTGGCTGGACCGTTGACTATTACGCCCTTGGCGACTTGGTAGAATCAGTTAACGCTGTTTCTGAAAGCGACATTGACGCTAAGTACAAGGAACTCCAAGATAAGTATGAATTTGTTCAGGGTGACAATGACAAGGATAAGTACGAACATTCAGTTCGTTACCAAATTCGTGAATACTTCGGTATCAAGAACTTCCTTGACAAAGGTAACTACTCAGCATTCACAACTAACTTCGAAGACCTTTACGGTTTGGAACAATTACCTGGCCTGGCAGCACAATTGCTCATGGCTGACGGTTATGGTTTCGGTGCCGAAGGTGATTGGAAGACGGCCGCTCTTGACCGCTTAGTTAAGATCTTGACTCATAATCAAGCAACTGCGTTCATGGAAGACTACACCCTTGAATTACAAAAGGGTAAAGAAGCCATCCTTGGTTCACACATGCTTGAAGTTGATCCAAGCATCGCTTCAGACAAGCCACGGGTTGAAGTTCACCCATTGGATATTGGTGGCAAAGCTGATCCTGCCCGTTTGGTATTTACCGGCCGTGAAGGTGACGCATTCGATGTTACCATGTCAGACTTTGGTAACGAATACCGTCTGATCGGTTACGCCGTTGAAGGCCACAAGGCTCCAAAGCCAACACCACATTTGCCAGTTGCAAAACAGATGTGGACACCAAAGGTTGGCTTGAAGGCTGGCGCTACTCAATGGATTCACGATGGTGGCGGTCACCATACCGTTCTGACATTCACTGCCAGCGAACAACAAATTGCTGATCTTGCAACTATGTTTGATCTCCCATTTGATGATATTAAATAGAAATTTCAACTTAAATTGAACCATCGAAGAACGAGGATGCCGTTGAATGGGCAACCCCGTTTTTTTGTATCGGTGGTCGTTGAATGAAGTAATGACACCGTCAATGAGAGAGGAATTTTGAACATATGGTAATGACTGAAAAGCAAAAAATGTTAGCTGGAATGAAATATTACAACACCGATGAGGAACTATCAGCCGACCGGTGGCGGACTCGCAAACAAATTAACCGCTTTAATGACTTATTTAAGGAAGACCCTAAGGCTGCCAATACGTTATTGAGCAGCGTATTCAAGCAAACCGGGAAAAAGTTTGACGTGATGGCGCCGTTTCAGTGTGACTACGGTTACAGCGTGACGGTTGGCGACAATTTCTTCGCCAATTATGGCTGCACGTTCATCGATGTTGCCCCGATTACCTTTGGCGATAACTGCCTGTTGGGCCCGAACTGCCAAATCTATACGGTGGATCACGCCTTTGATGTTGAAGAGCGGAATAACGGCGTTGAAATCCCGGGCCCCGTCACGATTGGTGACAATTTGTGGGCTGGCGGCAGTGCGGTGATTACCCCAAACGTGACCCTTGGCAATAATGTTATAATTGCTGCAGGCGCTGTTGTGACAAAATCATTTGGTGACAACGTGTTAATTGGCGGCAATCCCGCTCGGATCCTTAAAAAATTAGAGTAATTAATGGAGGAATTTGATGTCCAAGCAAACAATTGGTTCCAGAATTGAGTTGGCCGACGGCAATAAGATGCCGATTGAAGGCCTCGGTGTTTATAAGATGACAAAGCCCGATGAACTGATCAAGTCAGTGAAGTCCGCTTACGAAGACGGTTATCGGCTCTTTGATACTGCCCAAATGTATGGTAACGAAGCGGCAGTGGGTGAAGCGATTAAGGATTTAAACGTTGACCGTGAGAGCTTGTTTATTACCACAAAGATCGCCGAAGAAAATCAGGGCTACGACCAGGTGATGGCCTCGTTTGAGGAATCATTAAAGAAACTTCAGATGGATTACGTCGACCTGTTATTGGTGCACTGGCCGATTCACACCCACTTCTTTGAAACCTGGCGGGCGTTTGAAGACTTGAAAAAGCAGGGGCTTGTCAAGTCAATTGGAACAAGCAATTACGGCATGCTGCACCTGCAGTATTTGGCTACTAAGGCCAATGAGATGCCGGTTGTCAACCAGTTGGAAGTTCATCCGTACCTGTCACAGCAGGCAATGGTCGACTTTGATCGTGAAAACCACATCGTGACCCAGGCATGGGCGCCACTTGGCCGCGGGCGGATTTTTGATGATCCAGTGATTGTTAAGATCGCAAAGGCTCATGATAAATCCGCTGCTCAGGTGATTCTCCGGTGGCACCTCCAACGCGGCGACGCCTTTATTCCAAAGTCGGTTCATCCGCAAAGAATCAGCCAAAACGCTGATATCTACGATTTTGAATTGAGCGTTGACGAAATGAAGCTGGTTGATAGCATCAACCACAACACCCGAATTAGCCAGGAACCAGAAATGGTTTACGAAATTGGGCATCAATATCCGCATCATTAATTTCACAGATTTTTCAAAAACCGTCACTCATCCCAATTGAGCGCCGGTTTTTTGTGTCTTCCTCTGATTTTATATTAAATTTTCATTGCCAACCTTACATGGCCTTGACAATTAACCTGACCGCGTATTTTCGCGCATTAATCTGATAAACTAGATTTCGAATTAATGTCCATGGGATGTTACTTTTGACTTAAATCAGTTTAGGGGTGGATTAATTGAATAAAGCAGTCGCAATATTTGGGCTTGGTGTTGGGTTATTAAGTTTTTCAGTTTGGGGTGACAATGGGCATTCACAAGATTTTGAACTGGGAGTCGTTTCCGCTCAAGCAGATGCTGCAAATAGCGGGACGACCATTGCGATTAACAAGGATAATTTTTCGACTTACTTTCAGGAGTCGGGGGATGCCAGTTACGACCAACAAAATGGCGTTGTTAACCTAATTCCGGATAAGTCGCCAAATGGTGTTCCAGTTGCCGGAATGACCTATCTAAGCGGCAATATGGACATGAACAAGAGCTTCCATCTTGCTGGGGAAATCGAAATTCAACCCGGCTTTTCGGGCTCGACCTATAGTGATGGGATTGTGTTTGCCTTTCGGCCGGGGGATCCAACCCAAGTGGGTAATCCGGGAGCCGGAATCGGGGTTGGCGGCATTAAGGGGGCGTTTGGGGTTGTGATCGATACGTATTATAACGGTGTGGGCGAAATTGGCAGGAGCCAGTCAGATCCGATAGTCAGCCCGTATATTTCATTTTTTAAGAATCTGAGCAGTCCAGGTCTAAGTTCCGTTAGCTCGAATATCATCCATTCTTCGTATGCAAAGGCGATGATTGATGATCGTGAAAGTCATCCTCAGGGGCTTAGGTACGGTGATTTTAAAAAGGGGAACTTACTGCCGTTCACAATTTCCTATGATGGCGCCACGAAACAAATGTCCTATTCACTGACAACTGTTGATGGCCGCCACTACCAAGGAACTCACGATTTTTCGCAGGAGGTGAGTGGCAATACTGGCATGAATTTGGCGATTTCTTCAGGTGGCGAAGCATCGCAGGCAAGGGTTAACCTGTTAGTCAAT
The DNA here is from genome assembly GCF_001435895.1 of Lentilactobacillus parafarraginis DSM 18390 = JCM 14109. Classification (GTDB taxonomy): domain Bacteria; phylum Bacillota; class Bacilli; order Lactobacillales; family Lactobacillaceae; genus Lentilactobacillus; species Lentilactobacillus parafarraginis. The sequence goes on along the minus strand of NZ_AZFZ01000010.1, from coordinate 54,672 downwards.
TCGATTCAATTTTCAGCGATGGGGGTTGTTAACGTTGACTACATCGATGAGCAGACCGGAACCAAGCTCCCTGAGTCATCGACGCTGAAGGGGGGATTGAACGAAATGGCCTACATAAAGAGTGCTTCGGTTATCGATACGTTACGAAAACAGGGCTACCGGCTGGATCAGGTCGCGGCTCCCAAAAGTTACGATTACGATAACGCAACATTGCCGTTCGGTGGCACGGAGGACTTATCCAAGCTGCCATATAAAGATGTCCTCCAAGAGGTTAAATTCTACTTTAAGAAAGACATCGCGGATAAGATTGCCGTTAAGATTAATTACGTCGACGCCGATACTCACCAATCAATTGCGCCAAGTCAACAGGTTTCGGGAACCTTTGGGACTTCAATTCCTAATCTGAATCAGGCAATTACCGGCTATACCGCAGATCCGGCCAATCCAACTCATCTTAAATTTGGGGCGCTGGATGAGAGTGGCAAGACTTTGACAGAGGTGACACTCAAGTATCATCAAAATCACTCAACTAGTTCGGGGACACCGAAAATGCCAGGCTCACCGGCTGCTTTCCAACCCATTGCGCCGTCTCAGCCAACGGCAATTCCGTCTCCAGATCCGACCAGTGATTCAAGGGCGTCTTCAAGCAGTCAGCCGGATGAGTCACGGCCATCGCTGATTGCTAAAAGGGGAGCGGCTGTCTACACGGTTAAGCCAATTTACCTATACCGGCACGCAGACTTTAACAAATCTGAGAGAAAGGCCTTTTACGCGAAAAAGCCGCGGGTTAACCGGCCCATGTTTGTTGTCACCGACTATGCCCGTTCCAAGGATGGCCAATTGCGTTATCAGGTTAGAGACGTTAACCACAAAAGCCGGACGGCTGGCAAGACCGGCTACATCACAGCTGATAGTCGATTCACGTTACCAGTTTATTATCAAGGAGCTCACCCAATCGTGACCGTTATTAATCCTGAAGGGGTTAATCGTTATGCCAAGAAGAATTTGCGCCACCGGACCGGTCACTACCGGCAGGGACAAGTTATTCCGGTTCAAGGAATTACCCGGCATAATCTGACGACCCGCTTTATTTTGGCGGACGGCCAATACATGACCGCGAATCGAAAGCTCGTCATTTCGGGCAAGCACCCCTTTTCGAAGGCCGTGCGGGTTAAAAAGGCGCTTAACTTGTATGCAGATCCGGAATTTACCCATGTGCAAAAGCAGATTGGAAGTGGGCAAACGTTAGCCGTTAACAAAACTGGCTATTCTCAAGCGGCCACGATGCAGGCGCGGGGGCACAAGCGATACGCCGTGAAGGGCGGTTACATCACGGCAAATCCTGATGATGTTCAGATTGAAAAGATGACGCGTTCGTAGCAGTTGCGTTTGTTTAAAATCGTTGATCGGGATAACCATAACCCGCTTAATAATGCGTGGGGACAACCATCGACAGCGTGTTTTTCATAGAGAAAGCCGGCCAATCGTGATTGTGAATGGCCGGCGTTCTCTGTAACAAGAAGCAGTGTGGCAGAATGTTACTTCTTACCCCAACGCCACATCCAGTACCATCATCAGCATAAAGCCGCTCATGATACCAAATATCGCCCAGTGGGACTCTGCCCTGGTCCTGGCGTGGGCTTCGGGAATTAATTCTTTACAAGCGACGTAGATCATGGCGCCGGCGGCAAATGAGAGGGCATAGGGTAAAATAGTGTTCACCGAGGAGACTAAGAGGGCGCCCAGAACACCCGCAAATGGTTCGACGATTCCGCTTGCCTGACCATACATGAAGGCTCGCAAGCGACTCATCCCATTTTGCCGAAGCGGAATTGAGACGGCCGCGCCTTCCGGAAAGTTTTGGAGGCCAATTCCAATTGCGACCGTCATCGCTGCCAGGACCATTGCGGCATGTTCCGTATTTCCAGCGGCCCCGATCGCACCAAAGGCGACCCCAACGGCTAATCCTTCGGGAATGTTATGCAAAGTGATTGAAAAGACCAGCAGAATTGCTTGTTTGACTTGGCGGGGCGGCTGCTGGTCCTGGCTGCGATTGAGAACAAGTACGGCAATGAGCTTGTCGGCAGCGTAGAGGAAGAGACCGCCTAATCCAAACCCAATCGCAACCACTAACCAGGGGGTCTTATCGAGCTTGGCGGCTAAACTGATGGCCGGATCCAGCAGGGACCAGAAGGATGCGGCGATCATGACACCAGCGGCAAATCCGTACATCATGGCCAAAGCGTGACTGCGGATGGTTTTGAAACCGAATACCAGCGCCGACCCGAGGGCCGTGACGCCCCAGGTGAAAAGTGTGGCAAGGAGGGCCTGCTGCCATGAGGGCAGGCTCAGAAGAAAGGTCATGGCGGGCCACCAACTTTCTGTTTGTAGTTTGAAAGAGCAATGACACTTTATGGTATAATTATAACAAATTCAGTTAATTAATTGGCTGATTTTAGTTGTATGTATTAATGGTTTGGCCCTTAAAGCGGCTAACTCGAGTGAAAATTAGTGGCTTTAAGTGAATGTTAGTCACTAATTCGCTATACTAAGGGTAGAAATTGTTCAATAAACATGAATGGAGCTGGTTTTTGTGAAAAAAGTCACTGCATATCTTGTCCGTCACGGACAAACCTACATGAACTTATATAATAAGGTTCAGGGATGGATTGATTCACCACTTACTGAAAAGGGCATTTCGGATGCCAAAAACGCTGGTGAGCGGTTGAAAAACATTAACTTTAACGCTGCTTTTTCAAGCGATTCCGGGCGGGCAATTGATACCGCGCGAATTATTTTACGAGCCAACCCCCATAATATGAACATTGTCAGTTATCAATATCCGGAATGGCGTGAACAGTTCCACGGGTATTTCGAAGGTAATGATCTTAACCAAATGTGGCAATTTGTTGGGGCCCAGGTGCAGAAGACGTCTGAAAAGGAAGTTTTAAAAGACTTCGGCCTTGAACGTGCCAGAGACTTGATTCACCGCGCCGATCTTTATAACAACGCAGAAAACAACGCGATGTTCTGGGAACGTTTGAACATTGGGTTTGACAAGGTTCGCCAAAATACGCAGGATGGTCAGGTTGTGCTGATTGTTTCTCATGGTATGACGATTCGGTCGATTGTTGACCGGTTCGCCCCTGATTTAGATACCGGCGTGCCGATTGCCAACGGGGCGATTACAAAATTAACGATCACCGATGATGATGTGACGGTTGATTGGGCAAATGATTTGGATCGCGTGATTGAGTAATGAATCAGTCTTGAATTACCGTGGTTGTTTTTAATAGGGGCGTTATTTCGGCAGCACTATTGCTAATCACCTCGAATTATGATAAATTAAATCGAATAGACATGTTGGTCAGGACACAGTTTGCCCTGGCCATTTTTAGAGTAAAGAAACGCGAGGGACATTATTTAATGATTACAATTTCAGACATGGGATTACAAATCTCAGGGAAAAAACTTTATGACAACGTCAATCTTAAGTTCACACCGGGGAACTGTTATGGTGTGATCGGCGCAAACGGTGCCGGAAAATCAACCTTCTTAAAATTATTAGAGGGGAAGCTGACGCCGACAACTGGGGAGGTTCACGTTGATAAGAACGAACGGATTTCCAGCTTGAGCCAGGACCATTACGGCTTTGAGGATCAAACAGTGATGGAAACCGTCATTCAGGGCTACCAACACCTGTACGATGTCATGAAGGAAAAGGATGCCCTATACGCCAAAGCGGATTTTTCGGATGAAGATGGCATAAAGGCTGCAAATTTGGAAGCTGAATTCGCCGAAATGGACGGTTGGAATGCGGAAGCTGATGCCTCCCAGCTGCTTCAGTCATTGGAAATTCCAGAAGATCTTCACGAGCAGCTGATGAGTGAATTGACTGAGGGCCAGAAGGTCAAGGTACTGCTGGCTCGCGCGTTATTTGGCGATCCGGACATTCTGTTGTTGGATGAGCCCACCAACGGGCTTGACGTTTACACGATCGAATGGCTGGAAAACTTCTTAGCGGACTATTCGAAAATCACAATTATCGTTTCCCATGACCGGCATTTCCTGAACCAAACGTGTACCCAAATGTGTGACGTTGATTTTGGTGAGATTCGCATGTATGTTGGGAACTATGACTTTTGGCTGCAATCCAGTCAGTTAGCGGCCAAGATGCGCGCTGATTCTAACGCCAAGAAGGCCGACAAGATCAAGGAACTTCAAGAATTCGTTGCCCGGTTTAGCGCTAACGCGTCGAAGTCTAAACAGGCAACTTCGCGAAAGAAACAGTTGGATAAAATTTCGCTGGAAGACATCAAGCCGTCATCGCGAAAGTACCCGTTCATTAAGTTTGAAGAACAACGGTCATTAGGCAATGATTTGTTACGGGTTGATAAAGTATCCAAGGCAATTGACGGGGTTCAAATTTTGGATAACGTGACCTTTACGCTGCGCCCAGGTGATAAAACGGCCTTTGTCAGCCGCAATGACTTGGTCACAACCACGCTGATGCAGATTTTAGCGGGAGCGGTTAAACCGGATGCCGGCGAAGTGACTTGGGGACAAACCGTTGAATTATCGTCGATTCCGAAAGATTTCGCGGCCGAATTCAATAACAACGACCTGCGGATTATTGACTGGCTGCGGCAATACGCGCCAAAGGGTAGCGATGACGATGCTTTTCTTCGTCAATTTCTCGGGAGAATGTTATTCTCCGGGGATGACGTTGATAAGAAGGTTAAGGTGTTATCCGGAGGCGAGAAGGTTCGCTGCATGCTGTCCAAAATGATGCTGGAAAAGGGGAATACGTTGCTGCTGGATGATCCGACCAATCACTTGGATTTGGAGTCGATTACGTCTCTAAATGAGGGCCTGGTTGGTTTTCCCGGATCGATTTTGTTCACCTCCCACGACCATGAATTTATCCAAACAATTGCTAACCACGTGATTGAAGTTTCCAGTAACGGAATCATCGATAAGGCCGACACGACTTATGATGAGTTCATTAATCATCCGGATGTTCAGAAAAAATTGGCTGACTTATATGATTAATCTGGCTTACCGGTTATCAGAATAGCGGTGGTCGGCTGGTCAACAAGAAAAGACGCTTCATTCATGATTCCCAACTAATTGGGTTCATCGATGAGGCGTCTTTTCCTATGCAGATTGATACGTAACTGAAGATGAGGGGTTAGCGGTTCAGTGGGGTCTGGTGCTTTTGAATTCGAAAATTAATGATTGCGGCAACCAGTGCCAAAACCGCCAAGATTGTGACAAACAGATAATCATAGCGGCCGCCAGTATACGAACGGGTTACAAACGTCCCACCGGAGCGATTTTGGCTGGATGCCATAATCGCGGCCATGATGCCAACGCCGATGGATCCGGCAAACTGCTGAAGCGTGTTAAAAAATGAGTTGGCGTCGGCAGTGTTTTCGCGGGCAACGTTCAGGGTTGCATTTGAAATTGAATTTGAAAAGCCCATGTTAAAGCCAAACCGCAGGACACAGAACCCGATCGTGATGATCAAAGCGGACAACCAAGGCTGCGCCAGAACAAAGATTAGCCCACCAAGGGTGAGAGATACCAACCCAATTTTGATTGGCATCCCGTAGCCCTTGGCATCGGCGATACTCCCGGCAAATGGCGATACTAAAGCACCGAGGAGTGAACCGGGGAGCAGGGTCAATCCGGCAACCATTGCCGAGGTGTGGAGCACGTATTGGCAGTAAACCGGAATGACAAACGAGATTCCGATGTTGATAAACTGCAGGCTGAAATAGGTAAATGCTGAAAGTGAGGTGGTTGCCTGTTCCAAAATGCTGAGATCAAGCAATCCGTTGGTCCCGTGGCTGTTGGTAATGATGAAGAGGATCAACAGGACAACGCCAAGAATTAAGGGAATCAAAAATTGTGGGCTCGTCAGTTTGAATGAGGCGGCTTTACTGACGGTGTAAACGAACGCTGTCAAAGTGCCGGCCAGATATAGCAGGCTGATAAAATCAAACGATTCCTTAATTCCAAGCGGGGCAATATTGATATAGCGGGCTCCCAAAAACAACGCAATCAGAACGATCGGCAGGACTAACCAAAAGATTAGCCGCCAAGAAGCGATCGATGAAATCACGCCGCCGTAAGTCGGCCCCAGTGCCGGTGCCAAAGAAATAACCATCCCGGCGAGCCCGGTCATCGAACCAATTCGCCCTTTCGGAATTTGCGTGAAGATAATGTGAAACATGAGTGGCGTTGACAGCCCGGTCGACATCGCCTGAATAATTCGGCCGCCTAATAGTAATGAGAAGTTGGGGGCCGTGGCACAGAGCAAGTCCCCGAGCATGAATGCGGATGCCGCAAAAATAAAAAGATTACGCGATGGAAATTTTTTTAGTAAGAAGGCCGTGGTCGCCATGACAATCGTGACCATTAGCAGGTAACCGGTTGTCAGCCACTGAACGGTATCCAGCGTCACCCCAAACAGGCGCGTGAGTTCCGGAAAGGTTACGTTCATTGAAGTTTCGGTTAGAATACCGGTAAATGATAGTAGGGCCGCTGCAAGTAAGGAAAGCAGGGTGCGGCGGCTGATTTTTTCAGTCAAGTTAATCACTCCATTGGACTTATTTTATGGCAACAGTTAGGCCGGTGACAATTTGTGCTTTGTCCCGGCCTAAAAATCTTGATTTATTGGAATTGTTAAAGGGCTTCCCAGTCCTTGTCCCACACAACGCCCATTGCCTTTTCACCGGTATGGACCGTAATTGCGGGGCTGATTTCGTAAGTGCTGACGGCGACATTGGGGAACCGGGCTTTAATCGCCGCGACCCATTCGTGACTAACTTTAGGATTATCGGCGTTGACGATTGAAACCCGCATTTGCGAATCGGAATCGGTCACTGTCTGGTCGATGCGATCCAGAATCTTGGCGAGCGCCTGCTTCATAGTCCGCGCCTTTTCCAGCGGGACAATCTTGCCGGCATCATCGAAAGTCAACATTGGCTTAATTTTCAAGAGATTGCCGACAAATGCCGAGGTGCTTGAGATGCGGCCGGTTCGTAATAGGTGATCTAAACTGTCAACGACGAGACAAACGTTGATGGAATCTCTGAGTTCTACCAGGCGGGGCATAATGGTCTTGGCATTTTCACCTTCCAACGCCATGGATCCCGCCAGCAAAGCCAAGTCGGCTTCCCCAGCACTGGCGATTTTAGAATCAAACGGGTACACCTTGATGTTGGTCACCGTGCGACTATAGGCCACCAAATTTTCATAGAAGCTGGTGATTCCTGATGACAGGTTGACGCAAATGACTTCATCATAGCCGGCAGCACTGAGCTCGTCAAAGGCGGTCTGCATCTGCTGCATGGTCACTTGAGCGGTTGTTGGCAGTTGATCGGCAGCTGCCAGTTTTTCTAAAAATTCACGGGACGTGATGTCAACACCGTCGCGATACTGGGTGGTCCCAAATATAATGGTAATGGGTAATACCTTAATCTTGTATTGAGCGGCTACCTTTGGATCCAAGTAGCTGGCACTATCGGTGATGACTGCGGTTTTCATTTTAAGCCCCCATTGTGTTATTCTGTGTTGTTCGATTGATTAGGTTTCCCTACCAGTCTACCCTGAAAATAAATGGATGTCATGGATTTAATGTGATAATTACTGGAATTCATGATTCAAGGATGTTCACTGAGAAAGTCAATTTGGGGACTAAAAAAGCGTGCCCAAACACGACGATCGTGTTGAACACACCTCAATTTGATTAATGACGTTCCTGTTTAAAACTAATTGTTGATTAATTTGGTAATCACTTGGTCTAACTGATCAACGTACTGCTTGAGTTTGGCATCGACTGAAGCCTGGTCCTTGTCGACCACTTCCAAATAGAACTTTACTTTAGGCTCGGTTCCTGAAGGGCGAACGGCGACCCAGGTTTCGTCATCCAGCCAGTACTTCAACACGTTGGATTTTGGCAAATCAATTGGTTCGGTCTTGCCGTCCTTGTCAGTTAGAACGGATGTGCTGTAATCCGCGTGGCTCAAAACTTTGTGCCCATTAAGTTCGGTTAGTGGGTTGTCACGCAGTTCGCTCATGATATGGGCCATCTTGTCCTTGCCGTTAAGGCCGTCAAATTCTTTGGCAATGGTCTTCTCGGCGTAGTAGCCGTACTTCTTGAACATCTCTTGAACGCCATCGTACAGCGTCTTACCCTGACTCTTATAGTAAGCAGCCACTTCAGCCAGCAACAGAACGGTTTGAATCGCATCCTTATCCCGAACAAACGGCTTGATCAGGTAGCCGAAACTTTCCTCAAAGCCAAATAGGAAGGTGTGGTCGTGCTTGGTTTCGTAATGGTGAATGGCTTCAGCGATGAACTTGAAGCCGGTGAGCACGTTATTGGTAGCGACCCCGTAATCGGCAGCAATTTTAACGGCCAAGTCAGTCGAAACGATTGATTTGACAATTGTGCCATTATCTGGGAGGGAACCCGCCTTTTTCTTGGCAGATAGGATATAATTGAGTAATACGCTTGCGATTTGGTTACCGCTTAGGAGCTGATAATTGCCATCAGGTTGGCGAACGGCGGCCCCTAATCGATCGGCGTCCGGATCACTGGCAATCAGAACGTCAGCGGAAATCTTTTTGCCTAATTTGGTTGCCAAATCAAAGGCTTGTGGGAATTCCGGGTTTGGAAACGGCGTCGTTGGAAATTCGGGATCGGCAATGGTTTGTTCCGGCACAACAACGTAGTTATTAAAACCGGCTTCTTCCAGGGCCCGGCGCGCGATTACTTTCCCAGTCCCGTGAAGTGGCGAGTAGACAAATTTCATATCCTTGCCGACCGTATTAATTAAATCATGATCAACGTTAACCGTTTTGACGTTGGCGAGGTAATCGATATCGACGTCTTCACCAATTAATGACATCAATTTTGCTTCACGAAGTTCCTGCTCAGGAGTTACTTTAATGGCAAACAGATCACTATGCTTTCTAATATAGGAAGTAATAAGATCCGATTCCTTCGGCGGCATTTGACCCCCATCTTCACCATAAATCTTAAAGCCGTTGTACTGCTTAGGATTGTGGCTGGCGGTAATCATAATCCCGGCATAGGTGTGAAGGTGCCGAACGGCAAATGATAATTCTGGCGTTGGCCGAATGTCGTCAAAGACGAAGGTTGGAATGTGATGATATCCCAATACTTTGGCGGATTCATGGGCGAATTCCTTTGAATGATAACGGGAATCAAAACTAATGGCGACGCCTCGCTGGCGGGTCTTCTCATCCAGGGTATCCATAAATGAGGCCAGGCCCTCAGCGGCTTGGCGAACCGTATAAATGTTCATGCGGTTGGTTCCCGCACCCATAACGCCGCGCATGCCGGCAGTTCCGAATGATAAATTGGTGCCAAACGCATCGGTTTTCTGATCATCATCTTGATTCAACTTTTCAAGGTCAAGCACAATGTTTTCTGGTAGGTTGGGCTGCTTTGCCCATTCTTGGTAAGCGTGTTCAATATTGTCGTTCACGAGATGAACCTCCTTTTATTTGTCCAGCTTCATTATAGAAATTTACGTGCATTTCGTCAACGTTTTTACTACCGATAAACGTTTATATTTCGCACGGTCCTTGACTTATTAGGTAAAACAAAATATATTTATTTTAGTAAATTATATTGAACGATTCAAAACTTAATTTCAAAGAAACGAGGGGTGAATGTCTTGGCAACGATTAAAGACATTGCTAAAAAAGCGGGCGTTTCAATTACGACCGTTTCACGAGTACTTAATTACGATAAAACACTTTCGGTCAGTGACACAACCCGTAAGAAAATTTTTCGGGTTGCTGAAGATATGGCCTACACGAAGAAGAAAAAGGCCGGCAACGCCAAGGATACCATTGCGATTGTGCAATGGTATACCGAGAAGCAGGAACTCGATGACCTTTATTACCTATCCATTCGAATGGGGGCCGAAAAACGGGCTGAACGGCTGCACTATAAGGTGCACCGGTTCTTTGCCAACGATTCGCTGGCAAAAATTAAGGATGTCCGGGCGATCATTGCCATCGGTAAATTCAGTGACGCTCAGATTAAGAGCATGCTCAAGGTGACTCCAAACGTCGTGTTCGTAGATTTTGACACGCTGGCCAAGGGCTATGACTGTGTTGTGACCGACTTTGATAACGCAACTGAAACGGTGTTACAGTACTTCATTGACCAAGGCTTAACGCGGATCGGCATGCTTTCCGGGGTCGAATACTCCAGTGACCACCAATTAGAAATTAGTGATCCTCGGTTTGACATTTTTAAGGACTACCTCGAAAGCCATTCGTTGTACGATCCGTCGAACGTCTACGTTGGTGATTTCACCATGCAGTCGGCATTTGATTTGATCAATAACGCGCTAAATGCCGATCGTAAGGACTTTCCGAATGCCCTGTACGTCGCCAATGATGCCATGGCCGTTGGCGCTTTGAAGGCCCTTAATCAAAATCACGTCAGGGTGCCTGAAGACGTCAGCTTGGTCAGCTTTAACGACACCGCGGTGGCGAAATATGTGATTCCGGCGCTCAGTTCAATCAAGGTGAATACCGGGAAGATGGGCGAGGTTGCCGTTTCGATGATTGACGCCGGTGATGATGACGATGCTGATTATCACACCCCTGAAAAGGTAATTGTGGGTAATCGATTTATCAAACGCGAATCCAGCAAGTAACCGTTACGCGAATTTCGTTGATAGAACGGCGATTAAGCCACATGTTGTGTTGACTTATCAGTGATTACAATTATAATTTATGTATATGCTGTAATACGGTTAGCTGTAAAATGGCCTGCGTAAAGTGCGCGGTTTGCGAAGCTTTACGTGATGGTTCATACATATCCAGTGTTTTAAAATGAGGCATTCACCATTAACGATCCATTTCTTAAATCATACCGACAATGCCGTGGGGGAACGTTTCGGTAATCGGGGAATACTAATCATGGAAGATAGGGAGAACAACATGAATAAATTCTTCAAAAAATACATCGGGGTCGTCATTGCATGGATCGTCGTTGCGATTGCTGCAATTTTTCTGATCCCGAATTCTTTTGACTTAGTGGCAAGCCATGGCCAAACTAAACTGCCAAAGACGGCCGTCAGTCAGGTTGCCAAAACAATTAAAAATCACTGGGGCCCGCAGGAAAATAACACCCGCCAGGTCCTGGTTGTTTTTAGCAACGGGAAAACCAAATTAAATGACATTCAACGCAATCAAATCAATAACACGTTGGTGACGCTGGATGGTAAGCGGGATCAGTACGATATTAAAAATATGATTAAGCCGGCGGTTAACAGTTCAACCCCGGCGGCCAATACCCCGCAAGCATCGGCGGCCGGTCAGTCATCGGCTCAAACAACCGCTGCCAATCAATCGTCAGTTCCCGCCACTGGCCAGAGTTCTGCCGTTGGTGCCAGTTCGGGTCAGGATACGTCAATTGAAGGTAATGACCCGAATACCTCGGCCCAACTGAACTCTAAGGATGGAACGACGATGATTGCCCAGTTGAATGTGGGTAATCGTGACAGTGTCCGTTCAATGGATCAGAAATTAAAGGCTGCCGTTCGAACTGCCAGTGTTAAGACGTACATAACCAGTCCGGAAAGCCTCAACGCTGATGCGCAGTCTGCCACCAAATCGGCGGTTTTAAAAACTGCCATCATCGCAATCATTGTCATCTTCTTAGTGCTGATTGTTCTGTTCCGCTCACTGCTCATTCCAATCGTTTCCCTCCTATCTTCGGGAATTGCGTACTTGATTTCTCTAGCCATCGTGTTGAACCTGGTTGCCCGGTATGACTTTCCGTTTTCCAGTTTTACCCAGATTCTGATGCTGGTTTTGACCCTTGCTTTAGGGACCGACTTCAGTATTTTGATGATCAATGAATTTAAGCAGCAGCTTCGGCAAGATAAGGACCAGCTTGAGGCCACGCTGGCAGCTCGTAAGAATGCCGGCAAGACAATTTTAGTGGCCGGCTTAACGTTAATTGTGCTGTTTAGCTTGCTGGGATTTGCTAATTTCTCAGTTTATGAATCTCTAATTGGCGTGGCAATTAGCATGCTGGTTCTAATGCTTGTCCTGTTCACATTTATGCCGTTCTTCCTATTCTTTATGGGTGAGCAGCTGTTCTGGCCGTCATCCAATTTGGAAGCCCATAATTATAGTCGTTCATGGGGATTTCTGTCCAAACAGTCGGCTGGCCATCCATTAATTGCCCTGTTAATTGCAATTGTTGTGGCAACGCCGTTTGTTCTGTTAAATCAGAATCACGTTAACTTTAACGGGGCTGACGAGATTTACCAGAAGTACGATTCGAAGGTCGGCTACAACACGATTAATAAACACTATGCCAACGGCCAGAATGCCCCAATTTCAATTTACATTAAGGCTAAGGATGGGTTGCGTAATCAGGCCGATCTCCAGCAGCTTGAGATGGTCACCCGCCAGCTGCGGGAAGAAAAGGGCATTCACAGTGTTAACTCAGCAACCGAGCCCCATGGAGAACCTTTAAAGCAGCTTTATGTGAACCAGCAGCTGGATACGTTGACCGCTGATAATGACGCGGTTTCCAATGGTTTAAAGGATACTTCCAAGCGTCTAAAGAGCACCACGATTGATACATCGCCATTGGATACCATCACTGGGAATTCACAGTCAATTTCTGGCATGCTATCAACGATTCAAACAAACTTTAATAACAGCGGGGTCTTCGCAACTCCCGCTCAGATGGTCAATGAATTACAGGCTCAATTACGCAGTGAACATCGCCGGCGGTTGACCGCTATTCAGAGAACGGTTGTCACCGAGGCCCTTAGTCGGGCATTAAACGATCAACAGCAGCAAACCCAAATGAACAGTGCGCTGTCTGGTTTGGGGATGCAAACCGATTCGATTAAGTCGACCGTTGATTCCTATAAGAGTGAACTGCAATCGGTTCAAAATCAGGTTCGGGGTTACGCGTCATCAGTTGACAGCTTAAATAACTCGCTCAATTCCTCCAATGATTTCTTGAAGGCGTTGGCCAAGTCGTCAGTCGGTGATACGATTTATGTTCCGGATAATATCATTAACGCGCCGTACTTCAAGACGATGATTGATGCTTATATGTCGACTAATGAAAAATCAACGAGAATTGATGTCGTCTTAGATGCTACGCCGGGCTCCAAAAAGTCGCTCGCCATGGTTCAAAGTCTCCAAAATCAGGTCAGTTACGATTTGAAAGGGACCGTCCTAGATTCGGCAACGGTTGCCGTCGGTGGCTATAATGCCGAACAAGCCGATACCCAGCAGGTCGCCCGCGCCAGCTTTAAGAAGGTTGCGATTCTGTTAGGCGTTGTCGCTGCGGTAATTCTTATGATTGTTTCCGAATCGATTTTACAGCCAATCTATTTGATGGGGATGTTGGGCGTTACTTACCTGATGTCACTTGGCTTTACGAAGTGGTTCAGCGGCCAGTTCATGGGTGAAAAGTGGTTGACGTGGCAAACGCCATTCCTGACGTTTATGATGTTGCTGGCGTTAGGCGTCGATTACAGTATTTATCTGCTCATGAAGTACAAACAGACGACTGGCAAAACCAAGTCGGCAGAGCGGATGATTAACGCGTCAATTTTGATTGGGACGGTCATCATCTTCGCGGTTGTCGTGATTGGTATTTCGTTTGCCTCACTTATTCCATCGGGGGTTCTGACGTTAATTCAAGTCGCAATTGCTGTTATCTTTGGCCTGATCATTTTTGGAATTGTGGTGCCAGCGTTGATGCCGGGACTCATGCGGCTAACCTATGAAGGTTTCCACTTTAAAGAGTTAAGGTTTAAGCACCGTCAAAATGCTTCTCAAGAGAATCAACAGAAATAGTGAATGATAAAACAGGGATCTGAAATAACCAAATTGGTTGATTTCAGACCCCTGTTGCTTTCAATCGATATTCTTAGTGGCGTTAACCTAACAGGTACGTGACGCCGGTTGCATCCGACCCGATAAAGCAGGCCATTTCTGGGTTAGTAGCGACCTTTTCGATAGGGACAAAGGGAAATTCCGTGCGGAGCATCTCATAGAGATAATCTGCCCGTTCCGGATCACCCGTGTGCAGGATGGACAATTGAACGATGCTCTGGTCGTGCATGGTTGCGAGTTGCCGGTCCCAAAACGTCGTCGCTAAATCCTCTTTGCGACTGCGGGTAATGAAGGAAAAGTCGTTATTAATGAACTGAATGATGTACGAAATGTTAAGCCGCTTTTCAATTTGGCCTCTAAAGCGGCCGATAATTCGTTGATTGACGAGCTGAGCATTATTTGGCGTTGAAAAATAAATCTGGGTCCGATCGCGAATTTGTGCTAACGTTGGAATAAGCGTTTCAATCGTGACGTTTCCCCGGTTAATTTGTTTGGCAGCCGTGAGTACTTGGTACGTCAATCCCGCGGCGGTGACCTGGCTATTGATAACGGTCATGTCACTGGTGGAGCGTTTAGCCGCTTGCCGAGCGTTTTGATAAGTATGGGTAATCTTATTGCTGAGGTGCACGGACAGAATTTTACTACCATCAGCGCCTAATTGATTATAAGTATCGACAAGCGCAGCCACGCTAATTTCGCCAATCCTGGGCCGACCGCTCGGGTGATCGAAGAGTTGGTGGAATTTTTGCTCGCTGATCTGATTAATATAGCCAAACACCTTATCGTTAACTAAGATTGGAGAATTCATGACCGTAATATTGTAGCGGGCAACGTCTCCTGGTGATAGGTGCGCCGCTGAATCGGTCACAATTTTAATAGATTGCATTCAATCACCCCTTTTTGTGACTAACATAATGCCTATAATGTACATTACCATTATTATAACCATTTGATAAATAATATGACTGGAATCATTAAGACAGGAGGAATTAACTATGAAAGGAAAATACGCTGTGTCCCAGTATATCGGCGTTCCGCTGGAAACCGACGATTCAGGAAATTATCAAATCAAGCGTGATGAAAACGGCGCGTTTAAGCTCCACAGTTGGCGGACTGGCAAGCACACCAAGGGGAAGTTTAAGCGCCTGGGACAGGTATTTATCACTGAAAATAATCTGATGGTCGCAATTGTCCAGGATTATCCGGTGGTCTTCAAGGATCGCCATGATTACACGCCGCTTCAGCGGTTCACTAACGAGTTTGTGGCGGATGATGTTCTTGAGGCGGCAACCAAAGAGCTTAAAAATCAGGCCAAATAAAAAAAGAATCCAACCACGGTTGAATTCCTTTTTTATGAGAAAAATTACTTCTTGAGTAACTTTTCAACATCTGCTTTAAGATCATCGGTGGACATGTCCATGTACTTTTCCATGTCTTTACCAGTTTTCATGGTATCGTGATCGTTGTTTTCCATGTAATAATCCCATAGAGCGTCTCGAACCGGAAGCTTACTATCGCTCCAGTCGAAAGCCTCATTCATATGCTTGTTAAGTAATGGGGATTCTGCACCTGGTTTTTCTTCTAAATCTTCTGCCATAGATAACTACCTCCTTTTTGTATCTAATTCTATTATAGTTCAAATTTCAGATTTGACACAAAAATTGTTTCATTAATCAGCTATTGGGCCGGCTTAACTTTAACGATCCAGTTAACTTGGGGATTTGGTTCGTTGAGCGTCTCAATATCTTTCCCAATGGCGTCGTTTTTAGCAATGACCGTTCCGGCAATGGGAGATTTTAAGGTTTCAACGGATTTGTCGCCTTCAATATCAAGTAAATCATCCTCAACCTGCAAGTTATTTAACTGGGTCGGAAAATCAGCAAAGGTAATTTTGCCCATCAGCTGGTAAACGGATTCGTCAATTCCCAATAAATAGTTGCCGTCGGGCTGCTTAGCGTACCAGATGCCGTCTTTGACCTTTGCGTCCGTTAGGGTTGGCTGCTTCTTGCCCGTGAAGAAGTTTTTAATTCGTGTCCATAATGAAACTTTTGCCATGTCTACACCGCCTCAATATTATTTACTTCAATTATAACGTATAATGAAAGGGAACGTCGGTAATGCGATGGCGGAGAAAGTTGAAACGCCTTTAAAATGAAACCGCTTCATATAATAATCGAACACAAATGGGTCAGCTCACCAAGACACGTGCTGGCCCAACAGGGAGGAATTTGAATGTACCTAATTGATATTTCCAGAAATGGGCAGCCCAGTTATGATGCCCGGGTGAACCAATCGCTGGATAATTACTTTGTCAATGATTTGAAATTACCGGGGCACGGGCTGATGTTTTATGTGAACCAGCCGTCCGTGATTATTGGTCGAAATCAAAATGTTTGGGCCGAGGTCGACATTGACTACCTGCATGAACACAATATCCAACTCGTTCGCCGAACGTCCGGTGGCGGCGCGGTTTATCATGATATGGGAAACTTTATTTTTGAAAATATTCTGACTGACGATGCCTCCGACTTTGGCGATTACGGGCACTTTGCTGAACCGGTTTTAAAGGCCCTGCAGAAGCTCGGGATCAACGTCGCGATGAAGGAAAATAGCAGCGACCTCATCTTAGATGGTAAGAAGTGGTCGGGGATGACCATGTTCAAAAGCGGCAAGGGAATCGCGGCTGGTGGCACGATCATGTACGATTTAAACATTGAAAATGCCAAGAAAGTTTTAACCGAAAACCAGGATGAAAAACGCAAGCGGTTGGGGGTTTTGTCGAAGCGCAGTCCAATCGTGAACTTGAAAGATTACTTGCCGGATGGCATGACAATGGCCGATTTCCGGGAATATTTATTGAAGGAACTCTTCAAAGTTTCGTCACTGGATGATATCGAAACCTATCATATGACTGACGATGATTGGAAAGTGGCTGATCAACGGCTGGCTGAAACCTATGGGACCGATGAATGGAACTTTGGTCACAACCCCGGTTATTATCACTATACGGACCATCAGTTTGAAGCCGGCAAGCTGGGAATTAATTGGACAGTGACCGATGGGAAGGTTGCCCACATTAAATTCAACCCGTTCTTCAAGGCCACTGGTGATTTAACCGCTGTTGAACAGCAGCTGGTCGATCGCAAGCCAAGTTCCAGAGTTATCAAAAAGGCGGTTAAGAAGGGGAATTTAGCAAACATTGACGCTGATCAGTTGACAGAATTTCTTGAATCTCAATTAACTAGCGAATGAGACGGTTAAACTGAAACCAATCGGCCCCCTGAACTGCGAGTTAAAGGCATTTTATAATGACTAACCCAAAAGAGACTGACCATTTTCTGGTCAGTCTCTACTATTATATAGGGTCAATAATAACGTTTAAAAAACTAGTTGTTCGTGGCGTGAGTCGATGCGGTTGCCCGAATCGAATCGCGGACGCTTTCGGTTGTGTGTTGACGCCACCAAGACGAAAGCACTGAACCGGAAATGTTGTGCCAGATCGAGAAGATCGTTGATGGAATGGCAGCGGCTGGCACGAAGTACTTCATGGCCAAGGTTGCCCCAAGGCTTGAGTCCTGCATCCCAACTTCGAAGGTGATCGCCTTTCGCTGCGGTTGACGCAAGCGGATCAGGTGACCAAACAAGTAACCAAGCGCATATCCGCTCAGGTTATGCAGCATAACAACCGGGATAACCAGAGCAGTCTGGGCAGTGAACAGATCATCATGGTTAGCTGCAAAGACAGCACCGATGATTGCAAGAATAGCGAGCTGGGAAATTAATGGCAATACCAAGTTAACTTTGGCAGCCTGCTTTGAGAATAACGTGTGAACAACAACCCCAAGGATGATGGGGATAACAACAATTTTCAGGGTACTCATGAATAGCTGGGTCGTTGGAATGGCAACGTACCGGCCAGCGTAAAACTGGAGCATAACTGGCAGCATAATCGGTGCTAATAATGTCGAAAGGGCTTCGATTGAGACATCGAGGGCAACATCCCCCTTTGCCAAGTAGGCCATCACGCTTGAAGAAGTTCCGCTTGGGCATGATCCCACGAGAATAACCCCAACGGCAGTGGCGCCAGTTAAATGGAAGATCTGGCAAAGCGCAAAGGCGATGAACGGCATGATAACGTAGTGGGCAACCGTTCCTAAAATAACCGGGACCGGACGCTTTAAGATTCGGGCAAAATCATCTTTACTTAATGTCAACCCCATTCCAAACAAGATAATTCCCAATAGATAGGAAGTGTTTGGTGCGATCCATAAACTTGCTTGTGGTAAGAAGTAGTTAACGGCAGCCCATAAGATAACGAGGAGCGTAAACCACTTACTCATCCAATTACCAACTTTTGAGACAGTTTTCATATGCATTTCCTCCAAATAATTCAATTCTCTTTTAACTGCTAAGTATTTAGAATAATTCGTCGTAACCTTTCATAACACCACCCGTGTTGGCTGAAGTAACCAGTGCTTGATAACGGGCAAGGTAACCTGAACGAACTTTTGGTTCAAATCTAGGTAAGTGCTTGCGCCGTTCCGCAAGTTCTTCATCGGACACATCAACGGAAATGTCATGGTTCTTCAAATCAATCGTGATTTGATCGCCGTTCTTAACCAGGGCGATGGTGCCGCCTTCAGCAGCTTCTGGTGAAATATGGCCAACGGCAATTCCCCGGGTGGCACCTGAGAAACGCCCATCGGTAATCAAACCAACGTCACGACCTAAGCCCCGACCAACGATACTTGAGGTTGGGTTCAGCATTTCTGGCATGCCGGGACCACCTTTAGGACCTTCATAGCGAATGACGACAACGTGGCCTGGTTTAACTTCGCCGGAATCGATGCCGTGAACGGCTTCATCATGGGAATCGTAGCAGATTGCGGTTCCAGTAAACTTACCTTGCTTGCGAATGTCTGGGTCAACGCCACCGACTTTGATAACCGCACCGTCTTTGGCAAGGTTACCGTGAAGGACTGACAAGCCGCCAACCGTTGAGTAGGCGTTGTCAACGGTGTGAATGACTTCTGGATTCTTGGTGTGGGCGCCAGCAACGTTCTCGCGAAGGGTCTTGCCGGTAACCGTCATTCGATCAGGATGAAGAATGTCACCCTTTTCGATTAATTCATTTAAGATTGCGGGAATGCCACCGGCAGCGTGAACATCTTGCATCGTCCAGTGAGATGATGGGGCAATCTTAGCTAAGTAAGGTACCTTGCGGCTGATCTTGTTGATATCATCCAAGTTGTACTTGATGCCGGCTTCGTGGGCAATTGCCAATCCATGAAGAATGGTGTTGGTTGAACCACCCATTGCCATATCAAGCGCATAGGCATCATCGAAGGCTTCCTTGGTCATCAGGTCACGGGGCTTAATGTTGTTCTTAACCATGTACATCACTTGTTTGGCGGCTCGGCGGACTAAATCTTTTCGTTCATCCGAATCAGCTAATGCCGTCCCGTTGTATGGAAGGGCAACTCCTAAAGCTTCCATCAGTGAGTTCATTGAGTTAGCGGTAAACATCCCGGCACATGAACCACATCCTGGACAGGCGTTCTTTTCATATTCCAAGAGGTGTTCCTTGGATAACTTGCCGCTCTTAAAGGCCCCAACGGCTTCAAACATGGTTGATAAAGTAGTGGCGCGACCCTTAGGATCAACCCCGGCTCTCATTGGACCACCAGATACGAAGACTGATGGGACGTTGGTTCGCGCGGCGGCCATTAACATGCCTGGGGTGATCTTGTCACAGTTTGGCATGAACAAAACGCCGTCAAACCAGTGCGCGTTAATTACGGTTTCGGCTGAGTCGGCGATGATTTCCCGACTTGGTAACGAGTACCGCATGCCGACATGGCCCATGGCGATTCCGTCATCAACCCCAATTGTGTTAAATTCGAACGGAATTCCGCCGGCCTCACGAATCGCGCGTTTGGCGATATCTGCTAACTTCCGTAAATGAATGTGGCCGGGAACAATTTCAATATACGAATTACAGATCGCAATAAACGGCTTCTTCATGTCGTGTTCGTTCTTTACTCGACCGGTTGCATAAAGCAAACTCTTGGAAGGGGCTTCATCAACGCCGACTTTAATCTTGTCGGACCGTTTATGGATTCCTTCCCCCTCTGCGTTAAAATCAAGTGTATTTGCCATTAACTACCATCCTCTCTGATATGTAGTGGTGTGTTCGGCACCGAAGATTCATTCCCAAGTATGTTGGTAAAAGAAAAAGGCCAAGAGCTGTGTTGAACAGCTCTTGGCCTTGAATCCACCAACGCTGCCCGCCTGATTTCGACGGGCCATTACAAAATCGCCCGTCTAGCTAATAATAATCACGACGAGGACTAAGACTAAAATTTGTAATGATGTGGCGTTAGTGTTTTTCATAGTCGGTATTTCCTTTCACTTGTATGAGAATTGCATTAAGCTTATTATAATTATCCTCACTTGTAAATAGTAACTTTCGAAATTAAGGGAAAACCCCTATAATTTGGAGCAATTAATTTTCAAAAGTCAAGAATATTGCTTGCTGGAAGCTTGATACAATACAGCCCCGGCCGCTTAACCGATTGGGGTTAGTGACCGGGACAATTGTGATAAAAAGATTAGAGGTTCTCATTTTTTGCGATTAAACTAACATCCGGTAGAGCATTTGGTTTTCCTGCAGGTTAATGTACTTCGGGTCGAAGCGCTTCACGCGGGCCAATAACGCGTCCAGGTTATCAACGTTTCCAAGCCGAACCCCGATGAGGACGGGGCCCATGGTACTGTTGACCTTTTTGGTGTACTCAAACTTCGTGATATCATCGTCGGGATTGAGGACTTCATTGACAAATTCACGGAGGGCACCGGCCCGTTGCGCGAAGTTGACGATGAAGTAGTGTTGCTGGCCGTTGTAGATGAGCGACCGTTCTTCGATTTCCTGCATCCGGTTGATGTCGTTATTCCCACCAGAGATGACACAAACCACCGTTTTGCCGGCAATCTTATCCTTGTTGGCTTCCAGGGCGGCAACACTCAGGGCACCGGCCGGTTCGGCAACGATCGCCGTTTTGCTATACAGGTCCAAAATTGTATTGCAGACCTGTCCGTCCGGCACCTGGCATAATCGATCCACGTTTGCCCGACAAGTTGCGTAGGTCAGTTCGCCGACCTTTTGAACCGCCGCGCCGTCGACAAATTTATCCAGTTGCTCGAGATCGACGGGGTGCCCAGCATCAAATGCGGCCTTCATCGAAGCGGCACCACTGGGTTCAACGCCGACAATTTCAGTTTTGGGACTCACGGACTTGGTGTATGTACTAATCCCACTTAGCAGACCACCGCCGCCGATTGCAACGAACAGGTCGTCGATTTGGAGGTTCTGTTTTTTTGCGTCGTTAAAGATTTCAACGGCGATGGTCCCCTGACCCGCCATCGTGTTGAGGTTGTCGAACGGAGCAATGAAGGTTTGGCCGTTTTCCTGACAGAAGTCCAAAGCCGCGTCCGCGGATTGGTCAAATGTGTCGCCGGTTAACTTGATGGTCACGTAGTCGCCGCCAAAGTATTTCACCTGACCGACCTTTTGGGCAGGGGTGGTGGTTGGCATGAAGATGGTGGCCGGAATTTTCATCCGTTTACAGGTCCAGGCAACCCCCTGGGCGTGATTTCCGGCACTTGCACAGACAACCCCGGCTTTTCGGGTGCCTTCCGGTGTTTGGGAAATGGCGTAGTAGGCCCCGCGAAGTTTGAAGGAGCGAACCAGCTGTTGATCCTCACGTTTCAGATACACGTTGGCGTGGTACCGATCGGATAAGTAGCGGCTGTACTGTAGATCCGTATGGGTGACAATCGGCTTTAAAACCTCGTAGGCGTTGGTCACATCAGTTGCGTTAAGTTTACTTGTTCTTGTTTGCATATAAATCTCACTTTCCTTTCTTGAACTAAAAATCCGGGACCACTGCGAAATTGACAGTGGTCCCGGATTTTGATTTAAGATACGCGATTTCTCAATTAATTGCCCATGTAAAGGCGCAGAACGACTGAAGGACCAGCTTTCTGAACCCACTGTTGGGTGGCTTTCTTGGGATGATAAGTATCCAAAACAAATGCAGGGTTAACCTGTTGCGCACTGCCAAATGTCATCTTTGGGTTATCGATCGCCAAACCAATTTCTTGGTTTGGCTTCATAATGGCCCCGATGATTGAAAGGTCCTTTGCGGCAACGTTGCTGATTGAGATCTTGGCGATGTTTTCGGAACGGGCAATCTGGATGCGCTTTTTCAAGCCGTCAATACCGTACGTTGAAAAACCACCCAAGTTAACCATTGCATCGGTGTTTGTATCGGTCAATTCAGCCTTCATCGTTCGAATCTTAGCCTCAAAGTCCTCATCAAGCAGGAGGTTGGGCTGGTGGTTAGAGGTCTTGCTTTGGTAATCGCTGATTAGGATTGTGTTGGCGCCACAACGAACCAACTGGTCGGCAGTGTCGGCCCAGTTAGCGGCATCATCGCCGCCGAATGACGTATCGGCAAGCAGGTGAGCACTGGTAGCATTTCTCATGCACTGCAGATAATGCGCATAGTCAGACAGGGCTAACACTCGGTTAGTATCTCCACCCAATAATTGGTTTTCCACCGAGTCCTTGTCGATATAAAGTTCGTTGAATCCTTGTGATTCGAAGTATTTCAGCATTGGCGCATTTGCGGCTGCTGGGATTATGCTAGTCGTCATGGTCATCATTCCTTTCTGAATTTAAGATCTAAAACTTATCAAAGCAAAAAAGTGAAAAATAAAAACGCCCTCGAAAAAAGTTTTTCAAAGGGCGTTATTAACGCGGTACCACCTTTGTTCACGGTTATGTTACTAACTGTCTCAATCGTGTGAAGTACATACACTGCTGGATATCGGGCAGCACCTGTTCGATTACAAACCGGACCTACTTTCACTTAACGATTGCTATCCTGTTCCAGCATCCCAGGACTCTCTTGCTAACAGTCAGTCAAGTTACTTCTTCCTGAATCGATTTCTCATTTTTTAACTTGACGCTAACTATAACACGAGCTGTGAAAAATGCAACAAGTTTCGATAAAAGTTTTTCCGTGAAAATCATTTAAAAGTTTTTCTTCATATAACGGGCGAAAAACCGTCACACCAGTGTGTAACAAACCTCAAAAAAGGGGTTGACTTGTTTCAAAAAGCTAGTATTGTCATTAGGCAAGAATTAAATTTCGCTAAGTTATCACATGTCAATTGCCGGAATTTAGATTCGAAAAAAAGTTTTTTCGGGCTTCAAGCACCACCGTGTCAGCGTTTTCACGCCTAAACATGAGAATCAAATTAAAAAATATCTAATTTGGGTGTTGACAAACTCGAAATAACCGTGTTAAATTTCAACCATCACCAAAACGTTATTCAGCAATTAATATTTCTGAGCAACTTAACGTGACGATGTCAGAATGATCTTGATTTGAAAGGATGTGAATCAGATATGCTAGCAGAAGAATCAAAACCAGCAACCGATACTGAGACAGGTGCCGAAATCTTAGTCGACGCCTTGAATGAGCAGAATGTTGAATTCTTATTTGGCTATCCCGGTGGTGCCGTTCTCCCCTTATATGACGCGCTTTACACGAAATCATTTAGCAATGTGTTAACCCGTCATGAACAGGGCGCGGTCCACGCAGCTGAAGGATACGCCAAAACAACC
This sequence comes from Lentilactobacillus parafarraginis DSM 18390 = JCM 14109, assembly GCF_001435895.1. Taxonomy (GTDB): domain Bacteria; phylum Bacillota; class Bacilli; order Lactobacillales; family Lactobacillaceae; genus Lentilactobacillus; species Lentilactobacillus parafarraginis. Next base: position 31,046 of record NZ_AZFZ01000010.1, on the reverse strand, counting down.
GGGAAAACCGGGGTTGTATGTGTTACAAGCGGACCGGGTGCTGGAAATGTTGTGACTGGAATTGCCGATGCGCAGATGGACTCAGTTCCATTGGTTGTATTTACAGGCCAGGTAACGCGATCAGCAATCGGAACCAATGCATTCCAAGAGTTGGATATTGTGAGTGTGACCAAACCGATCACCAAAGCGAATTTCCAGGTTCAGAATGTTGAAGACTTACATAGTGTTGTTACTAAAGCATTCAAGCTTGCTCAAAGTGGTCGTAAGGGCCCTGTATTAGTCGATTTGCCTAAGGATGTGACTGCCGACAGCGCCATTTTTGAAGAAGCTGCCAAGCGCACCAAGGCAATGAGCAAGCCGCGATTGGGAAAAACGCAAAAGGAGACGATTACCAAGGCGTTAAACGCCTTGAGTAACGCCGCTAAACCAATCGTTGTGGTTGGGGCTGGGGTTGCCGCTTCTGGCGCAACTAAAGAATTTAATCAGTTCGTTCAGAACTGGGAATTACCAGTTGTCACCACGCTGTTAGGTTTAGGAACTTTTCCAAGTGATGACCCGCTATTCCTTGGAATGGGCGGGATGCATGGCTCATACGCCGCCAACATGGCACTGGATGAAAGCGACTTTATCTTAAATATCGGCTCACGATTTGATGATCGGATGGTTCCACGGGCAGCGGATTTTGCTGACCAGAAGACCATTGTGCATATCGATATTGATACCCACGAATTAAATAAGATTCTTCACGCCGATTATGCGGTTGAAGCCGACGCGAAGGCTGCTCTCCAAGAAATGAACAGCCGGCCGGTTGATAAGCCCCAGATTCTTGCATGGCATCAGTTAACAACTGACTGGCAGGACCAACATCCCGACAGTGTTAAGCCGGGAAAGGGGGAGTTTGATCCCCATGAAGTGGTTCGGGCAGTTGGAAAGGCCACAAATGGTGACGCAATTGTCGTTACCGATGTTGGCCAACACCAAATGTGGGCGGCTCAGGCCTATCCATTTAAGCATTCGCGGCAATTGGTCACTTCTGGTGGTCTGGGAACCATGGGATATGGGCTGCCAGCCGCGATCGGTGCCAAATTTGGCAATCAAGATCGCGACGTTGTCCTCTTCGTTGGGGATGGCGGCTTTCAGATGACCAGTGAGGAGCTGGAAGTGTTAGCGGCTGAAAACTTAAACGTCAAAATCTTCTTAATGAATAATCATGCATTAGGAATGATTAGACAATGGCAGGATGCCTTCTATTCGAATCACCGTTCGAAGTCACTATTTGATCATCAACCGGATTTCAAGAAATTAGCCGCCGCCTACGACATTAATTATCAGCGGCTTGATCCTGAAATTCCATTAGAACAGCAGTTAAATGATGTCTTCGATGATCCGAAGTCAACGCTGGTTGAAGTCCAGGTTCCCGTAACCGAGCAGGTTTATCCAATGGTTGCCCCGGGACATGCCAACCGCGACATGATCGGATTCTAAAGCTTTTCACAGGTAAGGAGGTGGTGCCATAAGTGGAAAATTTGTTTAATGTTGCATAGTTACACGCCTACGACAAAATGTTTCAGAAAATACTTAACGTAAAAAATGGAGGAATCAAATATGAGTGTAGAAATGTTGTATGACAAGGACGTTACCACTAATTATCTTCAAGGAAAGAAAATTGCTTTCATCGGTTATGGTTCACAAGGACATGCCCAAGCAAATAACTTACGTGATTCGGGCTACGACGTTATCGTCGGTGTTCGCCCAGGCCAATCATTTGAAAACGCCAAAATTGACGGTTTCGATGTATACACCCCAGCTGAAGCTGCTCGTAAAGCTGACTGGATCCAAATGTTAACCACTGATGAAGTAATGGGTGACGTTTATAAAGAATCAATCGCTCCTAACCTTGAAGAAGGTAACGTATTAGGTTTCTCACATGGCTTCAACATCCATTATAAGGAAATCGTGCCACCAAAGAACGTTGATGTTGTTATGATGGCACCTAAAGGCCCAGGTAATCTTTGCCGACGTACATACGTTGAAGGTTCAGGTGTTCCAGCATTATACGGTTACTACCAAGACTTCTCTGGCCATGCCGAAGACTTATCAAAGGAATTCGCCAAGGGGAACGGTGCCGGCCGTGCCGGATTATTGAAGACCACCTTCAAAGAAGAAACTGAAGAAGATTTGTTCGGTGAACAAAACGTTCTGATGGGCGGGGTAACTTCACTGATCGAAACTGGTTATGAAGTATTAACTGAGGCTGGTTACTCACCACAGTTGGCTTACTTCGAAGTTGATCACGAAATGAAATTGATCTGTGACCTGATCTACGAAGGCGGCTTCAACAAGATGTATGCTGACTGCTCGAACACTTCTGAATACGGTTCATACGTAGTTGGTCCTAAGGTTGTTGGTAAGCCTTCAAAGGACGCTATGAAGGAAGCTTTGAAGCGGATCCAAGACGGTTCATTTGCCAAGGAATTCATGGACGATTACCGTGCCGGATTCCCAGAACTCAAGAAGTTGCGTGAGCGTTCAGCTAACTCACTTCTTTCACGAGTTGGTGAAGATCTTCGTGCCCACATGTCATTTGTTGGCGAAGCTGACAAGTACAGTACTCCCGAAGAAGCTACTAAGTAATCCAATCTTTGCTGAACCATAGAATCACTTTCTAAACAAACATGTCGATAATAAAATGATAAATTGATTCCGTAAATGCACTTGCGGATTGCGAGTGGTCATTTGACCACAAATGACCAAGCAAATTTGTCGAAAGGACTGAATAAAAACCACTCCGGTTTATTCAGTCCTTTTGAATACATATTCATTTTTGGAGGTAGATTATGGAACGAATTTTACGCTTCGATGACGTCTCAGTCACGCGGGGAAAAAAGAAAATTTTGCATCACATCGATTGGCAAGTGAATCAAAATGAAAACTGGGCGATTCTCGGATTAAATGGGGCTGGGAAAACCACCATGTTAAAAATGATCCACGGTGATTTGTGGCCAACAACCGGGCGCCTGGAAGTGCTGGGCGGTGTCTTCGGGCATACCAATATTCCGGAATTAAAGACTAAAATTGGTTGGGTCAGTAACGCGCTACAGGATATGCTGCATCAGGGCGACCTGGTTGATTTCATCGTGCTCTCCGGTAAATTTGCCAGTATCGGCATTTACCAACAGTTTTCCCAGGCAGATCTGGATGAAGCTCGGCAGATTTTAATTGACATGGGTGGCGAGAAATTGCTGGGGAAATCATACGAAGTTTTGTCCCAGGGAGAGCGGCAACTGGTTCTGATTGCCAGGGCGATGATGGCCCATCCGCAACTATTGATTCTGGACGAACCATGTAACGGGTTGGATTTATTTGCCCGTGAGGAATTATTGAAGCGGGTTGGCAAAATTGCCGAGATGCCGAACCGGCCGGCGTTGCTGCTGGTGTCCCACTATACCGAAGAATTGTTGCCGTGCTTTAACAACGTGCTGTTGTTGCGGCAGGGACATATTATCCAGAAAGGCAAGCGGGCCGACGTCTTGAACGAAGAAAGCCTGACCCACTTTTACCAGAAGCCAATCCAGACCGTGACGATTACTGGGAATCGGTTGGCGGTGTATCCGAAATGAGAATAATTTGATGAGTATGTAAAAACCAAGGACGGGGAGTGTATCCCGTCCTTGGTTTTGTTTTGGAACTGGTAATTAAACTGCTCGAATATACTTATTTAACTTTCCGACGAGCTAACTTAAGACCGCCAAGCACCGCAGAAATTGCAAGAACAACCATTCCGGCAATTGTCATTGAATGACTCGATTCATCACCGGTTTGCGGTAAGATTGATTGTTGGTCAATTTTATCTGGAGAGGTGGGTTGAGCTGGTGTTTCAGTCGGAGCAGCTGTTTGAGTTGATTGATTAGCAAGTGGTGTCGGGGATTCTGCTTTAGAACCACTTACGGATGGGGTTTGAGCGCCCAGGCCCATCGGTTGTGCAATTGCGGACTCACTGGCTGCTTTTCTGGATTGGCTACCTGTCTGGGTCCCAACTTGTTTGGTTTGTTTGCGGCCTGTTGTGGACTTACTAGGTAACCCAGGCAACCCCTCAGCATCCTCTAAATCAGCTCCCGTTTCGGCTTCTTCGTCCGGGTGTCCCGGTAATCCTTGTTCCACTTCGATTTCTGGAGTGGTTGGTTTTTCGGGAGTTGGTGTTTCCGGGCTTGGTTTTTCGGGAATCGGGTCAGGATCGGGATCTGGATTAGGATCTGGGTCAGGAGTAACTGGCGGGATGAGCTCATCAACTAATTCCACACCAAATCTATCACTGGTTGCGTATGAGTATACAGGGTTTTCTGTATACGAGAAATCTTGATTTTCCGCATAAATGTAAATCGGGTCAATAGGGACTACAACCCGATCATATTGAGTGTTTTCGGCATGGTAGTTTTCGGGGAGTTGAAGATTGAAGTCAACTTTAAGGTTCGAAAGGTTATTTCCCCGTTCTAGATAGAAGATTTTCATGGTATGCTGTTTGCCGGTTTCTTGCCAATCAGCGCCGAATATATCTTTTAGATTAGTTGGAATATTTTCCCCAGAATCGTTTGCATAGGTTGGTATCTCGATATCACCAGTTGCAAAATTGATGCTACCACTAAGCGTATCGTGGATTCCACCAATATCCAGTACTAGCTTTCCATCAATGAATAGCCAAAAATCGTCATCACCACTAAATGAGAATTTCATTGGTTTTTTTTCGCCATTGTGCTCAATTTGACCATTCGCCGGTTGAACGTAGTTTGTTTCCATTGAAACGCCAAAGTAATGATGCAGTTCTTTATTGCCGCTGGTTTCATAGCCTATTGGTGCATCGTCATCGAAAAAATTTTGTAATTCTGCTAAGGGGAAGAATTGGCCACTTTTGTCTTCTGAAGGCTTGTTTGCTTTGTTGTAGATTATGATATTCGTACCATCTTCATTTAAAATTGCATGATTTTTAGTACTGTCAAAGCTAAAGCCGCCCTCACCATCGCTAATAAACATGTCTGGATGACCGTTTTTCATTTTTGATTCTATGAATTCTGAATTAGTCGATGGATTGAAAAGATATTCAAGAGATTCTTCCTCGCCAACGGCAGTTACAGGATAGCCTTTGTCATTTAACTGGTTCTTTACAATTCCTCCCGTTGCCCCTTTAGACCAGTAATTGTTCCATGGTTCATCTAAGACATGTTCAATATTGCTTCCACCCCTTGAAAACTTAATTGTATGGCCTTTATTCGCACCAATTTCATCGGTGAATTTGTTCTCTTCATCAACGGTATAGTCAATCACTGATATAAGTCCGTTTTTGCTTGGATTGACTGTGTCAAGCGGAACTAATTTCTCGTTGGCTTCTTGACCATCTGTTTTGTCAATCTTGACTGGACTTGTAATTGTATAGGCAGCAGTGTTTTGATCAAGCTCCTGGCCTGGTGGTGTCAACACGATTTTATAAATTTGACCGTCAATTTGAACAAATGACTGGTTATCGTTAACGGCTTTTTGTAATTCTGACTCATAATCTTTAGGTAAGTAATTCGTTACGGCCTTGTTAACAGCATTCTTGTAATCAATGAGGGCTTCGTCTGAATCAGAAAGCATACTGAAGACACCGTTGTTAAAGATGTAATATTTACCATTATCTTTGTAAATTGTCTTTGTTTCAGCGCTTTCAATACCACTGTTAGGCGAGTGATAATCAATTCTTTCCCCTGTATAACGAGTAACACTTGGAATGCTGGGTTCCTCGTTCGTCGTTCGGATTAGGAACATACCGCTAAATTTCAGATTCGAGTCATAGTCTTTTTCCAACTGCTCTGTATTTGTTTGATAGCGGCTCTTCACTGGCGCATTTGGATCTTTTAGGGCGTTCGTGATCAGCACTTTTTGTTCGTCTGTGGCACTCTCGAATGTTTCGCTTTTTGGATCGTAAACGAGATATTCTTCACCATCAGGAATAAAAATCAAATCAGTGGCATTTTCAGGCCTAGATTCACTCTGCTTATCGTAAAATTCCTGAGCTTGCGTTTCGATATAATTTTTCCCAATTCCTTCGGGTAGTGTTTTGGAGTCACGGACCAAAATCCACCGATCCGCAAATTCTTTCTCTGGATCGTCAAGAGCTTCCTTTAGTTTGTCTTGATCTTCCCAGTAGTAGGTTTTAAGCTTTTTAGCGTCCTTTGCGGCCGCAATTTCTTTCATCACCTCGTTGTCTGCCAAAGTAAATTTGTTGTCTTTTTCTGAGTAGACATAATATTCCTGCCCATTGTCGGTTGTTTTACTTACAACGATACGGCGATATTGTTTGGGATTATCATCTTTAACATCATCGAAATCAATGTATTTTTTTGTTTGCGCCCGTGCTTTTTGATCGGTATTTTTTAATGAACTTTTTTCGGCAGTTTTTTCTATATTTGCAGTTTTGTTATGTGACTTTTCGGTGTTAGTACTTGTCTCATCCGCTTTCTGCTCAGAATTATCAACTTGTTTATTTTTGACTTTGTTAGAATAGTCGATTGTAACTTGGTTTGAAGAAGACTGATCAGTAGGGGCTTGAGAGGCGTTTACTGGGTAACTTGATGTCTGTTGATTTGCAGGTTGATTAGTTGTTGGTGTGGTGCCTCCACCTGTTGATGGTGCTGTTTCAGTAACTTGAGCTGTTGGGGATTGATTAGTTATTGATTGCTGAACCCCTTGATTATTTGAATTTGGAGTGGGATCTTGTACTGTTTGACTTTCTGTTGCCACTTGATCATTCGATTGGGATGGCGTTTCGTCCGTGGTTCTGGTAGTTGTATTCACTGGCATTGTGGACTCGTTAGAAGTTGCTGCGACTTCAGTATTTGTCGCTGTTGATGCTTGAGTGCTCTGAGGTGCTTGCTGTCCCTGGGATGTATCGACACCTTGTGAAGCTGTTGCCTGGGTTGTTGATGCTGAACCAGGGGACTGATCACCCGAGGACTGAGTAGTTGTCACCGGTTGTGAGTCATCTGCCAATACAGATGTGCCCGACAGCGTACCAGTTGCCAAGCTGATCATCGCAACTGACGCGAAAAGCCAAACTTTTCCGGCCTTGTACATCTTGAAATGGGTTCGTTTGGTTTCGACTTTGCATTGATTCATGGAGGTCACCTCAAATATTTATTTGCTAATGAATAGCATAAATAGATTCTAATCAATCTTATTGAAGAATTTGTGAACAAAATGAGGTGATTGTTGGAAATAACATGGGGTATACTATGAAGAAAGTATGCCTTTTCTATGATCAACCGTAAAAATAATAATTTGTGGCCTTATAGGTATGCGAAAATTAAAAGAATTTTCGAAAAAATTAGTTTCCGAAATTATAAAAGAGATGAATTATTCGAAAGCCTATTAAAGCCGGCTCTTAGAAGACCGCAAAATAACAATTTTTACAATACTTCACATCAATTTCTAAAACAATCCTTGACAACCTATCATTTATATCTCATAATGCGAAGTATCAATTTGAAAGAAGCGTTTACCTGATTCAATTCCAGGAAAGTCATTCGGCGACTGAGAGATGACATTGAATGAGTAGATTGTGACTTTCATGCTTTCGAATATAGATCGGTGAGCAGTGCATGTTAGCCGGTTTCGGACTTGTCCGTTAAAGCATGTTAACGAGTGAGCGGTGGCGTTTCGGCGTCAACTGCTTATGAAGGTGGTACCGCGGCCAATTGTCGTCCTTTTGTCTTAGTGACAGAGGGGCGACTTTTTTATTGGGCGACTCGTTTAGAAATTGATGCGTTGATACATAACACGGAGTTTTGAAAGGAAGTTATCGACATGAAATATACAGTTTTAGGTGCAGGTGCAATGGGATTACGTTACGGAGTGTTATTACAAGAGGCCGGGTTTGATGTTGATTTTGTGGATACTTGGGAAGATCAGGTTGAAGCCATTCGCCAACAGAAGGGCGTTTACGTTTCCCGCGATGGGCAAAATAAGCATTTAGTCCCAGTTAACGTTTACTACCCTGAAGAATATAAGGGCGATCCCGACGTGTTGATTGTGTTCACCAAACAATATCAACTAGCCGATTTTCTCAAGCGCAGTGCTCGCTTCTTCAACGATAAGCAGTATGTCGTCACGTGCATGAATGGCATGGGTCACATTGAAAAGCTGAATCAGTACTTCCCAAAGGAACGGGTTCTTGGCGGGACGGCCTTAATTGGGACGGTTTTGAATAAAGCCGGGGACGTTGACTTTATTGGGCCAAAGGGCGCTGGTTCCATGAATCTGGCAAATGAAACTGAGAAGCCGGATGACATGACTCATAAAATTGTCGCTGAATTTGAACAGGCGGGCTTGAATCCCAACCTAACCACGAACTTCCTGGGAACTCTGATGGCCAAAGTCATCTTTAACTCCGTGATCAACACGCTGTGCACGATGTTCAAGATTCGCATGGGCGAGTACATTCAATCGCCGGTTGCCAAGAAATTGGGCGTGCAGTTAATCAACGAAGCCTTTGACGTCTGCGAGCGAGCTGGCATTACGTTACTGAACACGCGTGAAGAGGAATGGGCGACCGTTTCATACGTCAGCCGGGTTTCCAATCCGCTTCATTTTCCATCCATGTATCAGGATATTTCCAAAAATCGTCAGACCGAAGTTGACTACATCAACGGTTACATCTACGATCTCGGGTTGAAATACCATTACGAAGCTAAGACCCATGATTTCCTGAGAAATTTGGTTCATTTGGCAGAATTTTCCGGCACTTTCGACGTTGACGGTTACATCCAATCCGTTCTGGACGGCGAGAAGCAAGCAGCCACCAAGAAGGATGCCGTTCAAGAAAGAGCTTAATGGTTTGCACACATAGGACCACCCATCGCTTTCACAAAAGCGCACATAGATCATCCATATTTTCACATAGAAGTTAATTTCTCCTTTGACAAGGACTTCAAGCTGGTTTTACGATTAGGTTGAAGTTCGAATAGGGAGGCACATAGTTTGGATCGACAACTTTTAGCACAATTACCTATTAAATCAGTGATCGATAGTCAACCAGTTGGCGGTGGCGACGTGAATCAGGCGTTCAAATTAACCACCACTGATCACCAGCAATATTTTCTATTAATGCATCCAAGTGATTCAAAGAATTTTTACCAACAAGAAATCGTTGGCCTGCAGCTTCTGGGGCAGACTGCCAAGGTGCCTCAGGTACTGGCAAACGGCATGTGGGGCGCGGATGCGTACCTGCTGCTGAGTTACATTGCCTCACAGCCCTTCGGTGATCAGTACGCCTTAGGACGGGTCGTCGGCAAGATTCACAAACGAACCAGTCAAAATGGGCAGTTTGGATTCAATGTCGATGATCCGGAAGGCCGGACAACTGATGGCGGTGTTTGGTATCCGGATTGGCAGTCGTTTTTCATCAATGAACGGCTTGAGGTCCGCAAACGCATTATTATGAATCGCCATCTTTGGACTGGGGCGATGGATGCCCGCTACCAAAAAGCGGTTGCCCATTTTAAAGCGCTCATGAAGACCCATCATTCAACGCCGTCACTGCTCCATGGTGATTTTTGGTCCGGTAACTTTATGTTTGATGAGAACGCCCAGCCGGTCATCATTGATCCGACGGTATTCTATGGTGATCGCGAATTCGACATTGGGGTTACCCAAGTTTTCGCCGGCTTTGACAACGAATTTTATCAGGGCTATCAGGACGAATATCCGCTTGATGACGGGTATCAGGAGCGGTTGCCATTCTATCAATTGTATTATTTGATGCTGCATCTCGGAAAATTCGGGATGGAATATCAGGGCAGCGTTAAGCGGCTCTTACGATCGTTAGCCTAAAAATGGCCTAAAAAAATAACGTCTCGGAATCAACTGAAATGATTTCGAGACGTTATTTTCTGTTGTGGCAGTTAAGCGGCAACCCGTTGGTCTGAATCAACCTTCAGATCAGATTGATTTGAATCAGGTGTTTTGCCCGATTCAACCGCGTTAAGAAAGGCTTCGATATTTTTCTTGTAGTCCAATACGGCGTTGTTAGCCGAAGCATGACCACCAACATTGCCTTGGAGAATCCAAAGTTGTTTAAATTGGGAATTGCTCAGGTGATACATTGTCTCGGTTTCCGTATCTGGGATGAATGTATCGTCAGCCGTCGCGATGAAGAGGGTTGGCAGCGTTGAATTTTGAACTGCAGAAATGCCAGAAACATCGTCCAAACTAAATCCTTGAAGAAGCTGGTTGATCCCGTTGAAGGCGTTCAAAAATTGGTCATATGGAACCAAGGGAATTGATCCGTTTAGTTGCCAGCCAATCTTTGAAGTCAGATTATTAAGCGAGGTCGCAACCCCGGAATAAAGTGACTTGAGCAATGATGGCACTGTGGAATATCCGCAGTCCGCGATCACGGCTTTCACCGACGATGGCAACGATTTTTGAGCCGCTGTTTCCAGCGCGTCATCAGCGCCCAGGGATTGGCCGTATAAAATGACCTCACTGTTTTTGCCGTTCAGGGCGTCAATTTTATTAATCCAATTGATCCAATCCTGCTTATCCTTGTAGCCAAACGTTAGAAATTCACCGTCACTGCTGTTTTGGCCCCGCGTATAGGGCATGAGCACGTTATAACCCATATCATAGAAGATTTTTGAAATGTAGCCCATCCATTCGGGTTCGGTCGTCCAGCCCTGACCATAGATGATGGTTTTAGTGGAGCCGGGCGCGGCGATATAGGTTGCTGACGCGGTCCCGGTCCCATCAGCGAACGGGACGGTTAACGTTTGTTTTTTGACTTCATTGTCATACCAGTTCTTGGCCTCGGTATAGTACTGTTTGGTATAACTTGGATCGTACTGATTGTCTAAATCCGACCACATTTGATCGACGTCGTAGCGGGAAGGCGACAGCAGCGTTCGAATTTGTGATAGCAGATGCGAGCCTTGGCGGGTTGCGACAAACGGATAAATCAGCGCGGCAGCCGAAGCACTCGTGATGCTGGTGAGAAAATGAATGATTGGGTTATCGCTGGATTGTTTAATCGTTGGGTCGGTTGAATTGTTGACGCCATCGATTGTCAGCTGATCGTCATTGGTGGCCGCGGTTGCCGGCGTTTCGGATTGATCGGCGGTTGCTGTGGGTGAAGTCGTCGCGGTCGTTGATTCTGTGGAGGCATCGCCGGCCGTGGTGCTTGACTGGCTGGTTGGACCGGGATTCATTGTCCCGTCAGCGGTGGTATTAGTTGAGCTGTTAACAGTGGCTGAGCCCACATTTGTGATGGTTGCGGTTTGGTCACTGGCGTCATCCGCTTGCGGCGACTCCTCGTTGGCAACTGACTCATCACTTTGATCCGTTTCGGCGGGGACGTCCTGGTCGTTGGATTCAGATTCCGCGGTCACTTGGCTGTCCGCTTGCTGAGCGTCGATCGATGATTCCTGGCTTGCTTCGGTCGCACTTGCCGATTCAGCTTGCGATTCAGATGAAACACTGGTTTCGCTTGATTCAGTTGCAGTAGTTCCATCATCGGTTGAGACCGTGACTTCAGGTGATTCTTGCGGGGAATCAGCCGGGGAACTTGGCACCGCTGCCGACGCTTGATTAGTGGCTGCATATGTATGGTTGGTGAGAACGCTGGGACAAGTAAAAATGGCGAGAAAGCCCAAAATCCCCAGTAAAAATATGAATCGATGATAAGGTTTATTTGTCATGATGATTACTCCTCAGTTAAAATCCAATAATAAGTATACGTCATTTTTGACTGATTGACTATCCTTAATTATTGGTGGGGTATATCATTGATGACCGACATTGGCGCTCTTCAAAAAAAGGCCACAAAAAAACCGGCGATCACTCGCCGGCTCGAAAATTAATTGTTAACTTTTAATTAGTCTTCAATTGGAGTAACGTTGGCAGCTTGTGGGCCACGGTCGCTATCTTCAACATCAAGGGTAACTTTTTGGCCTTCGTCTAATGACTTGAAGCCTTCCTTGTTGATAGCTGAGAAGTGAACGAATACGTCACCATCGTCAGTAGTAATGAAGCCGTAACCTTTGTCAGCGTTGAACCATTTAACAGTACCTTGTTTCATAATATATGAAACCTCCTTGCGTTATTCACGCGAAATAATTTTTTTAATGTATCTAGTTGAACGTAATTCCAAGGAAGTCATTTCATAAAACTATAAAACAAGTACCTTTGAAAATCGAAACCTAAAACACATTGACTATAATATACCAACATCCTCGCTAGATGTCAATGGATTGACCAGAGTAATTGGTAAACTCACCGGATTATGCGGCTGTTTTTGCTGCCTTAGCTGCCGGTACGACGGCGATTTGGTCGTCTTTAACCGTCACGGTAAACTTCTTTTCTTCTGGGTGCTGCAGATAACTGTTGGTCAGCTTATCGGTAATTTCCTTGGTGATAACTCTGTGCATTGGACGCGCACCAAGTTCCTTACTGTAACCCATGTCGACTAATTTGTTCTTGGCATCGTCAGTGACATCGAAGTGGATGCCCCGGGACTTGTTAACCAAATTGTCCAAATCGGTGAGCATCAGATCCAGAATTTGAAGCAGATCCGGCTTGGTTAATGAATTGAATTGGATGATATCATCAATCCGATTCAAGAATTCAAGCTTGAAGTAAGGCTTCAGACGATCGATCACGCTTTGCTTATCATCGACGTGGTTCTGGCCGGCATTACTGGTCATAATGATCACGGTGTTGCTGAAGTCAACCGTTCGACCTTGAGCATCAGACAGGCGACCGTCATCAAGAATTTGGAGCAACAGATTTAAGACATCTGGATGGGCCTTTTCAATTTCGTCCAGCAGAATCAAACTGTAAGGGTGGCGACGAACTTGTTCGGTTAACCGGCCGCCTTCTTCATAGCCAACGTAGCCGGGTGCTGAACCAATCAACTTGGAAGCACTGATCTTATCCATGTATTCGGACATATCGTATCTGAACATGGCCTTGGTCGTGCCAAACAACTCTTTGGCGAGAGCTTTAGCCATCTGGGTCTTACCAACCCCGGTCGGGCCGACGAACAGGAAGCTGCCGATTGGTCGATTGCCCTCGGTAAAGCCGACTCGACTGCGTTTGATAGCAGCTGAAATGGCGTCAATCGCCTTGTTCTGGCCGATAACTTCGTGCTTCAGGTCGCCGTCTAACTGATTTAACTGGCTGACCTGATCCTTGTTAACATCGGTGACTGGCACGCCGGTAATCCGTTCAACAACGTCTTTGATGACGTCCGGGGTGACCTTTGGCACTTCAACCTTAGTGCCGTTATCAATGGCCTTAATCTGGTCGTTGATTTTATCGAGCTTGTCACGAAGCTTGGCGGCCTTCTCATACTCTTCGTTCTTGGAAGCAACGTCCTTTTGCTTTTCGAGCTGGCTGGCTTCTTGTTGGAGACCGGAATTATCCTTGGTAATTGATGAGCCCATGGCAACTTTGGCACCGGCCTGATCCAGTAAATCAATGGCCTTATCAGGGTTCATCCGATCCTGGATATAACGGTTACTCATTGAAACGGCAGCCTTCAAGGCATCGTCCGTGTAAGAAACGTGATGGAACTTCTCGTACTTCGGCTTGAGGCCCTTAATAATTTTGAGGGTGTCGGCTTCACTTGGTTCCTTCACCATAATTGGCTGGAACCGACGAGCAAGCGCTTGATCCTTCTCGATATCCCGGTACTCATTGCTGGTTGTCGCACCGATCAATTGAAAATCACCCCGGGCCAACTTCGGCTTGAGAATGTTTCCGGCGTCCATCTTGTCACCTTCACCAGTTGAACCGGCACCGATGATTTGATGAATTTCGTCAATAAACAGAATGACGTCCTTGTTCTTGGAAACTTCGTCGATTAACTGCTTCATCCGCTCTTCGAATTGGCCCCGAATTCCGGTGCCTTGAACGAGTGAGACAACGTCGACGGAAATGATGCGCTTGTTCAGCAACTTCTCTGAAACGTCGCCGTTAACAATCTTTTGAGCAAGTCCTTCAACGACGGCCGTCTTACCAACCCCGGCTTCTCCGATCAAAACCGGATTATTCTTGGTTCGGCGACTCAGAACTTCTTCCATCTGTTCAATTTCTTTATCCCGACCGATCACCGGATCAAGCTTGCCGTCTTTGGCCATCTTGGTCAGATCGGTCCCGTATTTGTCTAATAAAGTTGATTTATTTTGAGGTTGACGTTCCTGCACTTGAACTGGCTGGCGCATTTCCTGACGACCGGCAGTTCCTGGAAACTGTTCCTTAAAGAACGGGTCGTTAAAAATGTCATTAAAAATATCGTTGTTCATATGCATTCCTCCATATTAACTGAGTTAAAAACCTTCGAAATGAAGATTTAATTGGTTACTAGGGGAATATCTGTTCCCCTCACCAACAACTATATAATATCACAAATAGGTTATTGATGCAAGACTTTCAACGAAAAATGTTATGTTGATAAATGCTTATATATCAGCAGATAGAGCGACTTAATATAAATAAAGACAATAAAAAATAGCACTCAATCAATAAGAGTGCTAACAACGTTTGTTATCGGAATGATCTCCTAGTTAATTTCAAACGAAAATTCAACCGCATCCTTTAATGTATTGTGAACCGTGCACAGATGGATGGTTTCCTCAATGAATTTTTGATTTTCCGCCGGGTTCAAATTAGTCTCGCAGGTTAACTTAACGTGAATTTTGGCGACCCGGGATGATTTGTCGGCGAAGCGTTCGGTTTCCCCGGTTACTTCAACTTCAAACTTTTTAATTTTGACGGTGGATTTTGGCCGGTGAACGATCGAGGCCGCGCTGGCGCCCAGACAAGCGCCGACAGCTCCCAATAAATAAGATACGGGATTCGGGCCGGCATCGGTGCCCAGAAAGATGGTGGGCTCGTCGGCGATAAACTGATGATCCCCAACTCGATTCATGGTTTGCGAACCGATGTTGCGATAGGTGGTGTGAACTGTATAGACTGCCATATGAAGGATCTCCTTTGTGATTTGCTACCTATAGTCTACAATAATAGCAGGTGTCAACAAGAAATATGCACGGAATGGGGGACAAAAGTTGAAAACAATCATATTGGTTGCCCATCCAGATGAGAAGGGATCCGCAACCCAGGCATTTCTCAAGACCAGCAGTGCCGCACTTGAAGGCGTTACTTGGCGCAATATCGATGATCAGTATGCTGCTCACCGGATTGACGTGGCCGCTGAACAAGCGCTTTTGCGATCATTTGACCGGGTAATATTACAGTTTCCGATGTACTGGTATTCCTCACCCGCTAGTCTGAAACAATACATGGACGACGTGTTTACCCGTAACTATGTGGTGGCTAATCACGCTCTGAAAAATAAGGATTTAGGGATCGTTTTGACCATTGGTGATTCACTGGCTGAATTTAGCGCTGGTGGGGCCGAACACTTTACGATCTCCGAGCTCATGCGGCCGTTTGAGGCGTTTGCCAATAAGGCGGGGATGACTTACTTAAAACCGTTTGTTATCGCGCAATTCGGCTATCTGGACGAAAATCAGAAGCAACGGTTGTTAGTTGATTATCTTCAGTATTTGAGCGCGAAGATGCCGCTTAGTTTCGCCAATCGGGAAAGCTGGCTGGTTGCCCAACTCGAAAAGATGGCTGCTGATCTGCCGGATGACCAGCAGCAGTCCTTGAATTTGGTGATTGAGACAATTAAGAACCAGCAGGACCAGTTGGAGGATCTGAAGCTGAATGTCAAAATGATTCGTGATCAGGAGGAATGACAATGGCAGAAACCAATAAGTGGGCGGCCCAGCAGCTGCAAAAAATTGCCGACGACCAGCAGTCGTTCATTAACAAATCGCTATTAGCGGCGGCACAGGATCTCGTTAGCGAGCAGGAGAAGCGTCGCCAGCAAGCCCAGGATGAGATTGATGGGCGGACGTGGAGCCCGGAGAAGTGGTAACCATACAATTAGTAAAGAAAGTCCCGGGTTAAGGGATTCCTAAAGTAACAACATTAGGGATTCCTCAAACCGGAACTTTTTGTTAAATCAACGTTTTAAGCTAAGCCATCATTTATTTAAACGCACGGACATACTTGGAATTTGCTGTAATGTAACCACCTGCGACCCGGTAGCGGAGAAGGCCCCGTTGGCGAAAATTATTTTCCGAAGTGTAATCATAACCGCGCACTCTCAGCCGTTTCCCCTGTGCAATATGACGATTTTTATGAGTGAGGTTAACGGTTCGGTACCGATTGATGGCGCGTTTGGTTGTGACGGCCCGTACCTGCTTCTGACGGCCCATATTGACAAGCTTCCGGTTGCTAGTGATGTAGCGGCCGTTTGTTAAGACGAAGCGAGTTGTGAGATTATGCGTAATAATTCGTTTAACCCGAAGGACGGACCCCTGTTTATATAATTTGGATTTTCCAGTTAAACGGGCGTTACGATATTCCCTGACACCTCGGGGGTTAATCACTGTAACGATCGAATGCTTCTTCGCATAGTAGACGGGACGAACATACTGCCAGTTGGCGGTAATGTAGCCGCGCTTTCCAGCCGTTTTACTTAAGTGGTTGACGTCGCGAACTTCATATCGTAATTTACCAGTCGAGGAGCGGGCGTATCCGGTGACGACGAACATTGGTCGGTAAACGCGGGGCTTCTTGACGTATCCGGCAAGCCGCTGAGTTTTTTTAAAATCAGCATGCTTGTACAAGTAGACTGGATTTATGGCATAGACGGCGGCGTTTTTCTTTGCGGCGTAGTTGGGTAGTGGTAATTTGGCGGGTGGATTGCTTTGTACGCTGCTAGACCCCGAGCCA
Organism: Lentilactobacillus parafarraginis DSM 18390 = JCM 14109; assembly: GCF_001435895.1. Classification (GTDB taxonomy): domain Bacteria; phylum Bacillota; class Bacilli; order Lactobacillales; family Lactobacillaceae; genus Lentilactobacillus; species Lentilactobacillus parafarraginis. The sequence continues at coordinate 14,210 of NZ_AZFZ01000010.1, read as the reverse complement.
ATAGATGAAGATGAACTTGAACCTGGTTGTGCTGGGATACTGGGGGTCGTATCGCTGGATGAACTGCTTGGTTGATTTTTATGATATGTTAAATTTAATTGAGTAACCGTTTTACCATCAGGTCCGAGAGTGCCCAACTTGAACGTCCTCGGATTCGATGTATCAAAGGTGTATCCGCTAATTGATCTGATTGGCAGATTCTGTTCAGATCCAAAAGCACCACGAATTGTTTGGGAATCAGCGATCTTTTTTCCGTTTTCATCAACATAATTGACGAGTAGCGATAATTCAGACTTCTTCCGATAATATAATTGGACATTTTGAGTGACGTCTGAAAATGGTAGTTGCGCTGCGTTACCGCTGAATGGAAGATTGTAGTAGTCCTTTAATTCATCCGTTGGGAATCCCGAAACCTTCCACAAATAATAATCCGCGAGTGCTTGTTTTTCATCGGCAGTGGCATCGGGTGACACAACGTCGGTTAGTTTAGAGCTAATAGTTGCTGTTTCACCAAGTGAACCAGTGGTTTGGTGCTCGGGGACGCCAGGGATTTCGATTACCGAATCATTGTCGGTATCCTGTGATAAGTACTTGGCATTCACAATCCCATAAGCAGCATACTGAATTTTATCAATCTTAATTCGGTATTCGGCTTGGGCGGCATTTCCTGATCCTGCAATGGCAAAATTAGCAAGATTGGGATGATCTGGGAATACTTTTGTACCAGTGTATTGGTTGCCGGATGCGTCTGTAAACTGATAACTAAGTTCATTAGTTTTTGCGTGCCAAGTTAAGGTGAAGGGCATGGTCCCGTCGCTGTTATTGGTAAGATCCTTGAAGTTTAAAGAATGAATATTGTGACTGTCGAACGTGGTCATCCAATCAAGATCATTGCCAGTGATGTTAACGCCATCCCCAATCGTGTAGCGAACCGCGTTGTAAATTCCGGGGATATCCTGGGTAGATGCAAAACCAATGTTGGGAGCTGGCTGATCCGCGAGCCACAGCTTATTATCCTTTTCAATTTTATTATAGTAGAGGTCAATCCCAACACCGAATGCATGTGGAATTCCCGTCATGCCAAGGCCCATACCGGCGACCCCAACTGGTGCGGAGTTTGCTGGTCGAAAAGCGAATGAAAAGCCATCACCATACTGGTAGCTATTTTTACCTTCATCGGTGATATTTGTGCCATTTGCAGCGGCTTGGCGTCTTGTGTCAGGTTTGATCATGATGCTACCACTTAGCGAAAAGTCGTTAGCCATATCAATTAGATTCTTATTGAGGTAGACTGAGCCTGCCAAAGCAGGATTGTCAGGTCCGTCATTCACGCCGCCTTTATATTCAAATTCACCACTGTCATTAATATACCGATTATTAATTGGATAAAGCAGTACGGTTCCGTTTTGAGAATCATAGCTTGCTTTTGCTGATCGTTGAAAATAGGTTTCAAAATTTGCTGGCCCAATCGTGATTTGGTTATTCAGGTCTCCTTGGGTTTGCTGAACCGTTTGAGTCGTCACATTCAGTGATGCTTTAGCTTGGACACTCGTCAAACTAGCAGCGCTTCCAAAAAGTAAAGAGCTAAATATCGCTACACCGTATAATGCATTTATCGATAATCTTGATAACTGCTTGTCTGATTGACTCATTATCCCAGCCTCGTTTCAAATAAAATCGTTCATTACTTTGCTCTCATTGTAACATGCCAGTTTCTAATTATGAGAAGCTGGACATAAAAAACGATCCCCCAAAAAGAGGGATCGTCCGGCGCTCTTTAAGCAGGTAACGCCAAACTGCAAAGCCCATTATACGGCATCAAGTGCCAAAGCGGGCTTGCGGACTCGAGGTCCATTTTGGGGCTTTCGCCCAACTCAAGTATAAGTGTTTTGGGATGCCAAATCTAGTTAATTTGGTTCTGCAGTTATAGTTCGTCAGCCGGTGCCCAGTGGTTGATGGGGCCAAACTTGTGGCCGACGGCAATGTCATTTTCAATCGCAATATCGACAAATCTTTTGGGGATTTTTGCGGCGTCTTTAACGCTGTTGCCCTTGGCAAGTTCGGCCGCAATGCAGGCGGAGAGGCTGTCGCCGGTACCGTTCTTCCGATCTGTTGGGAAGAACTTACCGGTCATCCAGAAGGCCTCGCCCGATTCAAGAAGGACGTAATCGGAAACGGTTTTCTGATTGGGATCATGGTGACTGCCCTTTAATACGATGCTTTTGGCGCCCAATTGGCGAAGCTTTTGAGCCGCGGTTGCCATATCCTCTCGGGTGTTAATCGGCATTTCGGCGAGCTTTTGGGCCTCAAAGAAATTCGGCGTGATCACCGTTGCCAGTGGAATCAGTTCATCGCGCAAAGTTTTATAAGCATTCTGTTCCAGCAGCATATTGCCATGCTTGGTGGTAATAACCGGATCAACCACCAGTGGCCCGAAGTCGTACGCCTGATAATTCTTAATGACCGTGCGAATGAGTTCGCTATCCGCTAGCATTCCCGTCTTACTGGCGCGAACATGGTAGTCATCTGCCAGGTCCTTGAATTCTTGATCAATAAATGTGGTTGGTAAAGTCACCGAATCGTGAATCCCATAACTGTTGCCAGCCACGGCGGCCGTCATAACGGCGGTCCCATAGACTTTTCGCCTAAAGAACGTATGTAAATCTGCCTGCATCCCGGCACTGCCGTCGCTGTCTGAGCCCGCAATCGTGCAGGCCTGTGGAAATTCGTTTGCCAAAAAGATCACCTCAAAGTTGTGTTATTAATCTAAAGGATAGCACACCCATTAAAATTTGGGGAGAAATTTCGAAATGGGTTTGCGTTCAAATGGTCATTTGTATTATAATAATTTAGTCTATTGGAATTTCATATAATCGAAATCAAAAATAAGGAGCGTTTTATTATGCGTATTTGTCATCCAAACGGCGTTCAAGGCCGTCGACCAATCAGCCGCAAGAAAGATATCAAGCGGAATAAAGAATTAGCTCAACTTCAACATTTCTTGAAGCAAAAGCCAGCTAAGTAATTTGAGAACCGGGGTAAACTAAGAGATTAGTATGCTTCCGGTTTTTATTTTGGTCGATTTCAGTAAAGATGTCATGAAATGCCGATGTGGTGCTGATCCAAAAGCTGATTCATTAAGTTGGATTGTTTAGTTAAAAAGGCCTTGACATTTTACGATACTAGTTTCATACTGAACCTGTTTCATAATGAAACTCATTTTAAGGAGGTACCTATTTGGATCAAGAAGACCTTGTGCAGCAGATTATTCGCCCCTTTAAACGAATTGCTAAATTATATAGTGAGTTAGATCAAACAACCAGCACGTATGGAACCGGGATTCCCTTATTCCCCCCAGAGATTCATGCCATCACAACAATTAATGCTCATCCTGGAAGTAGTTTAACGGAATTAAGTCAATACCTTGATGTAACGAAGGGGACAACCACCAAATTGATTCAGAAGTTAGTCAAGAAGGGGATGGTTGTAAAAACATTCGCGCCCAATTCAGAAACTCAGTTATCCCTCATGCTGACAAGCAAGGGCAAAATTGCCAATGAGTCTCATACTGAATATGTTGCTTATTTAGATCAACAGTTAATTGCGATTTATCAAAAGGTGCCATCTGAATTATTACCCTATTTCGCGACTGTTAGTAAAGAATCGGAAAAATTCTTTAAAAAATTGATTAAGGAACGCCAGGAATAATTTTTTGGGAAACTGTTTCATAATGAAACAGTTTCATATAGAAATCTAGAGGAGATGAATCCATGTATTCTAAATTGCAGAAGGCCGGCGGATTAACAGCGCTTTGTTTAATGATGTTCATCGTGACCTTGGACACGACAATCACCAACATTGCGCTTCCCAACATCACAAGTTACTTTTCAACAACGCTTGATACGAGTAATTGGATAAGTACGATTTATGTTTTGTTATTATCGGTTTTCATGATCCCCATGGCTAAGGTGGCTGATCAAATTGGTAGAAAGAAAGTGATACTTGTTGGGCTGATCCTATTTGGAGCCGGATCGCTGGCTTGTGGAATGGCTAATTCAATCGGTATGCTGATTGCAATGCGGGCAATTCAAGGCCTGAGTGGTGCCATTATCACGCCAATCATTGTGCCATTATCAGTTAATTTGTTTGGAAGGGAAAGGGCAAACCAGATTGTGGGAATTATTGGGGCCTTCGCAGCGATTGCGGCCGCTGCGGGTCCTCCAATCGGCGGGTTACTCATTCACCTGTGGTCATGGCATGAGATCTTCTTTATCAACGTTCCGGTCGTTATTGTTACGTTGATTTTAACGATTTTCTGTTTTCACGAATCATATGATATGACAATTTCCAAATCAATTGATTATGCTGGTATCATTTTGCTAAGTATCGGACTCTTCTTAATTACCTTTGTTTTACTGAAAGGATATGATTTTGGGTGGCTTTCTTTGCGGATCCTATTAATGAGTGTGGGGGCGTTCTGGCATTATGGCTATTTGTCTATTTGGATTTGAGGCGAAAAGAACCACTGGTCGAATTTAAACTTTTTAGAGATCGGACATTTCTTTCATCCACGCTCCTGTACTTTACTTGTGGGTTCACAGTTGTGATGTCGAGTGTTGTGTTTAATTTCTTTCTTGAAAACGTTCGGGGGTTCAGTCCTCTGCATGCTGGTAATATCATTATGATTAGTTCAATAATGGTTATTATTGCTTTACCGATGGGGAGTCAACTTGGCCAAAAATTGAATTATCGGTGGGTTAACGTGATCGGCACAATTTTAATGGCAATGGGTGGTTTGGTACTGACTCAGATTACTTATGCAATGTCAAACTTTACGATGATTATTGACATGGCGATTATCGGTCTTGGATTTGGGTTAACAAGTCTTTCCTTGGTGTCGGCGGTACAGTACATTCCCATTGAAAAAGCTGGGATTGCTTCGGGAATGATCAACGCTGCCCGGCAGCTCGGCACCTGCTTAGGAATTGCGTTGTTAGTCGGCATTCTTAATAACAATGTAGACAATGCTAAGTCAGCGATTAAAGCCGAAGCATATCAGCATATCAGAGTGACCCAGGTTTCTTCATCTGTTCGCCACGCACTGGACAAGAATGTGGAAAATCATACGCGCCAAAATTCGGCCGCAATCCGTGCGGCGGCAAAAGATCGTTATCGGATCCCCGTTCCCGCGGACTCGTCTAATCTAAAGCAGGTATATGAAGGGGAACAGAAGCTGGTTCTTGGAAATGTGAAGATTGCCAACAGCGTCAATCAACTATACGCGGGAACCAAAAGAATTCGACTCGTTAATAAAAGCGCCCGCCAATTGATGATTGGTACCAGAGATCTCGCTGCAAAGCAAAAGCTGATGGGTGAAGCAGTTGCTTTGGAAGCCCAAAAACATGAGCTTCAAACACTCCAAAATCAAATTAACCGAAGTAAGCATACCGAATTGACGTTAGCTTTCACAAAAACGTTTTGGATTGCTTTCTTGTTCCTAACATTAATGTGTCCAGTTGCGTTTTGGACTGATAAATGGCACAAAAGTGAATAAAAATAACCGTGATAATGTATTTTCCTTAATTTGATTTGGAAATTCAGCTAATATTGAAGAATCGGTAACTGACTAAGTGATTAGTTGGTTGCTGGTTTTTTGCAATCAAATCACTTGTATTTGCATCGCCAACTTCTTATGATTGAGCATATTGTTTTGATCAATTGTAAGGGGGAACAGCAATGCAGGAACGTGAATTTGGCGCATATGAACGCTTGCTAAGCGGCGCGCTGTTAACAATGGCTGCCGGGGCACTAGATGCCTACACCTACTTGGAGGACGGCGGGGTCTTCGCCGGCCTGCAAACCGGGAACCTGATTTTGACGGGCTTGCGAGTTGGCCGCGGTGAGTTCGGCGCGATTATTCAAGCGCTGGTCTCCCTGGGAATGTTCGCAGTGGGGGTAGCCATCATTCGGGTTGCCCAATACCACTACCCCAGTGAACGGGCGCTGCGCCGCAAGGTTGTGACGTTATCGTACGAAATCATCATCTTTGTGTTGGTGAGCTTTTTGGCAGGCCGGGTTTCAATTCTGTGGACTACTGGTTTGCTGGCAATGGCGGCCGCAGCCCAACTGCAGGAGTTTCGAACGTTGAAAAACGGGCCGTTTACATCATTAATGATGACCGGTAACGTTCGAATCCTATCCGAAAGTGTGCTGGATTTTGTGACTCAGGGCGACACCAAAGCGCTGCGGAAGGCCGGTGACATCATTACGTTGATCATCACCTTCTTTGTTGGCGCCGCCGCGAGCGGGTATTTGGTGCAGTATTTCCACGGGCAGACGATTCTGTTGTCAGCGGCGATTGTGCTGTTGGCGATGATATTTGGGAAATAATCGATTTAAAAAAGTGTGCTTCTGACAACGAGGCGGTTTGCCTATCTGTCAGAAGCACACTTTTGAGTTATCGCAACCTTAGAAAACACTCTTGCGCCGATCCACAGCCAACCCGAAGCCGGTCATGATCACGACGATCACGATCAGCACGGCCAGAGCGACGGTCCATGAATTAAATTGACTGTGCAGGAAGCCGGCCATCATGGGGCCAACCGAAGCCGCTAAATAGCCAATCGACTGGGCCATGCCGGAGACGGCGGACGTTTCGTAAGGATTACTGGTTTTCAGTGAGAACAGGATCATTGCCATGCTGAATGCGGCGTTGGTCGCAAAGCCTAATAGGACACAGGCAACGATGGCGATGATCAGTGACGTGGATTGAATCATTAGGCAGCCCAGTCCCAATACAAATAATCCGAAGATCATCCACATCAGCGGCGCCTGTTTTTCTCGGCGTCCAGCCAAATTTGGAATCAAATACGCCATCGGCAGAGAGGACAGTTGGAGTAAGCCCAACAAGAGGCTCGCCGTATTTTGGCTCATTCCGTGGGCAACAAAAATTGACGGTACCCACGTTAGGATTGTGTAGAATAGCAGTGACTGCAGTCCCATGAAAATCGTCATTGCCCAGGCTAAAGGCTGCCGCCAAACTGATTTCGTATGGTGAGTGGGGCTACTGGATCTTTTGAGATGCTTTGGCGGATTATGTCGCTGAACCTGTCGATTAATGAACATGACAATCAAAGTTAAAATCGGAAAAATTGTCAGCCATTGTAAAGTGGGCTGCCATTTAATGACGGAAGAAACTGGCGCGCTCATGCCCGCTGCCAGGGCGCTGAAAATGGTCATCGACAGCGTGTAGGCGCTGGTCATTAAGCCGATTTTTCTGGGGAAATACTTGGCCACAACGGCGGGGGACAGGACGTTTAAAATTGCAATTGAGCAGCCGATGAGCAGGGTCCCCAAGAGCAGGGCCGTAAATGAATAGATTCGAAGAAACGAGCCGATCCCAAGGACAACCAGAGCCGCCGCAATTAGTGGCAGCATCCCGAATCGATGGACCAGTCGGCTGACGAATGGGGAAACGATCGCGAAACACAATAGTGGGATGGTCGTCAGACTGCCAAGAAACCAGTCGGGCAGGTTAAAGGTTGTCGAAATATTGCTTAACAGTGGCGGTACGGCCGTCAGGGCAGTTCGCAAATTGGCCCCGATCAGAATGAGTAGGGTGACAATCAGGCCAGTTTGAAGTTTAGATAATTGATGGGTTTCCAAATAAACGCTTCCTCTCGTTAAATACAGTTAGTCAATTCTCTTATGAATGATCGTCAACACGTCTTTAATCCGGTTCAAATCCAGTTGGTCCAGTGAAAAGACCGTGTTGAGTTCGGTTAGATAGGCATCGTAAATCCCTTCAGCCAGTTGGCGACCCCTCGAAGTCACGTTAAGCCGAAACCGACTGTGATTGGCAGGATCAATCTCCTGGGACACCAAATGCTTATTGATAAGCTGTTTGGCAATCGTTGAGACCGTGCTTTTGTTGAGCTCCAAGATATCGGCAAGTCCCATGATCGAGTTGTTTGGAAAGTCGGCCAGTGTGTCGATGAGGAGCAGTTCGTTGGGTGCCAGGCCGTGTTGCCGGGCATATTTTCGTAGCAAGCGCCGTTCGGTCCGACGGATGCCACGGTTCAAAAAGATCATTTGTTTCAATAAATCCCGTTGCTTTTGATCGATGATGGACACCTCCAATCGTGTAAGTGTTCGAAAACGAACACTAATAGTATACGGCATTTGTGAAAAAAAGCAATGTCGTATTGAGTGACGGCTACCAATTTTTGATATTTAAGCGTAATGGTATTGTGAAGCATACTGAGATGCCATACTTGGCGCTACCGAAAAATCAGTAACAGTGATTAGTCCGACCAATGTTCAATGTATCGATAATCAGTTAAAAAGTCACCACGCGATAACGATTTGAGTCTGTTCACTGTCACTGGCTAACTTATATTTGAAATTGGTACATGGGTAAAGCCTCAACGACGATCAAGAATTTTGTTGATATATGAAATGACATAATAAAATGCAATTACATCTGGATTGAATGCAATTATCATTGTAAATATAATTACTTTTATCAATAATTTGCTATACTTGATAAGAGAGGTGATTTTGATGTCCACAATCGACCAATTTTATGCTGCTTACGACACCAAATTGCGAGCACTAATTAACAAAGTTAAACAAGATCAGCTGCTAGTAATGGCTGAACTGACACCGGAAGAAAAAGAAATCGCAATGATTATGACTAAAGCGGGTGTATTAGAGGATATTGCAAACCGAGTATTGGTTACTAAAAATGCGCCGCTCAACGACTTTCTTATCCGGCAGTTAGTTTTAGGACAAGGAATCTATACAGGCAATACAGCGCTATATTTATGGCAATTAAGCGATACATTTCCTTATACGATCCAATTGGCTGTTCGACTGGGTTATCAAAAGCCCGGTCACCGGTATGCTGAATGGACTCAAAATGTGCAATTTAAGCAAGTTCGAAAACCGCGGTTAACCGAAGATTTTGAAAAAATATCAATAACTGGAACGACCCGGAAAATCCGGGTATATTCTCGTGAACGAGTACTAACTGAACTAGTTAAGCCTGCTAATCGGGATCCAGAATTGTTAAAGGAAAGTTTTCAACGTTATTTAAGGTCGCCTCAGCGCAACTTAAATAAACTGATGGCAACTGCACAACGTTTACGAAGAGCTAACCAGGTTCAAGAATTGGTAGGAATTATGCTATGAAAGATGAAGCGCGAATTAACCGTTTAAGGGATCAATTAAAGAACTTGCGCGCACAAAATGGGATCGATATGACCATCTTATTAAGAAAATACTTTATTGACGGTTTCTTAAGTTTACTAGCAACTTCTAAATATCGCACCCATGATCAGTAAACCAAGATTGAAACAAGGAACCTAGCCTGTTGCGCCATTTCGTTGGCGGCATTGCATTGCTTAGGAATCCACAATATAATCCCGTTAGTCCTTAGATCGCACTGCTTCGTCTAGTTTAAATCGCCTAAAACTACCAAGTTGCGGCTTATTGATAACAAAAGATAATTGACAACTTGACTGTCATGAGCCGGCGCCGGCGTGAGCGTTCAATAAACGGTCGCTGGGCAAACCGCGTGCGGCACAACCAATGATAACCTTTTAGCTGTGATGAAAAATGAAAATGGTGGTCGTGATAATTTCGACGTCTGAAACGACTAAATGCTGGTAGTTGCGGCGATGCCGAATGGCTATCGGGACCAACTGCTGGTACAAAGAGCTGATAACCCGATAGACTTTTTGATATTTGCGTTGTAATTCATGACGATATAAGGTGCTTTCGCATGATTAATGCCTCCCGATTAAAGTTTGGATGATTCAATCGGGGCTCATTTTAATGCGAGAGCTCTTTTGATGCCAGGATTCGAGCTTCAACTAGCACAGGGGGTATATACTATGATATTGGTGAAGATTGAAGATAAAGAAGGCGAAAAGTTTGAAAAGAATGTTAAGTCAAATTGGAGATATTTTTGCATGGGTTTATAATTTGGCCGTGTATTTAACCAATAAATTTAACAAGCGTTTTGGCAGATTCTTAGGCTTCTTTGTTGATTTTATGCCGATTACTGAAATATTTCTCACCTTGTTTCTTGTAGGAATTTTCTTCACTATCTATCTGCTATTGAAGCTAATCGAGGATTTCGTATAATTTTTCTTCTGCGCTATACTTACTTCTCGGCATAATAAAACCTCCGGGTTGATAGATGAATTATATTATTTCATCTGTCAACCTGGAGGATACCATAGCACAATAGTGTGACTTGAGGGGCTGCTTTTGTGGTATTTAATTTAAAGTAACCCTACTTATCATCGCTTTTTCGGTACTTCGTCGCGCTGTTTTGATTCGGAAATAGCCGATCATGAGAACCAACTGGAATAGCAATTAAGATTAATTCATCTTCATCAATGGTATAAACAACGAAGATGTCATTTATATCATTGGGCTGATTTCCTGAGGGTGTGTCACGTAAATGAAATTCATGGTATCCGACTAATCGGCGGGTCAGTTCATGGTCATCAAATTCTGGCGGCAGCTGATGCGTTTCCAGCAGCAGATCAATGGCTGCCCGAACTTCATCAATAATGTTGTGATCCAAGCTGGCCAGCCGTTTCAGGTCAGCATTAAAGGTTGCTCGTGGTTTGAATCGGAGTTTTTTCATGCTTTAAACTGATCCCAATAATGGTCGTCGGATTCGACAATTTCATCGTCTGGCAAGACATGACGTTTAATCAGTTGATCGCGAGCAACGGCATATTCCAGCGACCCTTCTTTGGCCCGCAAAGCCCGTTCATACCAATCCATTTTTTCCTGGGAAATAACGGCGACTGAGCGGTTGTTCGAGCGGGCAATGTAGACGGTTTCGTCATCATCATTGACTTGGTCAAGATATTTTTTTAAATGTGAGCGAAAATCACTTTGAGTTAAAGCAACGGTCATTTGAATCACCCCTTCTGTACTTAATGTTGTACTTTATTAAGTACTTAATTACAAGCGATTACTCAATGTTTATTGCCGATAATGTCCTTGAAGTGACAGAATTTGTCCAGTTATGGGACATCTAACAATCAACTGACCTTGTTTTTTTAAATTGACCATCTAATCGCGTATACTGAAAGTACATCAAAAGCTGATTCCTGAGATAACTTTTAAGAGCGGGTATAATGAATAAATCGTCTCTCAAAAGGAAGGGAATTTTTACATGCCAACTCATTACGACAAAGAATTCAAGCAGAATATCATCAATCTATATAAATAGGGTAAATTAGCTGCCCAACTGGCCAGGGAATATGGCATTGGCTATTCAACAGTTCATAAGTGGATCCAGGGCCAAGCCAAAACTCAATCCGGTAAATCGCCAGACCAATCAAAGCGATGGAAAAGCGACTGGCTTCCCTGTCTGAGGAGAACGAAATCCACCCCCCTGGGTTTTGGAGTGTACCCCCCAAATACATAATCTTTTTGTTACAATATAAGCAATGGAGGTATCTAGTATGCTAAAAAGAAGTCTGTCATTTTTCTTACTGTTAGGGGTTATTTTTCTTGGCTTATTAAATGTTGGCTCGGTATCAGCGAAGACTGTTCCAAGCAACTATTCTTTCGATGGCTCCAAGTTTACGGGGCCAATTCCGTATTATTCAAGTACCAAAAGCCAAAAAGCTTATATTTGGAACAATTCCCAAACCAAACGAATTCATAACTTAAAGAACTATCCTAATACTGTCTGGTTGGTTTCCAAGGCATTTGTGAAGCCGGTTAAAGGTAAGAATCAAGTGTATTACAAGTTATATTCGGCATACAATAAAAAGGTTAAAGGGATTGCTTGGTACGGTTATTTCAAAAAAAGTATTATTAAGTTGCCAGTCCTATTTAATAGCCAACAAGCCTACCTTAACGACTTAAGCAGCAATAAAGCGTTAAAGTTAACCCGAATGGTTGCTAAGCTGTTTCCCAATTCCCAAGTTAACCTGAATCTGTCTAAAAGCTTGTACGTTTCCTTACCCCAAAAAACGGATTTATTGAACGGATTTACAAATACCAAAGCGATAGGTCTAAATTCATTTGATAGTGAAGGAAATTTCACTTATTATGAACGGATGGCCCCTTCTAAAGCCATTAAGCTGATCGATCAGCGACTTACAGAGCTAGGATACGATCAAGATAAGCGAAATAGTATGTCTAATTACGACATTGGTTTAATCATTGTCGGCTATGCGGAATCTTTTGATCAGCAAAGTCAATTAAACCTCGCTAACAAGTACCGATATCCAGTCAAGCTTTCAAACTTTCAGGATATGCAAGATTATGGCGCATGCTTAATCCAGTTGGGAATTCCCAAATGAAGTAAGTAATATGTACCCCTTCCTTATTCAGGAAGGGCTTTTTCAGTTAGAAAATAGATTTATTAGAAGGAACTAATAAGCCTAAAAATTAGTAGGGCTGAAATAAAAGTTAACGTGATACAATTTCCTCAACCTTCGTCCGATCCAACTCCAATCAATTTACTAAGGCACCAACAATATCTTCCCAGAACTTTTCCCCGATTCCAGAAGCTCATGAGCTTGTCTTCCTTCGGCCAACTTAAAAGTGGTTGGTGAGCTCAAGTGAATCTTTCCGTTTAGAAAGTAATCGAATAGGCGCTGGCTGCGCTTTTTTCGTTCATCAAAGCTTGTGAGATAGTCCCAGAGATCACCGGTAGCGATTGTCTGAGACTTTCCCATGACTTCTAACAAATCGATCTTCGGCGGATTCCCGCCAGCCATTCCAAAGAAGACGACTTTCCCCCGTCTGCTTGCTAACTTCAAGCTTAACGGCAGTGTCCGGCCGACGCCGTCAAATACGGTGGTAAATTTTGATGCTAACTTATCATCCCAGTGGGGGTGCCTGATGAAGACATCTTTAGCCCCTTCGTTTAACGCAATTCGTTGCTTATCTTGCGTGGACGTGGATCCATAGACTTGAACCCCATCCGCTGTCAATATTTGCGAAAGAATTTGACCAACCCCGCCACTGATTCCATGGATAAATGCTTTGTCACCAGGTTTGTTTTTAGCTAAATCATGGGCAAGAAAGTCAGCCGTGAGGCCTTGGAGGCCAATGGTTGCCGCCAGTTTCAGACTGATACCCTGGGGAAGTCGAATGGCATTTTCTTTCGGGATGGCGACATACTCGGCATTTGCCAGTGGGACATCCACAAATAGGATTGCTTCACCGATGTGCCAACTCGAATCCGTACCACCAACTTTTTCAATTGTTCCGGCAGCTTCATAGCCGTTTATGTATGGCGTGTGTTTCTCAAGATGATAGGTGCCACGACGGCGATAAATGTCCGCAAAATTCAAGCCAATGTCCGATGTTTTGACCAGAAGTTCATCTTTGGTGATGGTGGGAGTGGGGACGTCTCCGTATTTTAGGACAGAGCTATCGCCAAACTCGTTAAAGTATAAAGCTTTCAATTCGGCATTTCCTTTCTGTTGATCCCGTGCGTGATAATAAAGGTATTCGGTAGTCGATGCTTCCTTCATACTTTAAGTTTTTTGAAGGAGAGGAGGGATGATCAATAAGCCTAATCGGATATTGTATTCACTTTCGCAAACGACCCATCCCAAATGGCTTCATGGTGCTTGATAATTTGCTTAGCCGTCAAATCATCGGTATCGAATGTTGAATTAAGTCCCGAAGTTGTGATGACTTTGAACCCCCGATCATGGCCCACTCGGATGGCAGTGTCGATGCAATATTCGGTTTGGAGCCCGCAAACGTCGAGGGTCCCAATGTTTTGATGGTGTAAGTATGATTCTAATCCAGTTTCATAAAATGAGTCGCTGTGATATTTTAGAAAGACGCGGTCACTTTTTGAGCGGTGCAGGGCACTGACAATCTGCCAATCATCAGATCCATATGGAAGCTCTGAATCCGTGTGTTGCATGAAAATAACGGGCCGAGTTTCTTGATGATACGAGTCGATTCTTTGATTTACCTTATTTACGAGATCAGGGAAGTTAAAAACTTCATTTAATCCTTTTTGCATGTCGATAACGAGTAGGGCTGGTTTGTTCATTATACAAGCTCCTTTTGAATGTTAATGTGGTGTTTCTTATGCTAGGGTTGGAAGGCGGGGAAGTCAATAGTGATGGTGTTATTAATTCATTAGATATTGAAACGACGGTCACACCGAATCATGCGTACAATACCCCTTAGGGTTGACACTT
>NZ_AZFZ01000001.1 GCF_001435895.1 Lentilactobacillus parafarraginis DSM 18390 = JCM 14109 | reverse complement strand
CATATACGCCTCTAAGCTTAGTAGTTTTTATATTTCAAACATTGTCGTTGACAAGTAATCGGAAGTTCGGTAAGATATTCATGAAATCATATTATATGATATATAGTATTGTAGAGGTGACAATATGGCAATTCAAATGAGTTCCGAACTTTTGGATGGGTGCGTGCTGGGGTTGTTATCCCATGATGATTATTACGGTTATGCCCTGACCCAGAAGATTCAGGAATCGATCACGGTCTCAGAATCCACGATGTATCCGGTTTTGAGGCGGTTGAAAAAGAACGGCTTATTGACGACGTACGATCAGCCCTATCAGGGACGCAATCGCCGGTATTACAAAATTACAGCGGAAGGTAAGCGACAGTTTGACATGATTCAACAGGAATGGCAGGAATTTAAAGACGGGGTTGATAAGATGTTGGGAGATGAGTTGAATGAATGATTACATTGCGGAATTCACGGGGCTGCTAAGCCAATTGGATGCCGAAGAGCGAAGTGAAGTGGTTGATTTCTATACCGAGTATCTACAGGACGGCAACTTTACCGCCTATAACGATTGTGTTCGGGAATTGGGCACGCCACGGCAATTGGCTCGAAAGGTTTTAGCAGATTATTCGATTAAAAATTTACAAGCCGACCAGAGTAGTGACAAACAATCGCGCGCTGCCAAGCCGAAGGACAACGTTAAAACCGTTTGGCTCATTATCCTAGCGGTGTTATCAACGCCGGTCACGATCCCCTTAGCCCTCGGGTTAGCGGGACTATCGGTTGCCATTTTTGCAACAGCCTTTAGCATCCTCGTTGGCCTGATTGCGCTGGCGGTTGGGATCATCTTTGGCGGTCTTGGGAGCCTGGTGGTCGGCATTGGTATTCTGCCATCCGATGCCTGGCTAAGCATGCTTTACATTGGCGTTGGGATGACCGTTGTCGGAATTTTGGTCTTAATGAGTCCGGTATTTTCGGCCGCATTTAACGGGATTATTCGTGGCGTCACAAACTTTTCTCAGTGGGCTTACCACAAGGTAGTGCCCCAAAATCGGGCTGAAAAACATGGAAAGGGGCGGCAAAAATGAGAAAATCAACAATTATCGGGTTGGCACTCACCATCCTCGGCGTTATTTTGACTGCCGTTGCCCTTGGCCATACCGGATTTAAGACAATTGTTTGGGATAACGGCCTGAAGGTAGCTGATGAGCAAACCCAGGGACTGAAGCCGATCACCAAACAGCTCAAATCTTTTGACCAACTGAATTTCCAAACCGAGAGCGGTGTCGTGATTAAAACCGGCAATGTTGACCGGCCAACCGTTTCGTATCCGAAATTTAATCACGTGACGCAATCCGGCAACACCCTCACGATTGACGGCGCGCAACGTCACCGTACCCGCATCATTGGCTTTAGTATCAATAGTTACAATGACGATGGCGGCAAGGTGACGATTACGGTGCCAAGGAAAATGACATTAAAGGGTGTGGATGGTCATACCTATAACGAAGTGACGATGACGGACCTAAGTCTGGATCAATTAAAGTTATCTGGTGATGCTGACGTTGAGATGACTAACGTCAAGGTTCACTCAGCGCTTAATCTAACGAACACCGATGACACGACCTTGAAAAACGTGAGCGCCCCGGGAATTACCCAGAGCAGTGATGGCGGCGACCTGACTTATCAGAATGCTGATTTTTCAAAGGGTGCCAGTCAAATCTCAACCGATGGCGGGGATGTGTCAGTCACTGAAACCAAGTTCAAGGACGCGACAATCAATTCCGATGGTGGCGACGTCAAATTGATCAATAATCACGTGACCAGCTCGGCCACGGTGAATACCGACGGCAGTGATATTGAGGCCGTCATTCCTGACCGCAAGCACGTGCAGATCAGCACCAACGCGGATGGCGGGGACGTGTCCCTGTTTGGCAAGTCTGGTAGTGACTCGTGGCAAATGGGTAAGACCAATGCCGTCCTCTATCGGTTCAGTACAGACAGCGGCGATGTGACGGTCAGGTAGCTGTTTGTGACTGAATAACCGTCTTTTGCCGAAATAGAAGTGGATAAAAAAGGTTAGCCTCCAACATATTCTGGAAGCTAACCTTTTTGGATATTCTGATCTCACGCGTCCAAATTTCAGCAAAATTTTTAAGCGGCGCTAAGCTCTAATCCCCACAATTAAGCAAACCGCTAAAATAATCAGCACGGCGGTGGTAATAATGACATACATTCTGTCGTGTTCTTTGTAGAACGAATAAATTGAGACGACCACTCGCAAAACCGGCGTCAGAATCAAACAAAAGATACCCAGCATCATAATGGCAAACGGTTTGAACTGAATGAGGCCCTGACCAATTTGTGAGAAGTTGGTCGGGTAGGTATCTCCGGGATAACCGCTCTTACCAGTCAGGATCAATAACACAATTCCGACGATCATAATACTGGCTGAGATGATGACGCCAATTCGCAGAATTTTGCCAATCATGACTTCAACATCGGCCATTTCTTCGGAGACGTTTTTAGGTGACTGTTTCATTTATAATCGAATTCCTTTCACAAACATTTCCAGACCAATATAGGCGAGGACGGGAATAAAAATCAGCCGGATAAATCGAGCGGACAAATGCTGCATTAGCCGGGATCCCAGGGTTGCACCGACTAGAATCCCCAGTGCCAAGGGAACGGCAATCTGCGGCTTGATGGAGCCGTTGAAGAAGTAAACCGTGGCACTGGCGGCCGCCGTGACGCCCATCATCAGATTACTGGTTGACGTGGAGGGCTTCAACGGCATTTTCATGATGGTATCCATTGCCGTAACTTTGAAGGCCCCCGAACCGATCCCCAATAAGCCACTGGCAATGCCGGCACCGTACATCATGGCAAAGCCGCCGGGGATGTTTTCGACCTGGTAGTCAATTTGCTTCATGGCAGCCTTATCAAAGTAGGTGCTGTTGAGCTTGAACTTACTTGCCAAAGCGTCCGGATGGGCCCGATTGAGAACCCCTTCGTTTCGCCGTAATTTTCGAATCATGTTGTACGCCGAAAATAATAGCAGCAGGCCAAACAAAATGTAGAGGTACTTGGGATCCAGCACGCCGGTTAAAAGGGCCCCGCTTAAAGCGCCCAACGTGGTCGCAATTTCCAAAAACATGGCAACCCGCAGATTCAAAATTTGGTTCTGCAGGTAAGCGATTGTGGCGCCCGAACTGGTGGCGATCACGGCGATAATGCTGGCTCCAATGGCATACTTGATGTCAACGCCCATGAGCAGTGTCAGAATTGGCGTGAGAATGATCCCACCGCCAAGTCCAAGGACGGCGCCGGCCAGGCCGGCAAAAACCCCAATTGCAATCATGGTAAGGGCATACGTTATCAAAATTAAGTCACTCCTTCGTCTTTCGTTGAGAAACAGATTTAATTATACAACCTGAACTCAAGCCTGAAAAGTTTCTAAAGTTTGAAGGGGGCCAAAAAAACAAATGGTGAATGTGATATACTCAAAATTGAGATTTATTTAGTAGAGAGGATTGTTGAAGATGTTTGGCAACGAAGGTTACATGATGATTGACAGGGATACTAACCGGGCGTTTAAATTGCTGGTTAGCGTTATTATTACCCTGCTGTTATCAATATCGGTCGCGTTTAATTTTGATTACCTGCAATTTTTAGATTCGGTGTTCACAACCGCAATTCAAGGGAACACGCCCAGTCAGGGCCTTGAGAGCTTCTATTCGGCAATCTCATTTTTTGCCAGTCCTAAAATGGATATTTTGTGGGCGTTTATCATTGCCTTCTTTCTATGGGGATTCAAGTATAAGGTTCCCGCGTTATGGGCACTGTTCACGCTTGCGGGCGGGGACGTCATTGGCTTTGTCGTCAAGGATCTGGTGAAACGCCACCGACCGCCGCTTCATTTGGGTGTCGATAACGGTTATAGTTATCCAAGCGGCCACGTCCTGGGGTTCTTTTTGGTCATGGCGGTACTATGGATCGCGGTTATCCCGTTGATTCGCTTTGCGGCGGTTCGCTACCTTCTGCGGACGTTGATGATTATTGGTCTGGCAGTGGTGATGATTTCCCGGGTCTATCTAAACGCGCATTACCCAACCGATACGGTCGGGGCTGGTCTGGTGGCATACAGTTGGTTATTAATTTCTGAGATGCTGTACGTCAAGTTTGCTCCCCAGATTGCCCGGTATCGATTCGTGGTAAACACCAAGGTATAAGCTGGCGATGAATGAGGATAATTTGTTTGAATGAGAGGGTTGGAAACTTGATGATTGTGACTGATCGGCTGGCAATTCGCCGGCTTTTGCCAACGGATTTTCAACAGTACGCCGAATTAACGGCCTTCCCTGAGGTCGCTGATGGGGCGGGGTTTAACTTCATCAGTAACCCCCAAATGATTAAAAGCGCGCTTGTCCGCCAACTGAAGAATAAGGGAACCTACGGGGTGTTTGAAGATCAGCAGTTAATTGGCGCTGTTTTATTGTTTGAACGGATTGGTGCGTCTGGCCGCCCGGACCCTGAGGATTTGGAAGTCAGTTACTTTTTACGACCTGATCGCTGGCAAATGGGCTATATGACTGAGGCTTTAAAGACTATCGTTGCCGGGGTAAAAGCCCGCCATCAGGTACGGTCACTTTACGCTGAGGTGCTGGTTACCAACGCACGATCGGTTGCTTTGTTAGAGCGGTTAGACTTTGAGCTGGTCACCAAGCTGCGCGACCCAATTCTTGGAAGCGATAAGTTAATTTACGAGCGCAAACTCCGGGCGTGAACGCCGGCGGTTGTCAGAATTGTCAATATGCGTTACAATTCGGAGTGTTAAAATTCAATAGTTAGACTAATCAATGTATTCGAGTAGAGGCGCATTTATCAAGAGTCGATTTCACGAGTTTGAAAAGAAACGGTGACTGAAATCAAAAGGGATGAATGCCGAAATGAGCGGCCACTTTTATGACTGTGAGTTGGGGCTTAACCTAATAAGTTAAGAACTGTCGCGACAATTGCCGCGGAGCGCTATAAGATGTTGAAAAACACTTGCCGTCTCTTTCAATATATTTTGAAAGGGATTTTTTTGTGGTCTGATGAATCTAAAATTAGGAGACGAGGTTAAATTATGGATGGAAATGAGAATGGCGAAAGCACCGGTCAAGTGAAGCGGGGATTAAAGTCCCGTCACGTTTCAATGATCGCCCTTGGCGGTAGTATTGGAACCGGGCTGTTCGTTGCCAGCGGTTCCACAATTAGCCAGGCTGGACCAATGGGCGCCTTAACGGCGTACTTTTTCATGGGACTGATGGTTTACTTTTTAATGACCAGCCTGGGTGAAATGGCCACGAACATGCCAATTTCAGGCTCGTTTGCGGCGTATTCATCAAAGTACGTTGATCCGGCCCTGGGATTTGCGATGGGCTGGAACTACTGGTTTAACTGGGCAATTACGGTTGCCGTTGATATTAGTACCGCGGCGTTGGTCATGCGGTTTTGGCTGCCCAACGTTCCGGAATGGATCTGGAGTTCAATCGCCCTGGTTCTGATTTTTATTATCAACGCGCTGTCAGTCCGGGCATTTGGCGAAACCGAGTTCTGGATGTCTTTGATTAAGGTTGTCACAATTGTGATTTTTCTGGCCGTTGGCTGCTTAACAATTTTCGGAATCATGGGCGGTCACTTTATTGGGATGCGTAACTTTACGATTAAGCAGGCACCGTTTGTTGGCGGATTTCCAGCAATCTTATCCGTATTCGTGGTTGCCGGATTCTCGTTTCAGGGAACCGAGCTGGTCGGCATTACCGCTGGTGAATCTCAAGACCCCCAGCACAGCGTTCCCAAGGCGATTAACGAAGTCTTTTGGCGAATCATTTTATTCTATATCTTAACGATTTTTGTCATTGGTGCCATTATTCCTTACACGAACCACGCCTTACTCGGGTCAAGTACCACCGACATTGCCATCAGTCCGTTCACGCTGGTATTTCAACGCGCCGGATTAGCTGCGGCGGCCAGCGTCATGAACGCGGTTATTCTATCGTCAGTGATTTCGTCCGCCAATTCGGGGATGTACGCCTCGACGCGGATGCTTTACTCACTGTCTAACAGCGGGTATGCACCCAAGAAGCTGGGGCAAACTGCCAGCAACGGGATTCCGTATTATTCACTGTTAGTGACGACGGTTGTGTCGCTGTTAACGTTTATTTCCAGTATTGCCGGGCCGCAGTTGTATATGTGGCTGGTGGCGGCATCTGGATTGACCGGGTTTATCGCCTGGTTTGGGATCGCAATTTCTCATTATCGGTTCCGGCGGGCGTTCGTCAAACAAGGCCATTCACTGAGCGAACTGAAGTATCATGCTAAATTGTTTCCGTTTGGGCCGCTTCTGTGTTTGATTCTTTGTATTTTGGTGATCGTCGGCCAAAATCCGACGGCCTTCCTGCACTTTGACTGGAAGCAAATTCTGGTCACGTATATTAGTGTGCCGTTGGTACTGGTCCTGTACTTTGGCTATAAGTGGAAAAATCATACGAAAATCATTCCACTTGAAAAGGTCGACGTTTCCCCGTCGCGCGAAGAGGAAGACCTTTCAAAATTAAATGATCAACAGTCGTAATACCGGTAATTGGCCTATCCAAATTTGGGGTGGGCCAATTATTTTTGTTGTACATATAAGTGGTCGTATCGTATAATGAACCAATAGAACCAACAAATTGGTATATTAAAAATATGAGGTGTTGGATATGGCAAAAAAGTTCCTTTCAAAGGGAAAGTATGACAGAATGTTGAAATTGACCAATAATGACGCAATCATCGATGCGTTGGCGTTAGACCAGCGTGGATCGCTTGTTAAGATGATGAAAAAGGCTTCCGAAAAATACGGGAAGCTTTTCAGCATGAAAATGGTCTATGATTTTAAGCAAACCGTTTCAGAAGTCTTGAGTCCGTTGAGCTCAGCTATTTTATTGGATGAGCAAATGGGCTTTAAAGGCATTGAGGCCAAGTCTGCCGACACTGGTTTGATTATGTCATACGAAAAGACGGGGTATGATGCGAACGAACCTGGCCGGCTGCCAAGTTTGATTCCCGATCAATCTGCCCAGATTATGGTAACGAAGGGCGCTGACGCCTTGAAAGTGTTAATTTACTATAACCCGGATGATCCCGATGAGATCAACGACCAAAAGAAAGCCTTCGCTGAACGTTACGGAACTGAAGGACTGGCTGCCGAGACGCCGACCTTTTTTGAAATTGTGACTTACGACGATCGCTATGATTCAAAATCACTTGAGTTTGCCAAGGAGAAGCCGGACTTTGTTCTTCGGGCAATGAAAGAATTTACCCAGGATAAATACCACATTGACGTTCTCAAAATGGAAGTGCCATTTAATCCAACCTACATTGATGGCTGGGATAGTAGCGTTGATGAGTCGGCCTATACTGAAGACCAGGCCAAGGGATATCTCAAACAGCTAAGCGATGAAGCAACCCGACCGTTTATCTTCCTGAGTGCTGGGGTGCCAACCGATGTTTTCCAACACGAATTAAAACTTGCCGGGGCTGCTGGGGCCAAGTTTAACGGCGTATTGAGTGGCCGGGCAACTTGGATTGAAGGCGTTGACCTATTTGTTCGTGATGGTCGCGATGGGCTGGTTGATTGGCTTCAGCATAAGGGAACCCGTAACGTCACCGAATTAACGAAAATTTTGGCCGAGAACGCCACCCCGTGGTACGAAGCATATGGTGGTTTAGACAATATTCAGGTGGTTGACGTATCGAATTTGAATTAGTGAGCTACTAGATGTTGCACCTGACGTTTTAAACTAGTACAATATGTTGTACTGTTATTAAAACGAATAAGGGGATTATCGAATGCTCGTGTTAGCTGGAACAATTGGCGCCGGAAAAACGTCATTAACGCAAATGCTCTCAACCCATTTGGGAACACCTGCCTACTATGAATCGGTTGACAATAACCGAATTCTGCCGCTGTTTTATCAGGATCCGAAGAAATATGCTTTTTTGCTGCAAATTGATTTCTTGAATCGGCGAATGGCGGATATCAAGAAGGCATGGCGTAACGAACAAAGCGTCCTGGATCGCTCAATTTTTGAAGATTCATTGTTGTTTCATTTGAATGCCGATCTTGGCAGAGCGACCGAAACCGAGGTTGCCATTTATGATTCGCTGTTGCAGAACATGATGCAGGAATTGCCATCGACTCCCCATAGTAAGAACCCGGATTTGTTAATTCACATTGATATTTCGTTTGACACGATGTTGGCGCGGATTAAGAAGCGGGGGCGGCCATTCGAACAGATTGCCAACGATCCAAGCCTGTATCAGTATTACAAAGATCTTAATCAGCGCTATCAAACGTGGTATCAAAATTATGACAAGTCAGCTAAAATCCAGATTAACGGTGACAAGTACGATTTCGTTGAAAAAGATCGCGATAAGCACGCTGTCTTTGACTTGATTGATCAAAAAATCAGCCAGTTGGCGATTTAGGCGCTTGTGGTTTGAGATTGGATTGGGTATAATCGATTTAGATTAAAACGTTTTGTGCCTATTCAGTAGATTTCAGAGAGACAGTGGTCGGTGTGAACTGTTATCGAATATTCCAGCACATGGAAGCGGGCGGGTAATGCCGCACGGTGTATGCCGTTATCATACTTTGAGAGCTCGGCATTTGTCGAGAACTTGGGTGGTACCGCGAAAAGGATCCTTCGTCCCAGTGATGAAGGGTCCTTTTTTATGCACAAAATGTTGCCAATTGGAAAATGATGGGTTCAACCATCTAAAACGACTGGCAAGTTATCTAAGGAGGATTTTCACATGCTTGATATTAAAAAAATTCGTAAGGATCCTGATTTTACCAAGGAAAAGTTAGCCACTCGGGGGATTAAGCCCGAGACAATTGACGAGCTGCTTTCATACGACGCCAAACGCCGGGATTTAATCGTTAAATCAGAATCACTTAAGGCCCAACGGAATGACGTTTCTGACCAAATTTCTCAGTTAAAACGTCAGAAGCAGGATGCTACTGAGGCCATTAACCAAATGAAAACGGTTGGCCAAACCATCAAGGATCTGGATGATCAATTACGCCAGATAGAAGAGGATGAGACCAACTTGGCTGCCCACCTGCCGAATATTCCGGCCGATGGGGTGCCGGTTTCCCTGACTGAAGAAGGGGCCGTGGAATTACGCAAGGTTGGCAACATTCCGTCATTTGATTTTGAACCCAAACATCACTGGGACATTGGCGAACAACTCGGGATCCTGGATTTCGAGCGGGCCGCAAAGGTTTCCGGCAGCCGGTTTGTGTACTATATTGGCGACGGCGCCTTGCTGGAACGGGCGGTTTACAATTTCTATCTTGACCAAAATACCGCCGCTGGTTACCAAGAAGTCATCCCACCATACATGGTTAATAATGATTCAATGTATGGCACCGGCCAATTTCCAAAGTTCTTGGAAACAAAGGCTGGTTACGAAATTTCCGGGACGGATTTAACAATGATTCCAACCGCTGAAGTGCCGCTGGTCAATTACTATCGTAATGAAGTCATTCCAGAAGATAAGCTGCCGGTCTCATTTACGGCACTTTCACCGGCCTTCAGATCAGAAGCTGGTAGTGCCGGCCGGGACACCAAGGGATTAATTCGCCTGCACCAGTTTAACAAGGTTGAGATGGTGAAGTTTACCAAGCCGGAAGATTCTTGGGATGCCCTGGAACAAATTACCCATCAGGCTGAGGAAAACCTGCAGAAGTTGGGGCTGCCATACCACGTTATCACGCTGACAACCAGCGATATGAGCTTCACGGCAGCAATGACCCACGACTTGGAAGTTTGGTTCCCGGCTCAGGACAAGTATCGGGAGATTTCAAGCTGCTCAAACACCACTGATTTCCAAGCTCGCCGGGCTCACATTCAATATCGGGACGCGGATGGTAAACTTCACTTTGTTCACACGTTGAACGGGTCTGGATTGGCAGTTGGGCGAACGGTTGCCGCTATTTTGGAAAATTATCAGAATGCTGACGGTTCGGTCACGATTCCAGAAGCATTACGGCCGTACATGCATGGCAAAACCAAAATCGAAAAAAACAACTAATTTAATTGCAGAATTTCAGCCCTAGTATTCGTATCTATAACTGTAACCTGCTGCGATCGCACTGGTGACCCGGCAGGTTACATGGATACTGGTTGTGAAGAGACGTTTATTTATTTCGGGATTTTAGGAGAATCCGATTTAAAATTGCGTATCTATATAATGTAGCCACGAGCGATGGTCACCCGCCATCCTTGTTGGTTGCATGTGCAGGATGCTTGAGATCGCCCTCTCGAGGTATTCTTTGTACTCATTCCCCCAAAAATGCTTCAGTAGCCGGCAGAGGAGCTGTCGATAGTGAAGCGATGTGTCGAGATGGCTTGCCCGCCGTCTCGGCACTTTTTTTGACTAAATTAAAAATTGTGCTGGTAATGAGCCGCAAATTACGATATAATATTTCTTGTCGGAAAATGCTAAAGGCTTTCGATATCAGTCATGGACAGCGATTTAAATTTAAAAATTCTTCTTGACTTCGATTGAGTAGGAATGGTAAAATTTAATAGTTGTCTTGATGATGTGTCTACCAACAACACATTGATTCATATAGTTTCATGGAGGATTAGCTCAGCTGGGAGAGCATCTGCCTTACAAGCAGGAGGTCACAGGTTCGATCCCTGTATCCTCCATTGAGCCGTTAGCTCAGTTGGTAGAGCATCTGACTTTTAATCAGAGGGTCGGCAGTTCGAGACTGCCACGGCTCATTGCCAGTTTTTATTTAACAATGCGGGCGTGGCGGAACTGGCAGACGCGCTAGATTTAGGTTCTAGTGTCTTATGACGTGGGGGTTCGAATCCCTTCGCCCGCATAGAACCATTAATATTATATTGCCGACTTAGCTCAGTTGGTTAGAGCGCTTCACTAGTAATGAAGAGGTCGGGCGTTCGAATCGTCTAGTCGGCACTTTTGCGGAAGTAGTTCAGTGGTAGAACATCACCTTGCCATGGTGGGGGTCGCGGGTTCGAATCCCGTCTTCCGCTTCCTCATTGTCAGTGTACTGATAATCGAGATGCGTAACTAATTTAATAAATATTATGCACCCATAGCGCAACTGGATAGAGTGTCTGACTACGAATCAGAAGGTTGTAGGTTCGACTCCTACTGGGTGCATTTTTTATTGCCATTGGTTATGCAATTTGGTAATATCGGGAAGTAGCTCAGCTTGGTAGAGCACCTGGTTTGGGACCAGGGGGTCGCAGGTTCGAATCCTGTCTTCCCGATTTTTTTGTCTCAACGCATCAATTTGTGATATATTGAGACTGTGAATTAAATACTAGTGATTATCGGGAAGTAGCTCAGCTTGGTAGAGCACTACGTTCGGGACGTAGGGGTCGCAAGTTCAAATCTTGTTTTCCCGATTTTTTTTGCCTTAAAATTGACTTGTGAGATCAAAATAACCGATTACTTTCATTAATAATAATTAAAATTCAAACTACTTCGATTCATTTTTGGTGGTGCGGAGGCTTCCAGCTGGGGTGGGCTGGGGCCTTTTTTGCTTTTTGACGAGAGGACTTGGTTGGTCTTTTGTTGCCGGGTGTCATTTATTATAGTAGAAATGTGCTCCAGAGCCCACGCTGGAGGCGTTGGCGAGTCCCTTTAGGGCGACGCCCCCGATACTAACGTGTAAGCACTAACCAGCCAGAACCCAAATCCGGGGTTCCGCTGGTTAGCGGTTACACACCGGGACACCCGTTGCGCTTCGCACTCTCGAAACCTTTTCTTTGCATTTTCCCTGGTTCTTCGTATAATTAAAGTCAATATTAGTCAAAGAATTGGGTGATAATATGGCCGACGAAAATATTTCTGATTTAATTGAACATTATTTGAAGGAAATACTCGCCGATAACGAACAAGTGAAAATTCGCCGATCGGAAATTGCTGGATTATTTGACGTTGTCCCGTCGCAAATTAACTACGTCATCAATACACGATTTACCATTCAAAATGGGTACATCGTTGAGAGCAAACGTGGTGGCGGCGGGTACATTAGAATAGAAAAGGTTCATTTATTAGATGATATCGATGTGTTGAATTCTCTGATTGCCGCAATTGGCAATAAATTATCGAAAAGAGATAGTGAAACCATCGTCCAAACGTTATATAATAATGAATTAATTAATCGTCGTGAGGTGAGCATTATCTTAGCGGCAATTGATAAGGATGCAATTGACCTTAACAATAGTGATTTAACTGATATTATGAGGGCAAATATCATGATATCAATTTTGAATCGTTTGCGTTATGAACGATAGGAAGTGAGGGTATATATGAATAATTTATTTACTCCGAGTGCTAAGAATGTTTTGACCATTGCTCAAGAACAAGCTAAGAAATTTAAGCACCAAGCTATTGGAACTGAGCACCTGTTACTTGGTCTGTTGATCGAGACAAATGGGATTGCGTACAAGTCGCTTCAGCAGTTTTCAATCACGGCTGAGGACATTACCGAAGAAGTCGAGCGCTTTGCCGGTTATGGCAACTTAAAGGATCTTAGCAGCAACGATTATTTACCATACTCTCCAAAAGCCAAGGAAGTTTTGGCTCAGGCTGGTGAATTTGCTAAGAAAAATGGCGTTCCCAAAGTAGGAACTGAACACATTCTCTTATCATTATTAACTGACGAAACGATCCTTTCTTCGAGAATCTTAATTAACCTAGGCCTTGATTTATCACAAATTCGTAAAGTCACTTTAAGAAAAATGGGAATCAGTGGTGGTTCTATGGCTTCAAATATGTCATCTAAACGGGGCGCTCGTCAGCCTAAGCAAAAGGACAGCAAGACCCCGACAATTGATTCACTTGCCCGTGATTTGACGGAAATGGCTCGTGAGAATCGTCTGGATCCAACCATTGGTCGTGATCTGGAAGTTAAACGGGTTGTTCAAATTTTGGCACGACGAACGAAAAACAATCCAGTGTTGATTGGTGAACCTGGGGTTGGTAAGACAGCAATCGCTGAAGGTCTTGCTGAACGCATTGTGAATGGCGACGTTCCTGGCGATATGGTTCATAAGCGATTGATGATGCTTGATATGGGCTCATTAGTTGCTGGTACAAAGTACCGTGGTGAGTTTGAAGACCGTTTGAAGAAGGTCATTGAAGAAATTTACCAAGACGGCAACATCATTCTCTTCATCGATGAGCTGCATACGCTGATTGGTGCTGGTGGGGCTGAAGGGGCCATTGATGCCTCTAACATTTTAAAGCCAGCCCTTGCTCGTGGTGAGCTGCAACTGATTGGGGCAACCACTTTGGATGAATACCAAAAGTACATTGAATCCGATGCTCCTTTGGAACGACGGTTTGCTAAGGTGATGGTTGATGAACCAACCACCGATGAAACCGTTCAGATTCTGAAAGGGTTGCGGCCAAAGTACGAACAACATCATCACGTTGAAATTACCGATGAGGCAATTGACGCAGCGGTTCGGCTTTCCAGCCGTTATATCAGTGACCGATTCCTGCCCGATAAGGCAATTGATTTGATGGATGAGGCCGCTGCAAAGGTTCGAATTGATCACCTGCAAAGTTCCAATGTGGTTGACAGTCACAAGAAATTGTCTGATTTACTGGAAGAGTTGAATGACGCATTAGCAGCCCAGGATTACGAAAAGGCTTCTAAGCTTCGTAAACAAGCTAACAAGCTGCAGGATGAACTGGCTAAGGAAAACGAAGCGCCTGAAGAAGACGAGGACGCCCACTATCCTGTTAAGGAAACTGCTCAGGATATTGCGGAAATTGTTGGTGAGTGGACTGGGATTCCAGTAACCCGTTTGAGCAGTACTGAAGCTGATCGGTTAGTTAACTTGGAAAAGGTGCTTCACCAACGGGTTGTTGGTCAAGAGGAAGCAATCTCAGCAGTTTCACGATCGATTCGCCGGGCTCGAAGCGGCCTGAAGGATCCGAACCGGCCAATTGGTTCATTCATGTTCCTTGGACCTACCGGGGTTGGGAAAACCGAATTAGCAAAAGCCGTTGCTGAAGCGGTCTTTGGTTCCGAAGACGATATGATTCGGGTTGATATGAGTGAATACATGGAGAAGTACTCTACCAGCCGGTTGATTGGATCAGCTCCTGGCTACGTGGGTTACGATGAAGGTGGCCAATTAACTGAAAAGGTTCGTCAAAAGCCATACTCCGTGGTTCTCTTTGATGAAGTTGAAAAGGCTCATCCAGATGTCTTTAATTTGTTGCTTCAAGTCTTGGATGATGGCTACTTGACTGACTCCAAGGGACGCAAGATTGATTTTCGGAACACGGTAATCATCATGACTTCTAACTTGGGGGCCACGACGCTTCGTGATAAGAAGACGGTTGGCTTCGGTCAGGAAACTGCCAAGGAAGACTACGCTGCGATGAAGGACACCATTAACGCCGCCCTTAAGCAACGGTTCCGGCCAGAATTCTTGAACCGAATTGATGAAGTGGTTGTCTTCCACTCATTGACCAAGGCAGAACTTGATCAGATTGTGAAGTTGATGACTAAACCAGTTATCAAGCGGATTCATGACCAGGGGATCGACATTAAGGTTACTAAGACGGCCATTGGCATTATTTCCAAGGTTGGCTTTGATCCTCAATATGGTGCCCGTCCAATTCGCCGCGCAATTCAAACCGAGCTCGAAGATAATTTGAGTGCCAAGCTGTTGTCTAAAGAAATCGTTCCTGGCGATTCGGTAACCGTTGGCGGTCGTAACGACCAGATTACCATTTCCGTTAAGAAACCTAATCGGCAGACACTGGTGAACAATAAAAAGTAAATAAACGGATTCACGAGACTTTTGTTTGACAAGTAGTTGAATAGTTGGTATAGTCTTAGTTGTATTTGTTGTGAATCGAAATGGTTAATGCGATCTATTGTCCGGATTAACCTGCATAAAAACCAAAAGCAAGTCAGGCTTGTTTTTGGATTTTTTTTGCCAAAAATCAGGTAAAAAGGGCAATTGTAATCAAAATGTAACATTTTGATTCCGGAATTTTGGAGAGGTGAAAAACTTGGCAGGACACTTAGTTAAATATGGAAAACACCGTACCCGACGAAGTTACGCACGAATTAAAGAAGTGCTCGATCTCCCAAACCTTATTGAAATCCAGACTAATTCTTACAACTGGTTTTTAAAAGAGGGACTTCGCGAAACCTTTGATGGCATCATGCCCATTGATGATTTCCAGGGAAAGCTTTCATTAGAGTTTGTTGATTATCAGCTATTAGAACCAAAGTACACCGTTGACGAAGCACGTGAACATGAAGCCAATTATTCTGCACCACTTCATATCACATTGAAATTAACCAATCACGAGACTGGTGAAATCAAGAGCCAAGATGTCTTCTTTGGTGACTTCCCATTAATGACCGATCAAGGAACATTTATCATTAATGGTGCCGAACGAGTTATTGTTTCACAATTGGTTCGTTCTCCCGGCGTCTATTACCACCAGGATACTGATAAGAATGGTCGGGTTTCTTACGGCACCACGGTTATCCCTAACAGAGGTGCCTGGCTTGAATTTGAAACTGATTCCAAAAATATTTCATATGTTCGAATTGACCGGACTCGTAAAATTCCTTTGACTGAATTGATCAGAGCGCTCGGCTTTGGCAACGATTCAGAAATCACCGATATTTTGGGCGATAGCGAGAGCCTGGGATTGACGCTGGAAAAGGATGTTCATAAGGATACTGACGATTCTCGAGTTGAAGAGTCGTTGAAGGATATTTATGAACGGTTGCGGCCAGGTGAACCAAAGACCGCTGATTCATCACGGAGTTTGTTAACTGCACGTTTCTTCGATCCAAAGCGTTATGATATGGCGCCAGTTGGCCGTTACAAGACCAACAAGAAGCTGAGCCTGAAGAACCGTCTTTTGGGCCTGACTTTGGCAGAAACGCTTGCTGATCCGGACACCGGTGAAGTCATTGTTCAAAAGGACACTGTCATCACCAAAGACGTGATGAAGAAGTTGGCCCCATATCTTGATAACAACGAGTTTAAAGCCTACACGTTCACGCCTTCTGATGAAGCCGTTGTAACCAAGCCAATGACCGTTCAGATTATCAAGGTTTATTCCGTCAATGATCCGGAACGTGTCGTTCCAATTATTGGTAATGACAACATTCCGCTTGAATTTAAACACATTACCCCAGCTGATATCATTGCGTCGATGAACTACTTCTTTAACCTACAAGAAGGCATCGGGACAATCGATGATATTGATCACTTGGGTAACCGCCGGATTCGTTCAGTTGGTGAGTTGCTCCAGAACCAATTCCGAATTGGTTTATCACGGATGGAACGGGTTGTTCGTGAAAGAATGTCAATTCAAGACACTTCGACCGTCACCCCGCAACAGTTGATTAACATTCGGCCAGTGGTTGCTTCTATTAAGGAATTCTTTGGGTCATCACAATTGTCACAATTCATGGACCAGACTAATCCGCTTGGTGAATTAACCCATAAGCGCCGTTTGTCAGCTCTTGGACCTGGTGGTTTGACTCGTGACCGTGCCGGATATGAAGTCCGGGATGTTCACTACACCCACTATGGTCGGATGTGTCCAATTGAAACGCCTGAAGGCCCTAACATTGGTTTGATTAACAGTTTGTCAAGCTATGCCCGGGTTAACAAGTATGGCTTTATCGAAACACCATACCGCCGGGTTGACTGGACGACGCATAAAGTAACTGATAGAATCGATTACTTGACTGCCGACGAAGAAGATAACTTTGTTATTGCGCAGGCCAACTCACCTTTAAATGATGACGGCTCATTCGTTAATAACGTGGTTATGGCTCGTCACAAGTCAAACAATATCGAAATCAGTATCGATAAAGTCGATTACATGGACGTTTCACCGAAGCAAGTTGTCGCTGTTGCGACGGCATGTATTCCTTTCTTGGAAAACGATGATTCAAACCGGGCGTTGATGGGTGCCAACATGCAGCGGCAGGCGGTTCCTTTGATTGATCCGCATGCCCCACTAGTTGGAACTGGTATCGAATACAAGGCTGCTCATGATTCCGGAGTTGCACTTATTTGCAAGTTCCCTGGAAAAGTGGAATACGTCGATGCTCGTGAAATCCGGATTCGTCGTGAAGACGGCACGCTGGATAAGTATAAATTAATGAAATTCCGTCGTTCAAACGGCGGTAAGAACTATAACCAACGGCCAATCGTCCGCGTTGGTGACCAAGTCGATGCTGACGAAGTGTTGGCTGATGGGCCATCAATGGAAGGCGGCGAATTAGCACTGGGGCAAAACCCAATCGTTGCCTTTATGACTTGGCAAGGTTATAACTTCGAAGATGCCATCGCCATTAGCGAACGACTTGTTAAGGACGATGTCTACACGTCAATTCATATTGAAGAGTACGAATCTGAAACTCGGGACACCAAATTAGGACCTGAGGAAATGACCCGTGAAATTCCTAACGTTGGTGAAGATGCCCTTAAGAACCTTGACGAATCCGGAACTATTCGGATCGGTGCCGAAGTTCATGATGGCGACATCTTAGTTGGTAAGGTAACCCCTAAAGGAGTTACTGAGTTGTCAGCTGAGGAACGGTTGCTTCACGCCATCTTTGGTGAAAAATCACGTGAAGTGCGTGATACTTCATTGAGAGTTCCTCATGGCGGCGGCGGTATTATTCAAGACGTTAAGGTCTTCACCCGTGAAAACGGTGATGAATTATCACCTGGCGTTAACAAGATGGTCCGGGTTTACATCGCCCAGAAGCGTAAGATTCAAGTGGGTGATAAGATGTCCGGCCGTCATGGTAACAAAGGGACCGTTTCCGTTGTGATTCCTGAAGAAGATATGCCATTCTTGCCAGATGGAACCCCAGTTGACATTATGTTGAGCCCAATGGGTGTGCCATCACGAATGAACATTGGTCAAGTTTTGGAACTTCATTTAGGAATGGCCGCACGGAAATTAGGGATCCACGTTGCAACACCTGTTTTTGATGGGGCAACCGATAAGGATATCTGGAGCGCTGTTAAGGAAGCCGGCATGCCAAAGGATGGTAAATACATTCTTTATGACGGCCGGACCGGCGAACCATTTGATAAGCCGATTGCCGTTGGGGTTATGCATTATCTGAAGTTGGCCCACATGGTTGACGATAAGATTCATGCCCGTTCAATTGGACCTTACTCATTGGTTACGCAACAACCACTTGGTGGGAAAGCCCAGTTTGGTGGTCAGCGTTTTGGTGAAATGGAAGTTTGGGCACTTGAAGCTTATGGTGCCGCTTATACCCTGCAAGAAATCTTGACTTATAAGTCAGATGACGTCGTTGGTCGAGTTAAGACCTACGAAGCGATTGTAAAGGGCGAGCCAATTCCTAAGCCAGGAGTTCCAGAATCATTCCGAGTTCTTGTTAAGGAATTACAATCACTCGGACTTGATATGAAGGTCCTTGATAACAGCCATAAAGAAATTGAACTTAGAGATTTAGACGATGACGACGATGTTGTTAACGTTGACGCTTTAAGCAAAATGAATGACAAGAAGGATCAAAAGACTTCTGCAACGACTGAAGCGGCTTCTGACAAGAAGGAAGTTGCCGATCAGCCAACTAAGTCAACCAATGTTAATAATAGTAATGACTAATCATGGGAGGTCAAACTAGTGGTCGATGTTAATAAATTCGAAAGTATGCAGATTGGGCTAGCCTCTCCCGACAAGATTCGTAGTTGGTCATACGGCGAAGTAAAGAAGCCGGAAACGATTAACTACCGGACATTAAAGCCTGAAAAAGACGGCCTGTTCGACGAACGAATTTTTGGCCCAACCAAAGATTGGGAATGTGCCTGTGGCAAGTACAAGCGGATCCGTTACAAGGGAATCGTTTGTGATCGCTGTGGTGTTGAAGTAACGCGGTCCAAGGTTCGTCGTGAACGAATGGGCCACATTGAATTAGCTGCCCCAGTGACTCACATTTGGTACTTTAAGGGAATTCCAAGTCGAATGGGCTTGGTTCTCGACATGAGTCCACGGGCCCTTGAAGAGATTATCTACTTTGCTTCTTATGTTGTAACCGATTCTGGTAATACACCATTGGAAAAGAAGCAGTTGCTCTCAGAACGGGAATATCGTGAAAAGAAGACCGAATATGGGCCTCGTTTTGAAGCTCAAATCGGTGCTGAAGCAATTAAGACGTTATTAAAAGACGTTGATGTTCAAAAAGAAGTTACTGAATTAAAGGACGAATTGAAGAACGCAACCGGTCAAAAACGGACCCGGGCCGTTCGTCGTCTGGATATTCTGGAAGCCTTCGTTCAGTCAGGTAACAAATTATCATGGATGGTACTGGATACCATTCCGGTTATCCCACCTGATTTGCGCCCAATGGTTCAGTTGGAAGGTGGCCGATTTGCCACTTCTGATTTGAATGATTTATATCGGCGGGTAATCAACCGTAATAATCGGTTGAAACGACTGCTTGACCTTAATGCCCCTGGCATCATCGTTCAAAATGAAAAGCGGATGCTTCAAGAAGCTGTCGACGCATTAATTGATAATGGTCGTCGTGGTCGTCCGGTTGCCGGTCCTGGTAACCGCCCATTGAAGTCACTGTCACACATGCTTAAAGGTAAGCAGGGACGGTTCCGTCAAAACTTACTTGGTAAGCGGGTTGACTACTCTGGTCGTTCAGTTATCGATGTTGGGCCAAGTCTGAAGATGAACCAAATGGGACTTCCAGTTCCAATGGCAATGGAATTATTTAAGCCGTTTATCATGAAGGAATTGGTTGGCCGCAAGTTGGCTTCCAACATTAAGAACGCTAAGCGCAAGATTGAACGTCAAGATGATGATGTCTTTAGTGTTCTTGAAGATGTCATTAAGGAACACCCAGTTCTGTTGAACCGGGCCCCAACACTTCACCGTTTGGGAATTCAAGCTTTCGAGCCCGTGCTTGTAAGTGGTAAGTCGATGCGTTTGCACCCACTTGTTTGTGAAGCTTACAATGCCGATTTCGATGGTGACCAAATGGCCATTCACGTGCCACTGTCTGATGAAGCTCAAGCCGAATCACGTCTTTTAATGCTCGCTGCTGGTCACATCCTGGCACCTAAGGATGGAAAACCAGTTGTAACACCATCACAGGATATGGTTATTGGTAACTATTACTTGACGATGGAAGAAAAGGGCCGTGAAGGTGAAGGAATGATCTTCAATTCACCTGACGAAGTTAATTTGGCATACCGGAACGGGATTGTGCACTGGCATTCAAGAATTGGGATCAAGGCTTCAGCCTATCCTGAAAAGTCATTTACTAAGGAACAAGCCGGCAAAATTTTGGTAACTTCCGTTGGTAAAGTGATCTTCAATAAGATTCTGCCAAAGGATTTCCCTTACATTAACGAACCAACCGATACAAATATTAATGGGTTCGTTGATGATAAGTACTTCCTTGAACCCGGCGAAGACATCCATGAACATTTGGCAAATGCAGAACTTGTTCCCCCATTCAAAAAGGGCTTCTTGAGTGACATCATTGCCCAAGTTTATAAGATTTATAAAGTAACTGAAACCTCATTCTTCCTGGATCGAATGAAAGATCTGGGCTACGATGAATCAACTAAGTCAGGCCTGACGGTGGGAATTTCCGATATCACCGAATTACCTGACAAACAAAAGATCATCGATGAGGCCCACAAAAAAGTTGAAATGGTTACCAAGCAATTCCGCCGTGGTTTGATTACCGATCATGAACGTTATGAACGGGTTATCGGCGTTTGGAACGATGCCAAGGATGACATTCAAAAGCGTTTGATGGCCGCTCAGAGTCCCCAGAACCCAATCTATATGATGAGTGATTCTGGTGCTCGTGGGAACATTTCTAACTTTACCCAGCTTGCTGGGATGCGTGGTCTGATGGCCGCTCCTAACGGTGAAATCATGGAATTGCCGATCACATCGAACTTCCGTGAAGGCCTATCTGTTTTGGAAATGTTCATTTCAACCCATGGTGCCCGTAAAGGAATGACTGATACGGCGCTTAAGACTGCCAACTCAGGTTACCTGACCCGTCGATTGGTTGATGTTGCCCAGGATGTGATTGTTCGTGAAAAGGATTGTGGAACCGATCGTGGTTTGACAATCAGCGCGATTACTGAAGGTAACGAAATGATCGAACCATTGTATGATCGGATTGTCGGTCGTTACGCACAGAAATCAGTTAAGAATCCGAAGACTGGCGAAGTGATTGTGCCAGCTCAGACGATGATTAATGAAGATCAGGCGCAAAAGATTGATCAACTTGGCATTAAACAAGTTACGATTCGCTCAGCATTTACTTGCAATACCGTTCATGGGGTTTGTGAGAAGTGTTATGGTCGTAACATGGCTACCGGCGACGAAGTTGAAGTTGGTGAAGCTGTTGGAACGGTCGCTGCTCAATCAATCGGTGAACCAGGTACTCAGCTAACCATGCGGAACTTCCATACCGGTGGTGTTGCCGGTAACGCTGATATTACCCAAGGACTTCCTCGAGTTCAAGAAATTTTTGAAGCCCGGAATCCAAAAGGTAAAGCTGAAATTAGTGAAGTTACTGGAACTGTTCAATCAATTGAAGAGAATCCAGCTGAGAGAACTAAGGAAATCACCATCAAAGGTGAGGCCGATACAAGAACTTATACGGTTCCGATTACCGCTCGGATGCGCGTTGGCGAAGGTGACTTTATTCACCGAGGCTCAGCTCTGAACGAAGGGTCTGTTGATCCAAAGGAATTGTTGAAGGTTCGCGATGTTCTTTCAACCGAAAACTATCTTCTCCACGAAGTTCAAAAAGTTTACCGGATGCAAGGTGTGGAAGTGGCTGATAAGCATGTGGAAATCATGATTCGTCAGATGCTTCGTAAAGTTCGCATTATGGATCCTGGTGATACCGATGTTCTTCCAGGAACATTGATGGATATTAATGACTTCAGAAATAGCAATGGTGACACCGTTATTTCTGGTGGCATTCCGGCAACTGCGCGACCAGTTCTTCTCGGAATTACCAAGGCTGCCCTTGAAACGAATAGTTTCTTGTCAGCTGCGTCATTCCAGGAAACTACTCGAGTATTGACGGATGCTGCTATTCGCGGCAAGAATGATCCATTAGTTGGTTTGAAGGAAAATGTTATCATTGGTAAATTGATCCCTGCAGGTACTGGGATGCCAAATTACCGTGGTATCAAGCCAGAAGAAATTGGCGGTTCTTCAACTGATGGGGTTTATTCAATCAGCGAACTTGAAGAAAAAATGAAGGCTGAGGATGCTCAAAAGAGCCAATCAACCAATCCAGCAAAATAACATTAACTGATGGATCATCATTTTAACTGGTGAACATCAACTGTTAAAAGAAGACCCCTGTCAATTTGGCAGGGGCCTTCTTCGTACATAAATGACCGATGATTAGGGAAACTGTGAGATTAGGGGAACTAAATAGGTGCCAAAGTGAAGCATTATGATATAGGCAGCTGTAATGAATGGTACGAAGGGAATTTTGTTGTCAGCTGGCCAGGGAGCAACAATTAGGTACCCTAAAGCAATCACGCAGGAAATGCACAGAATCCAGAGTAAATGAGCTATGGATAGGGGCAGCCATAAACAGAAGAAAATGTCGATATCCCCATTACCAAGAAATGTTTGCCAACGGTTAATGAGTTGAATAACAGCGTAGCAGCCAATCGCAATTAATAATTGCGGCAAGGTGTGCTGATGGCAGATAACGCAAACGACGAAGAGCAATATTAAGCCTGCCGAGGGTACCTGCTTGCGTTTTATGTCGAAAAGACTAAGATAAATCAAAATGAGAACGGTTGCTAATGACAGAAAGTTTGGGAGTGAAACGGCTTGGACGACGAATATCGTTCCGACTAGCAGCTCAGCGATAAACGAAGCCTTGGCAATTGATGCGTGGCAGAATCGACACTTTCCTCGTAAACTCAAGTAACCGAGGACGGGAATCAGGTCGCGAACCTGGAGCTGCTTTTGACAGCTGTCACAATGTGATCGGGGAAAAATAATTGATTCCCCACGGAGTTGACGGGTGACTATGGCGGTGATAAAGGAGCCAAAGCTGGCCCCTAACATAAATTCAATTATTATCAGCATATTTTTTACCTCTGTTAGAGATATACGAAATTAAATTCTTTTTTCTTGAATGATTGACACATCTGCTTAGTCATGATAAATTAGAGAAGGTGCTTTTTGTGACAGATTCCTGAAATCTCAGACATGCTGACTGTTTAAGACAAAAAGTGTTTGGCGGAACACATTTCTTTTTACATAAAAAAGAACCGCCTGGATGTGTGGACTTAAAACAAAATACGAAAGGAGTACTTTTAGATGCCTACAATTAATCAATTGGTCCGTAAAGGACGTCATTCTAGAAGTTCAAAATCAAAGTCACCAGCTTTAAACTATGCTTACAATAGTTATAAGAAGAAGCAAGTCGTTGTACCTGCCCCTCAAAAACGAGGCGTTGCAACCCGTGTCGGAACTATGACACCAAAGAAGCCTAACTCAGCTTTACGTAAATATGCCCGTGTTCGGTTATCCAACTTAATCGAAGTAACTGCTTATATCCCTGGGATTGGCCACAACTTGCAAGAGCATAGTGTTGTATTAATCCGTGGTGGTCGTGTTAAGGATTTACCTGGTGTTCGTTATCACGTTATTCGTGGTGCTCTTGATACAGCCGGTGTAACCGATCGTCGTCAAGGTCGTTCTAAGTACGGTACTAAGAAGCCTAAAGAATAATTTAAATCACTTAATCTAAATTTTCGTTTTT
This sequence comes from Lentilactobacillus parafarraginis DSM 18390 = JCM 14109, assembly GCF_001435895.1. Taxonomy (GTDB): domain Bacteria; phylum Bacillota; class Bacilli; order Lactobacillales; family Lactobacillaceae; genus Lentilactobacillus; species Lentilactobacillus parafarraginis. The sequence goes on along the minus strand of NZ_AZFZ01000001.1, from coordinate 90,146 downwards.
ATAGAAAAATGAGGAGGATAACGAAATGCCTAGAAAAGGAAATGTTCAAAAGCGGGAAGTACTTCCCGATCCTATGTACAATTCAAAACTGGTCACTCGTTTAATCAACCGCTTAATGTTGGATGGTAAACGAGGAACCGCATCAGAAATTTTATATGGTGCATTTGATCTTATTAAAGAAGAAACTGGTAACGAACCAGTTGACGTGTTCGAAGAGGCAATGAAGAACGTTATGCCCGTTCTTGAAGTTAAGGCTCGCCGTGTTGGTGGTTCTAACTATCAAGTTCCAATCGAAGTTCGTCCTGATCGTCGGACAACCTTGGGCTTACGTTGGCTTGTTAACTACGCACGCTTGCGTGGCGAACACACCATGACTGAACGTCTTGCGCGTGAAATTATGGATGCTGCCAATAATACTGGTGCAGCCGTTAAGAAGCGTGAAGATACTCACAGAATGGCTGAAGCCAACCGAGCATTTGCTCACTATCGTTGGTAATATAATATTTGTTTTAAGCTTCAATTAAAAAGTGGCTTATGGCCACTTTTTATGCGAATGGAAGGAGTAACACAATGGCTAACAAACGAGAATTTCCGCTAGAAAAAACTCGTAATATCGGGATTATGGCCCATATCGATGCTGGTAAAACAACAACGACCGAACGGATCCTGTACTATACCGGTAAAATTCACAAAATTGGTGAAACCCATGATGGGGCCTCACAAATGGACTGGATGCCACAAGAACAAGAACGTGGTATTACGATCACTTCTGCCGCTACTACTGCACAGTGGAAGGATCACCGGATTAACATTATCGATACCCCAGGACACGTGGACTTCACTGTTGAAGTTGAACGGTCATTGCGGGTTTTGGATGGTGCGATCGCTGTTCTTGATGCCCAAGCTGGTGTTGAACCTCAAACCGAAACTGTTTGGCGTCAAGCCTCAGATTACGACGTTCCACGGATTGTTTTTGTTAACAAGATGGATAAAATTGGTGCCAACTTTGATTTCTCCGTTGGCTCAATCCAAGATCGCTTGAACGCTAAGCCACTTGCTATTCAGATGCCAATTGGTGCCGAAGATAATTTTGAAGGGGTTATTGACCTCGTTGAAATGAAGGCCGATCTTTATGATGAAGATCAATTGGGAACTGAATGGGATACGGTTGACGTTCCTGATGATTATAAAGAAGAAGCCGCTAAGCGTCGGGATCAGATGATTGAAGCCCTTGCCGATGTCGATGATGACATTATGGACAAGTACCTTGAAGGCGAAGAAATTCCTAAGGCCGAAATCAAAGCTGCCATTCGTAAAGCAACCTTGAACTTGGAACTCTTCCCTGTATTAGCTGGTTCAGCCTTTAAGAACAAGGGTGTTCAGATGCTGATGGATGCCGTTATTGATTACTTACCATCACCACTTGATGTTAAGCCATATAACGCAACTGATCCTGAAACTGGTGAGAAAATCGAATTGAAGGCTAACGATGACGCAAGTTTCGCTGCCCTTGCATTTAAAGTGGCAACCGATCCATTCGTTGGTCGTTTGACTTACATTCGAGTTTACTCAGGTACCTTGGAATCCGGTTCATATATTCTGAACGCAACCAAGGACAAACGTGAGCGGGTTGGTCGTCTGCTGCAAATGCATTCGAATCACCGTCAGGAAATTCCAGAAGTCTTCTCAGGTGATATTGCTGCTGCGATTGGCCTGAAGAACACGACTACTGGTGATTCCTTAACCGATGTTGATCGGCCACTTCACTTGGAATCAATGGAATTCCCAGACCCAGTTATTCAGGTTGCCGTGGAACCAAAGACCAAGGCTGATCAAGACAAGATGAACGAAGCTTTGCAAAAGCTTTCTGAAGAAGATCCAACTTTCAAGGCTGAAACCAACCCTGAAACTGGTGAAACTTTGATCGCCGGAATGGGCGAATTGCATTTGGATATCATCATCGACCGAATGAGACGTGAATTCCACGTTGATGCCACTGTTGGTGCCCCACAAGTTTCATATCGTGAAGCATTTACGAAGAAGACTTCTGCACAAGGGAAGTTTGTTCGTCAGTCTGGTGGTAAAGGTCAATATGGTGATGTTTGGATCGAATTCTCACCTAACGAAGAAGGTAAGGGATTCGAATTCGAAGATGCCATTGTTGGTGGGGTTGTTCCTCGTGAATTTATCCCAGCTGTTGAACAAGGCTTGAAAGAATCATTGGCTAACGGTGTGCTTGCCGGTTACCCATTGGTTGATTTGAAAGCTAAGTTGTACGATGGTAGTTATCACGAAGTCGATTCGAGTGAAGCCGCATTTAAGGTTGCCGCATCATTGGCTCTCCGGAATGCTGCTAAGACGGCTGATCCAGTTATCCTTGAACCAATCATGAAGGTTGATATCAACGTTCCTGAAGAATACATGGGTGACATTATGGGTCAAGTTACCGCTCGTCGTGGACGGGTTGACGGTATGGAAAGCCGAAGCGGCGCCGAAGTTATTCATTCATATGTGCCATTGGCAGAAATGTTTGGATATGCAACGACTCTTCGTTCAGCTTCTCAAGGCCGTGGTACTTTCACCATGACATTTGATCATTACGAGCCAGTACCAAAGAGTATTCAGGCTGAAATTATCAAGAAAAATGGTGGTAACGCACCAGAATAAAAATTATTTTGGAGAGATCAGTTGCGGCTGATCTCTTTTTTTGGAAAAAATCTGTCATCGTGGTTAAGATCATTTGAACATCACAGAAATATTACAAAATAAAATTATTGCCCGTTAGGCTTGTTTTAACGGGCATTTTTTAGTACACTAGTTGAGTACTGTTTTTAGGGATAGCTTTGTCCTTAAAACTGTAAAGGTAAGCTTTGATGTGAAAGGTTGCGACACACCCGGATGCTTTGCCATGGGTTTGGCGGTAATTTTCACGGAGTTAGTCTTATTTTTAAAATAGACGAAGGAGGGAACACAATGGCAAAACAAAAAATTCGTATCCGTTTGAAGGCATACGAGCATCGGATCTTAGATCAATCAGCAGATAAGATTGTTGCAACGGCACAAAGAACTGGGGCTACTATTTCAGGTCCAATTCCGTTGCCTACTGAGCGGACAATCTATACTGTTCTTGCTTCACCACATAAGTTTAAGGATGCGCGTGAGCAATTTGAAATTTTGACTCATAAACGTTTAATCGATATTTTGAATCCAACACCAAAGACGGTTGACTCATTAATGAAGCTCGACCTGCCTAGTGGCGTTGACATTGAAATCAAACTTTAATTAATACAATATATTGGAGGTGTACTCATGACCAGAAAAGGAATCTTAGGAAAAAAGGTTGGAATGACGCAAGTCTTTACTGACAACGGCGAGTTAGTACCCGTAACTGTTGTTGAAGTAACCCCTAACGTTATCATGCAGGTTAAGACCGTTGAAAACGACGGTTACGATGCTGTTCAGTTGGGTTATGATGACAAGCGTACTGTGCTTACTAACAAGCCAGAACAAGGTCATGCAAAGAAAGCAAATACGACCCCTAAGCGCTTCATTAAGGAAATCAAGGATGTTGAGCTGGGGGATTATAAAGTATCTGAGGAAGTTAAGACAGATATCTTTAAACCAGGAGACATCGTTGATGTAACTGGAACTACAAAAGGTCATGGATACCAAGGTAACATTCATAAGGATGGCCAATCACGTGGACCAGAAACTCACGGTTCTCGTTATCACCGTCGTCCAGGTTCATTAGGTGTTATTATTAACCGGGTTGTCCCAGGTATGAAGTTACCAGGACGCATGGGTAATAAGACCGTTACAATTCAAAATCTTGAAGTTGTTAGCACCGATGTTGACAATAACGTTATTTTGATCAAAGGTAACGTTCCAGGCGCAAACAAATCATTTATTACGATTCAATCAGCCGTTCGCGGCGCAAACAAGTAGAAGGGAGGCAACTATAGATGACTGACGTAGCATTATTTAAACAAGATGGTAGTCAAAACGGAACAGTTTCATTAAATGATAGCATTTTTGGAATTGAACCAAACAATAACGTCGTTTTCGATGCAGTTGTTATGCAGCGGGCATCACGGCGTCAAGGAACTCACTCAGTTAAGAACCGTTCAGCAGTCCGTGGCGGTGGTAAAAAACCATGGCGTCAAAAGGGTACTGGTCGCGCTCGTCAAGGTTCTATCCGGTCACCACAGTGGCGTGGCGGTGGAATTGTCTTTGGACCAACTCCACGTTCATACGCTTATCATTTACCTAAGAAGGTATCCCGTTTGGCTCTTAAGTCAGTACTTTCTGAAAAAGTTTCAGACGGTAAATTCGTTGTTGTCGATGCTTTGGAATTTGACGCACCGAAGACTAAGGAATTTGCAACATTACTCGATAAATTAAATGTTTCTACTAAAACATTAGTAGTTTTGGAAGATGGTAACGAAAAGGCGTCACTTTCTGCTCGTAACCTCGAAAATGTTAAAGTTGTATCGGCTGACGGTATCAACACATTGGACATTGCGGATCATGACAAAGTTATCATTACAAAAGCTGCTCTTTCTCAGGTAGAGGAGGTGCTCGCATAATGGAATCACGTGATGTTATTTTACGCCCAGTTATTACTGAAGACTCAACCAGCCGGATGGACGACAAATCATACACATTCGATGTTGATTTACGAGCAACTAAGACTCAAGTTAAAAAAGCAATTGAAGATATCTTCGATGTCAAAGTTGTTCGGGTGAACATTATGAACGTTCGTGGCAAGTTAAAGCGCCAGGGTCGTTATGCCGGATACACAAAGAAACGTCGCAAGGCAATTGTAACCTTGTCAGAAGATTCAAAAGAAATCCAATTATTTGGTGAAGAATCATAATTTTTAAATAGTAGGAGGGAAACGTTGTGGCTATAAAAACATATAAGCCTACCAGTAATGGTCGTCGTAATATGACCAGCTTGGACTACAGTTCAATTACTAAGAGCAAGCCTGAGAAGTCATTACTCGAATCAAAAAGCCATACTGCCGGCCGGAATAACAATGGTCGGATGACTGTTCGCCATCGTGGCGGCGGTAACAAGAATCAATACCGTGTGATCGATTTCAAACGGATCAAGGATAATGTTCCAGCAACTGTAAAGGCAATCGAATACGATCCAAACCGGACTGCTAACATTGCACTTATCGTGTATGTGGATGGCGTAAAGTCATATATCATTGCACCTAAGGGCTTGAAGGTTGGAGATCAGGTTGAATCCGGAACAGATGCCGATATTAAGGTGGGTAACACGTTACCGCTTGCTAACATTCCCGTTGGTTCAATTATTCATAACATCGAATTGAAGCCAGGTAAGGGTGGGCAATTAGCTCGTTCTGCCGGTGCCTCAGCTCAATTGTTGGGCCGTGATGGTAAGTACGCCTTAGTTCGTTTGTCATCAGGTGAAACCCGGATGATCTTAGCAACTAACCGTGCCACTATCGGCTCAGTTGGTAATGAAGAACATGAACTTGTTAATGTTGGTAAAGCTGGCCGAACTCGTTACAAGGGTCAACGTCCACATGTTCGTGGTTCTGTAATGAACCCTAACGATCACCCTCATGGTGGTGGTGAAGGTAAAGCGCCAGTTGGTTTACCATCTCCATTGTCACCTTGGGGCAAGAAGACCGTTGGTAAGAAGACCCGTTCTAAGAAAGCACGTTCAAACAAATTTATTGTGCGTCGTCGTAAGGGATCGAAGATGTAAAAAAACATATGTCATTAGTTGGCATATGAAGAGGAGGTTTCAAAATGAGTCGTAGTTTAAAAAAGGGACCATTCGCCGATGAGTACTTGCTTAAAAAGGTAGACGCTCAGAAGGATCAAGATAAAAAGTCCGTTATTAAAACATGGTCACGTCGCTCAACAATTTTCCCTAGCTTTATTGGTTACACGTTCGCCGTTTATGACGGTCGTAAACACGTACCAGTTTATGTTCAGGAAGATATGGTAGGTCATAAGCTTGGTGAATTTGTACCAACTCGGACTTTCCATGGTCATGGTACCGACGATAAGAAGACTGTCTAAACAAGGAGGATAACAAATGGCTGAACAAGTTACATCAGCAACAGCAACTGCTAAAACTGTTCGTATTGCCGCTCGTAAGGTCCGACTTGTAGTCGATCTTATCCGGGGTAAGAACGTTGCCGAAGCTGCCGCCATCCTGGATTTCACACCCCGCGGTGCTTCTCCAGTAGTTTCTAAAGTACTTAAATCTGCTGTTGCAAACGCAGAAAACAATTTCGATTTAGATTCTGAAAATCTTTTTGTTAGCGACGCATACGTTAATGAAGGCCCAACCTTGAAGCGTTTCCGTCCTCGTGCAAAGGGATCTGCATCACCAATCAACAAACGCACAAGTCACATCACAATTGTTGTGTCAGAAAAAGAGGAGGGATAACGCGTGGGTAATAAAATAAATCCTAATGGTTTACGAGTTGGAATCATTCGCGACTGGGAAGCTAAGTGGTATGCTGGCAAAGATTATGCTGCATATTTACGTGAAGATTTACAGATTCGTAAGTACATTTCAAAACGTCTTGCAAGTGCATCCGTTTCAACTGTTGAAATCGAACGTGCCGCAAATCGCGTTAACATTTCAATTCATACTGCCAAGCCAGGAATGGTAATTGGTAAGGGTGGATCCGAAGTTGAAAACCTTCGTAAGGAATTAAACGACCTTACTGGCAAACGGGTTCATATCAATATTATTGAAATTAAGAAGCCTGATCTTGATGCAAAGCTTGTTGGCGAGAATATTGCTCGTCAATTGGAAGGCCGAGTTGCTTTCCGTCGGGCAATGCGTCAATCAATGCAACGGACAATGCGTGCTGGTGCTAAGGGAATTAAAACCCAAGTCGCTGGCCGGTTGAACGGTGCAGATATGGCTCGAGTTGAATCATATTCTGATGGAACTGTTCCTTTGCATACTTTACGAGCAGATATTGACTACGCTTGGGTAGAAGCCTTTACAACATACGGTTCAATCGGTGTTAAGACTTGGATCTATCGTGGTGAAATTCTTCCTGAAAAGCCAAAGAACAGTAAAGCTGACAAAGGAGGCAAATAAACATGTTAGTACCTAAACGTGTTAAGCATCGTCGTGAACATCGTGGTAAGTTGCGTGGCAACGCCAAGGGTGGTACAACGGTGACTTTCGGTGAATACGGTTTACAATCTCTAGATTCACATTGGATTACCAACCGTCAGATCGAAGCATGTCGTGTTGCGATGACCCGTTATATGAAGCGTGGCGGAAGAGTTTGGATTAAAATCTTCCCACACAAGTCATATACTGAAAAAGGTGTCGGAGTTCGAATGGGTAATGGTAAAGGAACACCAGCAGGCTGGGTATCACCAGTTAAGCGTGGCAAGGTTTTATTTGAAATCGGCGGTGTTTCTAAAGAAGTTGCTGAAGAAGCATTACGGCTTGCCTCTAACAAACTTCCTGTTCGTACCCGGATTATAAAACGTGAGGAAGTAGGTGGCGAATCAAATGAAGGCTAAAGATATTAATGAATTAACCACTGCTCAAATGATTGATAAAGAAAAAGATTACAAAGACGAATTATTCAATCTTCGTTTCCAACTAGCCACTGGTCAATTGGAAAATACTGCACGCTTAAAACAAGTTCGTAAGAACATTGCGCGTATCAAGACTGCACTTCGTCAACAAGAACTCAATAAATAGAATACGGTAAGGGAGGTATAATTAATGGCTGAAGAACGTAACCAGCGTAAGGTTTATCAGGGACGCGTTGTTTCTGACAAGAGTGACAAGACAATTACTGTTGAAATTTCAACTTATAAAACTCATGCACGATACGGTAAGCGTGTTCGCTACTCAAAGAAATTAACGGCTCATGATGAGAATAATGAAGCTAAAACAGGCGATCTTGTTCAGATTATGGAAACACGTCCATTATCGAAGACAAAGCGTTTTCGTTTGATTAAGATTGTTGAAAAAGCAGTTATTATTTAACTTACTTAATTATCATTATTATCGTATTCTGATCCATTGACGAAGGGAGGATATACCTGTGATTCAACAAGAAAGTCGATTAAAAGTTGCCGACAACTCAGGTGCAAGAGAATTGCTTACTATTAAGGTTTTAGGTGGCTCAACTAGAAGGTATGCCGGAATCGGTGATACTATCGTTGCTACGGTTAAACAAGCAACACCAGGTGGCGTTGTCAAAAAGGGTGACGTTGTTAAGGCCGTTATTGTGCGTACTAAGTCAGTTACTCGTCGTACTGATGGCTCATACATTCGCTTTGACGAAAATGCTGCTGTATTGGTGCGTGATGACAAGAGCCCACAAGGCACTCGTATCTTTGGCCCGGTTGCTCGTGAACTACGAGATAACAACTTCATGAAGATCGTTTCATTAGCCCCAGAAGTATTGTAAAACAACCAGGAAATAAGGAGGTGCCAACATGTTCGTTAAAACTGGTGACAAAGTCCGTGTTATTAGTGGTAAGGACAAAGGAAAAGAAGGAACTGTCAAAAAGACGATTTCTTCAAAGGATCGTGTGATTGTCGAAGGTGTCAACAAAGTTAAGAAGCACACTAAGGCAACTTCAACAAATCCAAACGGTGGAATTGTTGATGCAGAAGCACCAATCCACGTTTCAAATGTCATGCTAATCGATCCATCAACCAACGAACCAACTCGTGTTGGGATTAAGGTTGAGGACGGTAAAAAAATTCGTTACTCAAAGAAATCGCAAAAAGCGATCGATTAATTCCAATTAGGAAGGGAGGATAACTTTTAAATGACAACTCGTTTACGTGAACAATTTGCTAGCAAAATTGTGCCTCATATGATGGACAAATTCAGCTACAAATCAGTTATGCAAGCTCCAAAAATTGATAAAATCGTTCTGAATATGGGTGTTGGTGACGCTGTTACCAATGCTAAGAATTTGGACGAAGCCGTTTCAGAATTGGCTTTGATCTCTGGCCAGAAGCCATTGGTAACCAAAGCAAAGAAGTCGATTGCCGGTTTCAGATTACGGGAAGGCATGTCAATCGGTGCCAAGGTAACCCTTCGCGGCGATAGAATGTATGATTTCTTGGATAAATTAATTAATGTTTCACTACCTCGTGTTCGTGATTTCCACGGTGTTAGTGCCCGGGCTTTTGATGGTCGTGGTAACTATACTCTTGGCGTTCGTGAACAATTGATTTTCCCGGAAATTAACTATGATAATGTTAACCGTGTTCGCGGTCTTGACATTGTAATCGTAACTACTGCAAATACCGATGAAGAATCACATGAGCTATTGGCTCAATTCGGTATGCCATTTGCAAAATAATTGAGGAGGTTTCACATTGGCTAAAAAATCATTAATCGTAAAAAGTGAACGCCCAGCAAAGTTCTCAACGCAGAACTATACACGTTGTGAGCGTTGTGGACGACCTCGTTCAGTTTACAAGAAATTCCACTTGTGCCGTCTTTGCATCCGTGAACTTGCCCATAATGGTCAGATTCCTGGTATGAAGAAAGCTAGTTGGTAATCATTACAAATAAGGAGGTTGTTCGCTGATGTCTATGACTGATCCCATTGCAGACTTTTTAACTCGCATTCGTAATGCCAACATGGTTTATCACGAAACAGTTGAAGTTCCTGCATCGAAAATCAAACGCGACATCGCTGAAATTTTGAAGCGTGAAGGCTTCGTTCGCGATGTTGAATACATTGAAGATGACAAGCAAGGCGTTATCCGTGTTTTTCTTAAATATGGCAAGGATAAGCAACGTGTCATTTCAGGCTTGAAACGTATTTCTAAGCCAGGTTTGCGTTCGTATGTTAAAGCTGATGCAGTTCCTAAGGTTCTTAATGGTCTTGGAATTGCGATTATTTCTACATCCAATGGTGTTATTACTGATAAACAAGCCCGGGCTGAAAAGCTTGGTGGCGAAGTATTAGCATACGTTTGGTAAAAAATTCAAAGTAATTGGAGGTGTAATCCGTGAGTCGAATTGGTTATAAAACAGTTGTCCTGCCAAAGGGCGTTGAAGTATCAACTGATGGAAACAAAGTAACTGTTAAAGGGTCAAAGGGTTCATTAACGCGTGAATTCGTTTCTGAGATCAAAATGACCGTTAAGGACAATGAAGTTAACTTCGAACCAGTTGTGAATTACAACAACAAAGTTCGCGCACTTCATGGGACCATGCGTGCCAACCTTAACAACATGGTTGAGGGTGTAACGGATGGTTTCAAGAAAACCTTGAAATTAGTCGGTGTTGGATATCGTGCCGCACTGAAGGGAAAAACATTAACCCTTAGTGTTGGTTATTCAAACCCCGTTGACATGACAGTTCCAGAAGATATCACCGTTGAAGTTCCTGATAACACAACCATTCATATTAGTGGTATCAGTAAACAACATGTCGGCGATTTTGCTGCATCTGTTCGTGCCGTGCGTTCACCTGAACCATATAAAGGTAAAGGGATTCGTTACGAGAACGAACATATTATTCGTAAGGAAGGTAAGACTGGTAAGTAAACTACCAGCTTAATAAATTATTGAGGTGACTATTGTGATTTCTAAACCAGATAAGAATAAGAGTCGGAAACGTCGTCATAACCGTGTCCGTAATAAAATTTCTGGTACTGCCGAGTGCCCACGCTTGAACGTATTCCGTTCTAATAAAAACATCTACGCTCAGATCATTGATGACGTAGAGGGTGTAACGCTTGTTAGTGCCTCAACACTTGATTCTGCGATCAGTGATGGTAACAAGACTGAGCAAGCAGCTGGTGTTGGTAAATTAGTAGCCGAACGTGCTAGCGAAAAGAACATTAAGAAAGTTGTTTTTGATCGTGGTGGATATCTCTATCATGGTCGTGTTCAAGCTCTTGCTGATGCTGCTCGTAAAAGTGGACTAGAATTTTAATAAAAGGAGGAATAACCGCACATGAAGAAGTTTATTGATCCTGATAAATTAGAGCTCGAAGACAACGTCGTATCGATCAACCGGATTACTAAAGTTGTTAAAGGTGGACGTCGTCTTCGTTTCGCCGCTTTAGTTGTTGTTGGCGATAAGCACGGCCATGTTGGTTTTGGAACTGGTAAAGCTCAAGAAGTTCCTGAAGCAATTCGTAAAGCTGTTGAAGCAGCTCGTAAGAACTTGATTGAGGTTCCGATTGTTGGTACAACCATTCCTCATCAAGTACTTGGAACTTACGGTGGCGGCCGGATTATGTTGAAGCCTGCCGAAGAAGGTTCTGGAGTAGCAGCCGGTGGTGCTGTTCGTTCCGTGATGGAACTTGCAGGTATCGACGATGTTACAAGTAAGCGATTGGGCTCTAACACGCCTGTCAACGTTATCCGTGCGACATTTGCCGGATTGGTAGCGCTGAAGAGTGCTGAAGAAGTTTCAGCTTTACGTGGCGTATCAACCCAACATTTAGCTGAATAAGGAGGGTGTTTTAAATGGCTCAATTGAAAATTACGTTAAAACGTAGTGTAACTCACCGCCTCCCAAATCAACGTAAAATTGTGAAGGCACTTGGCTTAGGTCGAGTTAATAGCACGGTTGTTAAACCGGACAACGAATCAATTCGCGGCGCTTTATTCAAAATCGCTCACTTGATTGACGTTGAACAGATTAAAGACTAATAAATTCGTAAGGAGGTGCCAATTTCATGAAATTAAATGAATTGAAAGCTGCAGAAGGTTCTCGTTCATCACGGACACGAAAAGGCCGTGGGATTTCTGCCGGTAAAGGTAAGACTGCTGGTCGTGGCCAAAAGGGCCAGAAGGCTCGTGGCAAGACACGTATCGGTTTTGAAGGTGGCCAAATGCCATTGTACCGTCGGACTCCAAAACGTGGATTTAACAATATTAACCGTAAAGAATACGCAGTTGTTAACGTTACTAAGCTTGACGTATTCGATGAAGGCACTGAAGTAACCCCAGAGTTACTTCAAGCCCAAGGAATTGTTAAAAACACTAAATCAGGGATCAAGGTTCTTGGAGACGGTAAGCTTACTAAGAAATTAACCGTAAAGGCTAATAAGTTTTCAAAAACTGCACAATCTGCAATTGAAAATGCTGGCGGTAAAATCGAGGTGGTTTAATGCTCTCGACGTTAGCTGGTGCATTTAAGGTTAAAGATATTCGAAACAAGATTTTGTTTACCCTTTTTGTTTTGGTTATCTTTCGTTTAGGATCGTTCATCACTGTCCCTGGAGTTAATGCAAAGGCGCTTACGTCAGTTGCATCCTCAGGGTTAGTCAGCATTCTAAATACCTTTAGTGGTGGTGGATTAACGAACTATTCAATCTTTGCGATGGGCGTTTCTCCATACATCACTGCTCAGATTATTATTCAGCTGCTCCAGATGGATATCGTCCCTAAATATGTTGAATGGGGAAAGCAAGGAGAAGTTGGTCGGCGAAAGTTGAACCAACATACTCGTTATTTAACAGTTGTCCTAGCGTTCTTCCAATCAGTTGGGATTACAGCTGGATTTAATCAGTTGAGCAGTTTGAACTTAGTTAATCATCCAAGTGTCAAAACATTTATTATCATCGGGATTATTTTAACCGGTGGAACGATGTTGACAACTTGGATGGGGGATATGATTACTGATCGCGGAATCGGTAATGGGATTTCGATGATTATCTTTGCAGGAATCATTGCTCGAATTCCAACTGGTCTTCAATCGTTATGGCAACAATATTTTGTTGGTGTTTCAGGTTCTGATCTCTGGCAACCAATTTTGTTCACCATTGCATTGGTAATCATTGTTCTTGTGATCATCACATTTGTGACTTGGGTCCAACAAGCCGAAAGACGAATTCCAATTCAGTATACGCGTCGAGTTGCTGGGTCACCGGATAGCAGCTATTTGCCACTTAAGGTTAACGTTGCTGGTGTTATTCCAGTTATTTTCGCTAGTTCGTTTATCGCAACCCCGCAAACAATTTTGATGGCATTCACGAATAACTATTCAACAACTACTTGGTATCAAATATTGAATAACGTGTTTAACATGCAAACACCAACAGGGGCAGCGTTTTACACAATTTTGATCATCATGTTTACTTTCTTCTATGCTTTTGTTCAAGTTAATCCTGAAAAACTTTCGGAGAACTTGCAGAAACAGGGGAGTTATATTCCTGGTGTATGGCCGGGCCATGAAACTCAGACATACGTTTCAAATCTTCTTATGCGGTTAAGTACGGTTGGTGCACTATTCTTAGGGGTGGTTGCATTGATCCCATTGATTGCTCAGAATGTTTGGAATTTGGACGAGTCAATTGGACTTGGTGGTACAAGTCTCCTAATCGTTGTTGGTGTTGCAATTGAAACCATTCGGCAAATTCGCGGTTTAATGATGAAACGTGAGTACGTCGGCTTTATTAAAGGAAACCGGCCAACCGATGGTAACTAGCACACAGACAACTAATTGGAGGAAATATCAATGGCATTAAATTTAATTTTAATGGGCTTACCGGGTGCCGGAAAGGGTACTCAAGCGGAATTCATTGTTGATAAGTATCACATGCCGCATATTTCAACTGGTGATATGTTTCGCGCTGCCATTTCAAACGGGACGCCACTGGGTTTGAAGGCCAAGTCTTTTACCGATAAAGGTAATTTGGTTCCAGACGAGGTTACTAATGGCATTGTCAAACAACGGTTAGCTCAAAAAGATACTGAACCTGGTTTTCTTCTGGATGGGTATCCTAGAACGCTGGATCAAGCTGATGCATTGGCAGACATGACCGAACAGTTGCATAAACCACTGTCAGCTGTGATTAACATCGATGTTGATCCTAAGATCTTAACCAAGCGTTTGACAGCTCGGTTCATTTGTAAGAATTGTGGTGCAACTTACAACAAGTTGTATCACATGCCAAAAGTTGATGGAACGTGTGATGTCTGCGGGCACCATGAATTCTACCAACGCGATGACGACAAACCTGAAGCCGTTCAAAACCGGTTAAAAGTTAACGTTAAAATGAACACACCGCTGATTTCTTACTATAAGGATCGCGATTTGTTGTTTAACGTTAATGGTGATCAGGATATCGACAAAGTTTGGCAGGACGTCGATAAGATTTTGAGCTCGCTATAAATACTTCTTTAATTAGTGTTGAGACTATTGGATTGATGAAATATAATGGATATGTTAGACTGTCAAAGGTTTGTCAAGTTCGGATATTTTAAATCAATCACATTTCACTTGGAGGTGTAAATTAGTGGCTAAAGATAATGTTATCGAAGTCGAAGGAAAGGTTGTCGAAACATTGCCTAATGCAATGTTTCGAGTTGAACTTGAAAATGGGCATGAAATTTTAGCGCATGTTTCTGGTAAAATCCGGATGCATTATATTCGGATCCTTCCTGGGGACAAAGTTACGGTTGAAATGTCACCCTATGACTTAACAAAGGGAAGAATTACTTATCGATTTAAGTAATTATTGTCTTCATCATTTTTTGAGGAGGTTTAAAAATGAAAGTAAGACCATCAGTAAAACCAATGTGTGAACATTGTAAAGTAATTAAGCGAAAAGGCCGTGTAATGGTGATTTGCTCTGCAAACCCAAAGCACAAGCAACGTCAAGGAAAATAACAACAGGAGGTGTGTGCTAAATGGCTCGTATTGCCGGAATCGATTTACCCCGTGACAAGCGAATTGTTATCGGATTAACTTATATCTTTGGTATTGGTAACACCACTTCAGAAAAGATCCTTGCGAAAGCAGGCGTTTCTGAAGATGTTCGTGTGCGCGATTTAACTCCCGATCAAGAAGATAAGATCCGTGAAATTGTCAGTGATCTTAAAATCGAAGGTGACTTACGTCGTGAAGTCAGCATGAATATTAAGCGTCTTCAAGAAATTGGTTCATATCGTGGAATGCGTCATCGTCGTGGATTGCCAGTTCGTGGGCAAAACACTAAGAACAATGCTCGTACTCGTAAGGGTAAAGCAACTGCTGGAGTATCCAGAAGAAAATAATTAACAAAGGAGGTCATCTGTTTTTATGGTAAACAAGAAGTCAAGTCGTAAACGTCGGACTAAAAAGAATATTGCCGCAGGAGTTGCTCATATTCATTCAACTTTTAACAACACCTTGGTTATGATTACCGATCCTCAAGGTAACGCTGTTTCCTGGTCATCAGCTGGGGCATTGGGATTCCGTGGCAGTCGTAAATCAACACCTTTTGCTGCTCAAATGGCTGCTGAAGCCGCTGCTAAGGCATCTATGGAACATGGCATGAAGTCTGTTGAAGTTGCCGTTAAGGGGCCTGGTTCAGGTCGTGAAGCCGCAATTCGTGCACTTCAAGCTACTGGGTTGGAAGTGACAGCTATTCGTGATGTTACTCCTGTACCTCACAATGGTTCTCGTCCTCCAAAGCGTCGTCGAGTTTAGTTTATTCATTCAATATAGTGAAGTTTATTTTGCCTATACGTATTGATTTAGATATATTGCACATGGACTCACGCGTTTTGAAAGGGGTTAATGATAAGAATGATTGAATTTGAAAAACCTAACATTCATAAAATTGAGGAAACCAACAACTTTGGTGAAGTTATTGTGGAACCGCTCGAAAGAGGCTATGGGACCACATTGGGTAATTCACTTCGTCGGACGTTGTTATCATCACTCCCTGGAGCCGCTGTAACCAGCATCCAGATTGATGATGTTCTGCACGAATTCTCAACGATTAAGGGTGTGGTTGAAGATGTTACTCAAATCATCCTGAATGTTAAGAAAATTTCGTTGAAATTAGATGGACCTGAAGACGAAGAAGAAAACTTAGAAATTGACGTCATCGGACCTGCTGACGTAACTGCTGGGGATATCCAAGGTGATAGTGATGTGACAGTTCTTAACCCTGATCTGCACATTGCCACTGTTGCCGAAGGGGCTACTTTCCACATGCGATTAACTGCCAACAAGGGTCGAGGCTACGTTTCTGCTGTTGAAAACAAAAAGCGCAGTTCTGAAATGCCTATTGGTGTGCTTCCCGTCGATTCCATTTATACCCCAATCGAACGTGTCAACTATCAAGTTGAAAGTACACGAGTAGGTCAACGCGATGATTTTGATAAGCTCACATTGGATGTTTGGACTGACGGTTCAATCACACCAAGTGAAGCGGTTAGTTTAGCAGCTAAAATTTTGACTGAACATCTTGAAATGTTCGTTGATTTGACTGATGAAGCTAAGAACACCGAAATCATGGTCGAAAAAGAAGAAACCCATAAAGAAAAGATGCTGGAAATGACAATCGAGGAATTGGACTTATCTGTTCGTTCTTATAATTGTCTCAAACGTGCCGGCATCAACACTGTTCAGGAACTTACTGAAAAGACCGAAGCTGATATGATGAAGGTTCGGAACTTAGGCCGTAAGTCACTTGAAGAGGTAAAAGAAAAGCTCGCTGCTTTGGGCCTTTCACTTCGCAAAGAAGACTAAATTTTAAAAGGAGGACAACTGGAAATGAGTTATCGGAAATTACAACGTTCTAGCGAACATCGTCGCTCATTGCTTCGTAATTTAACCACTGAATTAATTATTCATGGCCAAATTATCACAACTGAAGCAAGAGCTAAAGAAGTTCGTTCCACTGCCGACAAGATGATCTCACTCGGCAAACGCGGCGATTTGCACGCCCGTCGTCAAGCAGCTGCATTTGTGCGCGATGTTGTTGCTGATGTTAAAGAAGATGGTGATGATATTACTGTCACGACTGCATTGCAAAAGATCTTTGGAGAATTAGCTACTAAGTATGCTGATCGTAACGGTGGTTACACTCGCATTCTTAAAACTATGCCACGTCGTGGAGACGGTGCCCCAATGGTCGTATTGGAATTAGTTGACTAATTCTTTCTAACAATTTAAATAATTGTCACATTTCACGAGAATCACTCAGATTTTTGGTATAGAACGTCATGATGGTGGATTACTTCCTAGTCTAGTTTGAATGTGAAGGTGAAAACTTTCATGCATCAATTATCTGTAAGTGATTTTTTTGTACATAAATTTGGTTTCGCAGTTGATCACGAGGTTTTAAACATGCAAAATATAATTGAAGTTAATAAGATATCCTATAATTATCCGGAGCGGTCACTTCTTTTCGACAACCTTTCACTAAATGTGCGCGAAGGGGAATGGCTCGCACTTATTGGCCAAAACGGAAGTGGAAAGAGCACGCTTGCCCGGCTCATTGACGGATTATTGGTATTGAAAAGTGGGGCAATCACCGTCGATGGCCTCCCAGTGAATGACGAAAACATCAATGAAATTCGCAATCGGATTGGGATCGTGTTTCAAAACCCAGAGGACCAATTTGTTGGGGCCACTGTCGAGGATGACGTCGCTTTTGGTCTTGAAAATCGTCAGGTTCCCCGCGAACAGATGCACGAAATTGTTGAAAAGAGTCTCAAAAGCGTCGGAATGTGGCAATTCCGCGAGCGGATACCTGCTAACTTATCGGGTGGTCAAAAACAGCGGGTTGCCATTGCCGGAATCATCGCCCTTCATCCCAAAATTATTATTCTGGATGAAGCGACAAGCATGCTTGATCCGCAGGGACGCAATGATATTTTGCAGTTGGTCAGAGACCTTAAAGAAGATAACCATCTTACTGTGATTTCAATCACTCATGATATTGATGAGGCTGCCGGAGCTGATCGGGTTGTCATCTTAAATCAGGGACAGATTATTGATGAAAATACCCCTGATGGGATATTTGCCCAGCCTCAGAGATTGAAACAAATCGGCCTCGACGCTCCGTACCCCGCTAAGGTAATTGAAGCATTATCTCGGCGGGGGATCACCAGTGACAAGCAGTATATGAACGACGAGGAGTTAATCGCATGGATAAAGCAATTAGTCTCAAGAATGTAACCCATACTTATCAGGCCAACACGCCATTTGCTCAAAATGCTTTGGACAATGTGACGCTCAATATTGAGAAGGGCGAATTTACCGCCATAATTGGCCATACTGGGAGTGGGAAGTCAACCTTGGTGCAACACATTAATGCGTTGCTAAAGCCGACGACCGGGTCGCTGAACGTCCTTGGGAAAGTGATCACCCCGACAACGACAAATAAGAATTTAAAGGCTTTTCGAAAGCAAGTTGGCATGGTTTTTCAATTTCCAGAAAAACAGTTATTCGAAGAAACCGTTATTAAAGATATCATGTTCGGACCAAAAAATTATGGGGCAACTGATGAGCAAGCTCGTCATTCTGCTGAGCACGCCATGAAGTTAGTGGGGCTTGATCATTCATTGAGTAATAAGTCACCGTTCGATTTGTCAGGTGGTCAAATGCGGCGAGTCGCGATTGCTGGGGTTCTGGCAATGGATCCAGAAATTCTTATTTTGGATGAACCCACGGCAGGTCTTGATCCCCGTGGCCATAATGAGATCATGGATCTTGCCAAATATTTGAATCAACAGCAACATATGACAATTATCCTGATCACTCATCAAATGGACGATGTTGTAAACTATGCGACCAACGTGGTTGTCATGGATCAAGGACAGGCGGTTAAAATTGGTCCACCTGATACGATTTTTACAGATTTAGATTGGCTTCGAAAAATGCAGCTTGATTTACCGAGCAGCGCTGAATTTGCAAGAAAGCTCGAAAGTGCTGGGATTGCCTTTGATCAGTTACCCTTGACGGTGAATCAGCTGGTTGATCGGGTTGCTCAGTTAGTCGGGAAGAAGGCGGCTCATGAGTAATTTTATCTTTGGTCGTTACTTACCGGGACATTCCTGGATTCATCGCATGAGTCCCCAATCGAAATTATTACTAAGCTTTTATTTTGTGATTGTTATTTTTTTCGCTAATAATGGCTATTCGTATGGGTTGTTGTCTGCGTTGATTGTGTTCGTCATTTTGATGTCCGGCGTTTCAATTGCCTACTTTTTAAAGGGAATTCGCCCATTGATTTGGTTAATTGTTTTTACTGTTTTATTGCAAGTGCTATTCAGTAGTGGTGGCCATGTACTGTGGCATTTTGGGCCATTTTCGATTACCGATCAGAGTCTCATTAACGGGGGATTTATTTTTATCCGATTTCTCCTGATTATCATGATTTCAACTGTCCTGACGTTGACAACGACGCCTTTAGCAATCGCCGATGGGGTTCAAACTGTCTTGAAACCATTAAAAAAGGTTAAGTTCCCTGTGGATACTTTGGCACTGATGCTTTCAATTGCTTTAAGATTCGTCCCTACGCTCATGGATGAAATGGAGACGATATTAAATGCTCAGCGAGCTCGTGGCGTTGATTTTGGCTCAGGGAGCTTAAAGCACCGTGTTAAGGCCGCTGTGCCACTGTTGGTTCCTTTGTTCACAGGCGCGATTAACCACGCCGAGAATCTTTCAACCGCTATGGAGGCCCGCGGGTTTTCAGACAGCGAACATCGAACGAAGTACCGCCTTTATAAGTGGCAATTTAGGGATACGATTAGTTGGATCGTTTTCTTACTAGTTGGCGGTCTTGTGTTAGTTTTTCGAAAATATTAGTGGTGGTGATTTTGATTCGTTACAAGATAACTTTTATTTATGATGGAACAAACTTTAATGGGTTTCAGCGGCAACCTGGACAGCGAACAGTCGAAGGGGTCTTGACGCAGAAGGTTAATGTGATGGCGAAGCATCCCACGCCACCAATTGTGGTTTATGGTTCGGGAAGGACCGACTCAGGGGTTCATGCATTGGCCCAAGTGGCCCACTTTGACTTTCCGTTTGACCTGCCGACCACGGCTATTTATCGGGGATTGAACAGCATGTTGCCTTTAGATATGGAAGTGACAAAGGTTGAGAAGGTGAGCGATCACTTTCACGCGCGATATGATGTATCCGGGAAAAAGTACCTTTATCGCCTGGCTTTGGGCGAGTTCCAAAATCCTTTCAAGCGCAACTATACTGGTCACTGGAAATACCCAATTGACATGCAGAAAGTGACTCATGCATTGAAGGATCTTGTGGGTGAGCATGACTTCTCGAGCTTTGTAGCCTCGGGCTCAACGGCTCATACCAACGTTCGGGTTATATACTCGGCAACTGCAAATTATGATCCAGCGGCAAATGAGGTCTCAATTGAGTTTTACGGCAATGGTTTTTTGTACAATATGGTCCGCATCATGGTGGGCGTGGTTGTCGAAATCGGGTCCGGAATTCGTCCCGAGAATGATATTCCCCGTCTGTTTCAGGTTAAGGATCGCAATCAAGCTCGTTTGACAATGCCGGCAGCCGGGCTTTATTTGGAAAAAGTGTACTACGAAAATGAAGATCCGGATCACCCGACAAAGTTACCACCAAAGCCCTGATTATTTGTAAAAGCAATTGACTTTTATCGTAATTATTTGTATTATGTTAGTTGGTATTGTTTGCCCCACGTGAGCCCCGGAAACTTTCTTGGTGTCGAACAAACACAGAACTTGGAGGAATAAAAAGTGCGTACAACATATATGGCAAAACCTGGTGAAGTAGAACGTAAATGGTACGTTGTTGACGCAACGGACGTATCTTTAGGACGTCTATCATCAGTCGTCGCTTCAATTTTAAAAGGTAAAAACAAGCCTACTTATACCCCAAATGTTGATACAGGGGACAACGTTATTGTGATTAACGCTAGCAAAGTGGGACTAACAGGTCGTAAGGATAAAGATAAGATTTATTATCACCACAGTCGTTTCATTGGTGGTTTAAAACAGAAGACTGCTGGCGAATTCCGTCAAAAGAATCCTGACAAGTTGATCGAAACTTCAGTTAAAGGGATGCTTCCTCATGGAACATTGGGTCATAAGATTGGTTTGAAGTTGCATGTCTATGCAGGGCCTGAACATGATCATTTAGCTCAAAAACCAGAAGTATTAGACATTAAGAACCTAATTTAAGGAGGAACTCGCTTTGGCTCAAGTACAATATCGCGGCACTGGCCGTCGTAAAGATTCAGTTGCACGTGTACGCTTAGTACCCGGCACTGGTAAAATTATTATGAATGAAAAACCAATTGAAGATTATATTCCATTCGCAAACTTGCGTGAGGTGGTTGTTCAACCATTTAACGTGACTGAAACGCTTGGAAACTACGATACATTGGTTAACGTTAATGGTGGTGGCTTCTCAGGTCAAGCTGGGGCTACTCGTCATGGTATCGCTCGCGCATTGCTTGCTGTTGACCCGGATTTCCGTGGCCCATTAAAGCGCGCTGGTTTGTTAACTCGTGACGCTCGAATGAAAGAACGTAAGAAGCCAGGTCTTAAAAAGGCTCGTAAAGCTTCACAATTTTCAAAGCGTTAATCCGTTTGAGATTGACATGGACACCTTCAAACTTGAAGGTGTTTTTATTTTGATTAAACAGTTGCCAGAAATGGGGTGCCGCATATTGCGGTTAAACCTTGAAAATGCCTTAACTTTGGTTGTTTTTATCAGAATTATCGGGTTCTCTGGTATAATATACCCATCTTAGTTGGAGGATAAAAAAATGCCGCGCAAAGGACAAACATTAAGATTTAATTTATTGGCAATGTTCATTGCAATTATCATTCTACAAACATCGATTCCACTAATTGGTTATATTCCGATTGGACCGCTGAGTATCACGATTATTTCGGCGACTGTTGTTATTGCAACCATTTTGATGGGAACCTTGGATGGCGCAATTGTTGGTGGTGCCTGGGGAGTTCTGACGTTTATCCGGGCGTTCGTTTGGCCAACCAGTCCGTTAGCCACGATCGTGTTCGTTAATCCAGTCGTCTCGGTTGTTCCACGAATCTTAATTGGGGTAGTTGCCGGGGTGACCTATCAGGCACTTCGAAAACGGTTTAAACGCCAATCAGTGAGCATTTCAATTGCAGCTGTTCTTGGGTCACTGACCAATACCGTGTTAGTTTTGGGATTGATCTATGTGTTTTACCGGGCCAACGCGCCTCAACTGTACCAAGTCAATATCAAGGAATTGCTCCCGTACCTACTAAGCGTGGTGGGGACCAATGGCATTCCTGAAGCAATTTTCTGTGGGGTTGTGGCACCGCTGATTACCCTCCCTTTGCAAAGGATGCTAAAGGGGCGTCTCTAGTGTTGAAAAAGGGCACAAGAAAAGGCCGTCAACGCAAATCACATTGAACGACCTTTTTAGATTGGCTTACTTCTTCTTGCTTTTTTTGTCGGCTGGTTCATCTTGGTCATCATCATCGTCTTTGATGCGTGGGGCCGCCTTGATAAGCTTTAAGTGCCGGTTATTAATGACAACTTTTTTATGATACTTATCGATGATTTCGGGATCATCAGATTCAAACGTAATCAAGAACGAATTCGTGTAGCTCTTATCAATAAAGCCCTTGAACGTTTGCTTTTCAATCTTAAATGAAACCTCATCACCAACTTGATACTTAGATTGTGCTTCTGATACTTCAGCGTTTTTAGCCATTGGTTCTCATCTCCAGATTTTAAGTGTCAGATGATAACATAACCGATATTGTGGTATTTGTCAATAAATATGGTATTTCGAGCAAATTTAGAAATAGCGATTGTCTTTATTCTGGAATATAGTAAAATTAATTTTGATAGTCAGAAAGTTTGAGGTTCAATTGGCAAAGTATAGGAATAAGCGAAGACGACGAAAACAAACATCAAATATGATTGTGATGCTGGTCCTGGTAGTCTTTGGTCTCGTCATCATTTTAGGATTTCGAATGTTAGCGACAACAACGCCGGAATCGACCCGGGTTGAAGATGCCAGAAGCCAGTTAGCCATCCAGCACCGCCGGTTTATTAACAAGCTCGCCCCCCAGGCCCAGCTGCTTCAAGGACAATACAATGTTTTACCCAGCATCACGTTAGCTCAGGCGATCCTTGAGTCGGATTGGGGAAGCAGCCAGCTGGCAAGTAAATATCATAATCTATTTGGGGTTAAAGCTCAGACAGCGGGGGTTAAATCTGTCTATTTGGATACCCAGGAATACGTTAATGGCCGATACGTGACCGTTAAAGCGCATTTTCAGGTCTATGATAGTTGGAACGATTCGCTTTCCGATCATGCGAAACTGCTGGCATACGGAACCAAATGGAATCCCGATCAGTATCGGGACGTTGTTTCGGCGGCCAATTACGTTCAGGCTGCCCAGGGGTTGGAGAAGGATGGTTACGCAACGGACCCAACGTACACCGAAAAACTTATCTCACTTATAAAAACTTATAAATTGTATCAGTTTGACGACTAGAAAGGAATTCTAAAAATGGACTTACTCAAGAAACGCATTGTGGAGGACGGCACCGTTTTACCTGGGAATGTACTAAAGGTTGACAACTTCTTGAATCATCAGGTGGACGCTAAGCTCATGGACCAAATTGGTGAGGAGTTTGCACGGTTATTCAAGGAAGAAAAAATTACGAAGGTTGTAACGGTTGAATCTTCAGGAATTGCTCCGGCACTAACAACGGCGATCCATTTGGGAGTTCCTTTGATCTTTGCTCGTAAACACAAATCGCTGACCCTGACTGATGACTTGTATACGGCCAGCGTTTATTCCTATACAAAACAGGTTAGTAACGATATCAGCATTGACAAACGATTTTTGGCTCCCGACGATCGGATCTTGATTATTGATGACTTTCTAGCAAACGGCCAGGCGGTTCAGGGACTTTTGGAAATTGCTCAGTTAGCAAAGGTATCAGTTGCCGGGATTGGCATCGTGATTGAAAAGAGCTTCCAAAAGGGCCATACCATGATTGAAAAATCTGGTATCCGGCTGGAATCCCTTGCCCGAATTGCATCGCTTGATAATGGTAAAGTGACATTTGTTGAATAAGAAATTTGGGTGTTTGCTCGTAAGGTAAATAAATGTCGATGACTAAGATTAGTTTAAACTAATTGGGAAGTCGGTCAATCAGCTTTTGGTATGGTATGCTTACATGTGACAGCCGTAATAGGCAATCGAGATATGAAAGTAGTGAAATAATTGGCAGAAGCAAATATCTTGTACCCTGGACAGACAATCGGGATCTTAGGGGATAGCATCAGTAGTACAACTCTACTGTATTACGCAAAAAAAATGGGCTTTCGGGTTGGCATGTACAGTTCAAATGAGAATAGCAAGGCAATGCAGTTAGCCGATTATAAGTTTATTGGTCCGGCCGATGATAAGCAGACTTTGAAAATGTTTGCTGAGCGGTGTGACGTGGTAACCTATGATAATCCGGCGATTGATTCCGAAATTATTCGATATATTTCGCAATTCACGGTTGTTCCGCAGCAGGATACGATGCTGGATATCATTCAGGATCGGTTAATCGAACGCAGTTTCTTTGAAACACTTAACATCAATATGGCGCCTTATGCAACAATTGTGACCTTGGAAGATATCTACCAGGCCATTAATTCAATTGGCTACCCGGCGATTCTTAAGCCAATTCAACGGGGATTGCTTGGGGACAAAGAACTGGTGATTCATAACCAAGCGGATATTGTTTCGGCCTCAGGACTG
This sequence comes from Lentilactobacillus parafarraginis DSM 18390 = JCM 14109, assembly GCF_001435895.1. Classification (GTDB taxonomy): domain Bacteria; phylum Bacillota; class Bacilli; order Lactobacillales; family Lactobacillaceae; genus Lentilactobacillus; species Lentilactobacillus parafarraginis. The sequence goes on along the minus strand of NZ_AZFZ01000001.1, from coordinate 65,627 downwards.
CTTGATGCTGGGACTTACATTATGGAATCGTTTGTTGAGCATGATACAGACTACTCGATTATCGTGACGCGACAGGGTGACGGATCAATCAGTGTTTTTCCAATTGTTGAAGTGATTTATCACGGCGAGCAAATCATGACCGCATACACGCCTGTTAAGCTTGATGCGAGTGTGGAAAAAGAAATGAACCGCATTACCAACGAGATCGCCAAAAACGTGGACTATGTGGGGACGTTTGAAGTTTCCTTATTTCTGGCTAAAAGCGGGTCGATTTATGTTAATCGGGTTGCGCCGGTTCTCAGTGCAGCTGGATTTTTGTTTGACTATGCGGCCAATACAAATGAGTTTGAACAGCATTTACGCGCAATTGCTGGTTTGCCGTTAACTGAAATTAAGCCAAGTTTACCGACAGTCTTTCAGGCGATCCGGCAGCGAGAATATCAACGGGTTCAAACCCAGTGGGTCATTAAGGGCGATTGGCACTTTTCATTCTATGGAAATGAAGCAACCGATCCTCAAGATTCGGTTGGTCATATTCTAATTCCCGGGCCCTCGATTTCGGATACCCTGATGAAAGTTGAAGCCACCAGCATATGGGACGATATCGACTTTAAAGCAAAATATGAAAAAAAATAAAAGTCGGAATTTCCGACTTTTTTTATACTTAGAATCAAGACGAAGCAAACATATATTTGGTATAATTGATTGGATAATTGTGAGAGGATGACATATTCAGTGGTAGAAGATAGTTTATTAAAAGGATTAAATAAGGACCAAAAAGACGCCGTGGTTCATACGGAGGGACCGGTCCTGATTATGGCCGGCGCTGGCAGCGGGAAAACCCGTGTTTTGACGCACCGGATTGCTTATATTGTTGAACACAATCACGTGATGCCTTGGAATATTTTGGCGATTACGTTTACGAATAAGGCAGCTCGAGAAATGCGCGAACGGGTTTCCAAATTATTGGATGAGAGCGGCAACGATGTTTGGGTTTCGACATTTCACGCCCTGTGTGTGCGAATTTTGCGCCGAAATATTGATCAGTTAGGATTTAATCGGGCGTTTACAATTGCGGACACCAGCGAACAGCGGACATTGGTGAAACGGGTGCTGCGTGAGCTTAACATTGATCCGAAAAAGTTTGATCCCCGGGCCATTTTATCTGCCATTTCAAATGCAAAGAATGATTTGTTGACACCAAAAGCTTTTAAAGCGCAGGCAGCCGCGGCTTTTGATCAAATTGTTGCCGACGTTTATCAGCGGTATCAGGATGAATTACGCCAAAATGATGCCTTGGACTTTGATGACTTGATCATGATGACGATTGAATTATTTGATCAATTTCCTGATATTCTGAGTTATTATCAAGATAAATTTCACTACATTCACGTGGATGAGTATCAAGATACCAATGAAGCTCAGTACAAATTAGTGAATACGTTGGCAAAAAAGAACCAAAATATTTGCGTGGTTGGGGATGCGGATCAGAGTATTTATGGCTGGCGAGGCGCTAACATGCAGAACATCCTCGACTTTAAAAAAGATTATCCGGATGCGCATGTGACTTTGCTGGAACAAAATTATCGTTCCACCAAGACGGTTCTAGATGCGGCAAACTCAGTGATTGCCCATAATGATAATCGGGCAGATAAAAATCTCTGGACCCAAAATAATCAGGGAGAGCCAATTTCCTATTATCGTGGTCAAACTGAAAGTGATGAAGCCCGTTACGTGGTTGCTAAAATTCAAGAAGAAATGAAGAACCCCAAACGCAACTTTGGGAGCTTCGCAATTTTGTACCGGACAAACGCGCAGTCCCGGGTGATTGAAGAGACGCTGTTAAAGGCGAATATTCCTTATACGATGGTTGGCGGCCACAAGTTTTATGATCGTAAAGAAATTCGGGACGCATTATCATACCTTACGTTACTAGGGAATCCAAATGATTCAATGAGCTTTGAACGGGTCATCAACGAACCTAAGCGAGGAGTTGGCCAAACGAGTCTTGAGAAGTTGCGGGTATTTGCCAATGATCATGGTTGGACTCTTTTACAGGCGGCGGATAACGTTGATTTGGCCAATGAGATTTCGACCCGTGCCAAAAATGCCATTGCGTCCTTTGCCCACACCATTAATTCGGTGGCTTCCAAGATGGCAGATCTTTCGATTACGGATCTAACTGAAGAAATTTTAGATAAAAGTGGTTATCTCAGTGCGCTTAAGAGTTCTAAATCCTTGCAGGATCAGACCCGATTAGAAAACTTGGAAGAATTTATCTCGGTTACTCAAAAGTATGATCAGGATAATCCGGACCAGACTGGACAAGATAATTTAGTTAACTTCTTAAGCGACTTAGCGTTAGTTTCTGACCAGGACGACCTTGAAGACGACGCAGCCGAAGTCACTTTAATGACGTTGCATGCAGCCAAGGGGTTGGAATTCCCGGTTGTGTTCATGATGGGAATGGAAGAGGGGCTTTTCCCACTTTCCAGAGCCACCGAAGATGAGTCTGAGCTTCAAGAAGAACGGCGACTTGCCTATGTTGGTATCACCCGAGCCAAAGAAAAGCTCTATTTGACGAATGCCTATTCCAGAATGCTGTATGGGCGTCGGCAGAATAATATGGAATCCAGGTTTGTAAATGAAATTAAGCCGGAACTTTTAAAGTACGAAAATGCCCAGCAACAGGATTCACCGGTAACAACGCCGTTTGATCGGCGAACTCGCCGGGCAACCGCAACGACCTACCAAGGACCTGCTCAACCCGTGATGAAGCCCAAAGGAACCGGGGCTGAACGGGCCGCTTGGAATGTTGGCGATAAGGTTGAACACAAGGCTTGGGGAACCGGAACGGTTGTCAAGGTTACCGGAGCTGGTGAGGACATGGAGTTGGATATTGCCTTTGAACAGAAGGGGATTAAACGTCTGTTGGCCGCGTTTGCGCCAATTACGAAACAGGATTAAGGAATGGGGGGGTACTTATGAGCCTTGAACAGCAGATTGCAAACGGTGAAGTTTATCGAGAATCCGGCTTTTCCGATCCCGAGGATATCGCGTTGGCAAAGAAGCTTGCCCATCAACGACAAATGGGAAAGCACCGCTCATTCGCGTATAACCAGACGGACCCAGTAGATGAACCTGCCCGCCAAAAAATTCTAAGGGAATTATTTGGCTCGGTTGGTAAGGACGTTTTTATTGAGGGGCCGGTTTATACGTCTTACGGCAATCACACCCACATTGGTGATCATTTTTACGCAAATTTCAATTTTACGGTGGTAGATGACGCCCCCGTCACAATTGGAAACTATGTGATGTGTGGGCCTAACGTCATGATCTCAGTAACCGGCCACCCATTGGAAGGTCCTAAACGTCGTCATGGGGATCAGTTTAGCAAACCAGTCGTCATTGGTGATGACGTCTGGATTGGCGGCAACGTTGCAATTCTACCAGGCGTTCATGTTGGCAGTAACGTTGTGATTGGGGCGGGAAGCGTTGTGACTCATGACGTTCCCGATGATTCTGTGGTGGTCGGGGTGCCGGCCCGAATTGTGAAACAATTACCACCCCGAATGGATCATGTTTAAAGGAACCTGATTTCTATAAGTAGAAGGTGTAACCGTGGCATTTGAGAATATGTCTGAAGAACAGGCGCAAAAAGCCGCCGAAGAATTAAGATCAAAGTTAAATAAATGGGCTGATGAGTACTATACGTATGATGCTCCGAGTGTCGAGGACTCCGTGTACGATCAAACATATCAACAATTGGTGGATTTGGAAACTCACTTTCCAGCGATTGTGACGCCTGATTCGCCAACTCAAAAGGTGGGTGACCGGACGTTGCCGGGATTCACCAAAATCCCCCATGAAATTCCGATGCTGTCCTTAGGAGATGTTTTTTCGATTGCGGAACTAAAGGATTTTGCTGATCGGCTGACAGTTAACGATGGGGTGCCGTTTGAGTATAACTGCGAACTCAAAATTGATGGCTTGGCAATTTCGCTGCGGTATGAAAACGGCGTCTTTGTTCAGGGATCAACCCGTGGAAATGGTCAAATTGGCGAAGATATCACTCGAAATCTACGAACGATTAAGTCGATTCCTAAACGATTGAGTCGGCCAATTAACATTGAAGTCCGCGGGGAGTGTTACATGCCCAAGGCTTCATTTGTTGCTCTGAATCAACAGCGACAAACGGACGGGGACGCGCCCTTTGCTAACCCGCGAAACGCCGCTGCGGGAAGTTTGCGCCAGCTCGATCCAAGGGTAACCGCTCATCGTAAACTAAGTACGTTTATGTACAATGTCGCCGATTATAGTGATTTGCAGTCCGATACCCAAAGTGGGATGTTGGCAGAACTTAAGGCCCTGGGATTCGAAATTAATCCGGATTACCGCGTCGCAACTAAAATGGCTGATATTGACCAATATATTGCTGAATACACCCAAAAAAGAGATGATTTGGCTTATGGAATTGACGGGATCGTAATCAAGGTAAATGCGTTGGCCCTGCAGCAGTCTCTGGGGGCAACGGTGAAGGTTCCGAGGTGGGCAATTGCATATAAGTTCCCGCCTGAGGAAGCTCAGACCATTGTCAGAGACATTGAATGGACGGTTGGCCGGACAGGCGTTGTGACCCCAACGGCCGTCATGGACGCTGTGACTTTGGCGGGAACAACCGTTAGCCGAGCATCGCTGCACAATCCGGACTATTTGCGTGAAAAAGATATCCGAATTGGCGATACGGTGAAACTCCATAAGGCTGGCGACATTATTCCAGAGATTTCGACCTATGTAAAGGAGAAGCGGCCTGCTGACAGCAAACTTTATCCGGTGCCAACGAAATGCCCGTCCTGTGGGTCGGAGCTTGTTCACTTGGAAGATGAAGTCGCTTTAAGATGTATCAACCCGCAGTGCCCAGCCCAATTACAAGAGGGATTGACCCATTTTGCCTCACGGGACGCTATGAACATTGACGGACTCGGTCCGAAAATTATTGGCCAGTTATTCGAGAAGCACATGTTAAACGACGTTGCCGGTTTATATGAATTAACGTTTGATCAGCTGATGACCCTCGATAAATTTGGCGAGAAATCGGCCGGCAACTTACTAAGTGCAATTGATAACAGTCGGAACAACTCCTGCGAACGCCTTTTATATGGATTGGGCATTCGCCATGTTGGGGCAAAGGCCGCGCGATTAATTGCCCAACACTTTAAAAATATTGATAAGGTTATGCAGGCGACCGCCCAAGAAATTGCGGAAATTGATACAATGGGAATGATCATTGCTGACAGTGTCGTCACCTACTTCTCAATGCCGCAATCCCAAAAATTGATTGACCAGTTAAAGCGCGTTGGCGTTAATATGACTTATTTGGGAGCAACTGAAGAAACCCTTGAGCAATCTGAGTCTTTCTTTAACGGCAAACGATTGGTTTTGACTGGTAAGCTTCAGCATATCACCCGGCCCGAGGCCACCCGTTGGTTGGAAAACCAAGGTGCAAAAGTCAGTGGTTCGGTTTCTAAAAAAACCGATCTTGTGATTGTTGGTGAAGATCCCGGTAGTAAATATGATCGGGCGAAAAGTTTGGGTATCGAGATATGGGATGAAGATCAATTCGCAAAGGCAATGGCTGATAATAAGTAACGTATGGAGGAAGTTATTTTGAAAAAAATATTTCTGGGACTCTCAGTTATTTTGACGGGAATCCTACTTGCTGCGTGTGGGAGCGTGGATAATTTATCCAACGATACCAATAGTTCTGGCAGCTCGAAAGGTAAAACGCAGTTAACTGGTCAAACCAACACCGGCTATTATCAGGGGGTCATTAAAAACGGCCGCTATCAAACCAGTAAGTCACGGGGCGTCAGTGTTCAACAGGAATCAAACCAGTTTAATATTAAGGGATTTGAAAACGGCCTGCTTAATATTTCCAAAAAGCAATTTTCAACCAAAAAGTATGTCTTTCAAGAGGGCCAGTACCTGTCAACAAAACGGGTTGAGGCTTGGCTGGGTCGAAAATCCAAGTCAAACCCAACCGGATTAAATCCAGTCAAGTCCAAATCAACGAGTGCAACTAAACGAAATCCAATTTACTTATCCCAAATCGATGAGCAGGATTATATGACTCGTAGTGGGAAGTCGCTTAGTTTGCAGGGGATGACCATTGGATTGGCGATTAATTCCGTTGACTATTACAAGAAAACTCAGTACGGGCCTACTTATCAAACCGATTTAACGAATAATCAAATTAATTCTGAGGGTAAAAAGATTGCCAACCAGGTTCTTAGTCGGCTGCGAAACAATAAGAAGTTGAAGAACATTCCGATTGTGATTGCTTTGTATAAGCAGGCTTCTGATGACAGTTTGGTTGGCGGAAACTTCTTTGCTTATTCAACAAACAATAGTGGGACCACCTCGGTTAACAAGTGGAATAAAATTAACCAGAAGAACTACGTCTTTCCGCTTCAATCTAATCAGAAGGGTCCAAGTCAAAATGATGCTGATTCCTTTGACAACTTTAAGTCCCAGGTTCAAACGTTCTTCCCTAATTTGAGTGGGGTCACCGCGCAAGCTCAGTACACCAACGGGTCACTGACCGGGATGAATGTGAACATCACGACTCAGTTCTACAGTCAGACTGAAATTATTAGTTTTACTCAATATATTCAAAGTGCCGCGCAGCGATACTTGCCTGCCAACGCGCCGATTGATATTACGGTTCAGTCGACTGAGGGGATTCAAAGCTTCTTGACGCGGAAAGCGAACGAAAAGAAGTTTTCGGCTCACATATTTAATAGTTACTGATTTTGCAAGAAATCAGGATAATTTCTATGGTAAAATGAATATTGTTACTTAAAATTACTAATTGCAGAAGAGAGAAGGATTTCAATGACTGAAAAGATCTCCGAAGATCAAGTACGGCACGTTGCCCAACTGGCAAAGCTCAAGATCAATGATGATCAGCTCCCGTATTTTACGACCCAGTTGGATCAGATCATTGGGCTGTTTGAAACGCTCAGTGAAGTTGACACTGACGGGATTAAACCTACCAGTAGTGTCACTGACCAAGTGAATGTAATGCGCGAAGACGTGGCTGATAATTGGAACCAACGTGACGGACTTCTTGCAAGTGCCCCTGACACCCAGGATGGCTATATTCGCGTTCCTACGATTATTGATGAAAGTGGGGAAAACGAGTAATGAATTACTTTAATCAATCATTAACAAGTATTCACAAACAGCTTTCCGATAAGTCGGTTTCAGCTGAAGACCTAACGAAACAAACCCTTGAAAACATTAAAAACGTTGATGGTGACATCAATGCTTTTCTGACGCTTGACGAAGATGGCGCCCTTAAGCAGGCCAAGGAAATTGATGATAAGGGAATTGATTCTGATAATCTCTTGTCCGGTTTACCGATTGCCGTTAAGGATAATATTGTCACTAAAGGGCTCAAAACAACCGCTGCTTCAAAAATTTTGGAAAACTTTACCCCGATTTATGACGCAACGGTTTCTGAAAAGATCAAGAAATTGGGAACCATTACCGTTGGTAAGACCAATATGGATGAGTTTGCTATGGGTGGATCAACTGAAAATTCAGCCTTCAAAATAACCCATAACCCCTGGGATACGACCAAGGTTCCTGGTGGCTCATCAGGTGGTTCAGCTGCAGCAGTTGCTGCTGGCGAAGTTCTGGCAGCTTTGGGGTCTGATACTGGGGGGTCGATTCGTCAACCAGCTTCATTTACCGGTGTTGTCGGGATGAAACCAACGTACGGTCGGGTCTCTCGTTGGGGATTAATTGCCTTTGGTTCAAGTTTGGATCAGATTGGGCCGATTACCAGAAACGTTGCTGATAACGCAACGTTGTTAAATGCAATTGCTGGTCATGATGATCACGATTTAACCTCATCGACTAAGGAAGTTCCTGATTTTACCAGTTCATTGAATAAAGGCGTTAAGGGCCTTCGAATTGGGATTCCGTCTGAGTTTATGGCTCAGGGGCTTGATGACGACGTCAAGCAAACGGTTTTAAACACCGCTGAAACCTTCAAGAAATTAGGAGCAACGGTTGACGAGGTATCATTACCACACACCAAGTATGGAGTTGCGGCTTACTACATCATTTCATCTTCGGAAGCTTCGTCAAACTTGCAACGATTCGATGGCATTCGGTATGGACGCCGGGCAAAAGATGTTAAGAACTTGGAAGACCTATACGTAAAGTCACGTTCTGAAGGCTTCGGTGACGAGGTTAAGCGCCGAATTATGCTGGGGACATTTTCATTGTCTGCCGGTTTTTATGACGCCTACTTCAAGAAGGCTGCTCAAGTTCGAACGTTGATGATTAATGACTTTAATAACGTCTTTAAAGACTTCGATTTGATTTTGGCACCAACCGCACCAACACCAGCATACGGAATTGGTGAAGATGTTTCTGATCCAATGACGATGTATATGAACGATGTGTTGACCCTTCCGGTTAATTTGGCCGGACTTCCGGGAATGTCAGTTCCAGCTGGCTTCTCAAAGGGTTTACCGGTTGGCGTTCAGTTAATCGGGCGCCCATTTGATGAATTGACGGTTTACCAAGCTGGTAATGCATTTGAACAGGAAACTGACTTCGGCAAACAAACCCCAACGATGGGAGGTAACAACTAATGAATTTTGAAACAACGATCGGGCTTGAAGTCCATGTTGAATTAAAGACCCACTCAAAAATTTTTAGCCCTTCTCCCGTAGAATTTGGTGATGAGCCGAACGCCAACACCAACGTGATTGATTGGGGCTATCCAGGTGTTCTACCAACGACCAATAAAGGTGTCGTTCATGACGGGATTATGGCTGGTTTGGCATTGCATGCCCAAATTGAACGACAACCCCACTTTGATCGGAAGAACTATTTCTATCCTGATAATCCAAAGGCTTATCAAATTACACAGTCGGAAACGCCAATTGCGCATGACGGCTGGGTTGAAATTGAAATTGACGGCCATAAAAAGAAAATCGGCATTGCTGAAATGCATATTGAAGAAGATGCGGGTAAAAATACCCATGCGACCGATCACTCATACGTTGACCTTAACCGTCAAGGAACGCCATTGATTGAAATTGTTTCCAAACCCGACATTGCTTCTCCTGAAGAAGCCTATGCCTACTTGGAACAGTTGCGACAGATCGTTCAGTTTACTGGCGTTTCCGACGTTAAAATGGAAGAAGGTTCCATGCGGGTTGATACGAACATTTCAATTCGGCCAGTTGGTCAAAAAGAATATGGAACAAAGGTCGAAATGAAGAACATCAACTCCTTCAACTATGTGCGTAAGAGTCTTGATTATGAAGAACAGCGCCAACAGCGGGTTTTGATGTCTGGCGGCTCGATTCAACAAGAAACCCGCCGGTTTGACGAAACGACTGGGCAAACTGAATTAATGCGGGTCAAGGAAGGCTCCGATGATTACCGGTACTTCCCAGAACCTGATCTGCCGGTTCTGACGATTTCACAAGAGTGGATTGATCAAATCGAATCTGAATTACCTGAGCCACCCGCAAAGCGTCGTGAACGATACGTTAACGAGCTGGGAATTACCGATTATGATGCGATGGTTATTACCCAGACCAAAGAAATGTCGGACTTCTATGAAGCAATGATTAAAGCCGGAGCCGATGCGAAGTTGGCAGCTAACTACCTTCAAGGCGACGTCAATGCATACCTCAATGATAATCAGGTTGAACTCCAAGATACGAAGATTACGCCTGAACATTTGGCGACGATGATTAAATTGATCACTGACGGCACGATTTCATCCAAAATGGCCAAGAAGGTTTTCAAGGCCATTACAAAGGGTGACGAGCCGAAAAAATTTGTTGAAGATAAAGGAATGGTCCAGCTTTCAGATCCGGCTCAACTTCAGCCACTAGTTGATAAAGTAGTTGGGGCCAATCCGCAATCGGTTGAGGATTTCCATAATGGTAAGGACCGGGCGATCGGCTTCTTAGTTGGTCAAATCATGAAGGAAACTCATGGTAAGGCTAATCCTCAAGTGGTTAACAAATTATTAAAGGACTCCATGAACAAGTAGAAGGTCAGGTTGTTATGCGAAAACGGGCAAGAGTGATTTACAACCCTACGTCAGGTAGGGAAATATTAAAGCAAAAAATGGTGGATATTCTGGATGTGTTTGAACACGCAGGATACGAAACCAGTGCATTTGCCACAACCCCGGAGAAGGATTCGGCTAAGAATGAAGCCCAACGAGTTGCCAAAGACGGGTTTGAATTAGTGGTTGCTGCTGGCGGTGATGGGACAATCAATGAAGTCGTTAATGGGATCGCACCATTAAAAAAACGGCCATTGATGGCGGTCATTCCAGCCGGAACAACCAATGATTATGCTCGGGCACTTCACATTCCGCGGGAAGACCCGGTTGAAGCTGCAAAACTGATCTTCAAAAAGCAGACCATCAAAATGGACATCGGCCATGCCGGCGAAAATTACTTCATTAATATCGCTGCCGGCGGATTGCTGACCGAGTTGACTTATGATGTTCCTTCAGATTTAAAGACGTTCTTTGGATATTTAGCCTACCTGGTCAAGGGGGCTGAACTGTTACCGCGGATCAAACCAATTGACATGGATATCAAATACGACGATGGTGAGTTTAAGGGGAAGGCTTCCATGTTTTTCCTCGCGCTAACTAATTCGGTTGGGGGATTTGAACAGATTGTCCCCGATGCCTCTCTGGATGACGGCAAGTTCACGTTAATCATTGTCAAAACAAGTAATTTGGTTGAAATTCTGCACCTTGCTTCGAAGGTCATTAACGGCGGACGTCACGTTGACGATCCAAGAATTATTTATAAAAAGACCCGGAAAGTGACAGCTCGGCCTGCCAAAAATGGCGATCGAATGCTGATTAATCTTGATGGCGAATACGGTGGTGATGCGCCGATGACCTTTGTTGATCTCAAGCAACATATCACCTTTTTCGCCAATACTGATGAAATTCCGGATGACGCATACTCTGAAGAAACCATTGAGATGAAACAGGTTGAAAAGAACTTTATCAAAGGTGTTGACAAGTTGCCTGATAAAGAATAGTTTAATAGATTGATGAAAGAAATTGCGAAGCGAATTTTCGTCTCGCAATTTTTGTTTGCAGGTCAAAAATAGGTGAATAAATGAAAACACAAGTACCAGTACAAAAGAATAAACAGTACGACGTTGAAGTTTCGGATTTAACGTATCAAGGACTGGGCGTTGCTAAGATCGATGATTTTCCAATTTTTATTGAAGATGCGTTACCAACTGAACTTGTTACGATACTCATCACGAAGGTGAAGCGGAACTTTGCCTTTGCCAAGGCTCTAACGATCAAGCGGAAGAGTTCTGATCGGGTTGATCCGGTTGATGGGGCGTATACCCAAACTGGCATTGCGCCGTTACAGCATTTAGCTTATCCAGCTCAACTGACGTTTAAACAACATCAAATCCAAGTTGATTTTGATAAAATGAAAGTGCCCGTTGAGGTTGCGCCAACCATCGGGATGGACAAACCCTTTCAATATCGGAATAAAGCGCAAATCCCCGTGAGAATGATTAACGGCAAACTCCAAACCGGTTTTTACCGCAAGCACTCCCATAGCTTAGTACCAATTGAGGATTTCTATATTCAGGATCCGAAAATTGACGAAGCCGTTGTGGTTGTTCGTGATATTCTTCGCAAATTTGGGATCCAACCTTACGATGAGGAGACTCACAAAGGGGTTATCCGAAATATCATGGTTCGTCGGGGCCACTATTCTCATGAAATGATGATCGTCCTGATTACTCGGTCGCGAAAGCTGCCGAGCCAGGCAGAAATCATCACCGAAATTATGGATCAGCTTTCGGAAGTTAAGAGCATTGTTCAAAACATTAATTCTAAAAATACCAATGCGATTATGGGAACTCGAAATATTGTCCTCTATGGTAAGGGGACGATTACTGATCAACTAATGGGATTGGATTTCGAAATTTCGCCGAATTCCTTTTACCAGGTCAATCCAACTCAAACCGAGAAGCTTTATCAGCTGGCCATTGAAAAAGCGGAATTGTCCAAGGACGACGTTGTGATTGACGCCTACTGTGGGATTGGGACAATTTCGCTGTCGCTGGCAAAAGTTGTTCGAAAAGTTTACGGTGTCGAAATTGTTCCCGAAGCCATTGAAGACGCTAAACGAAACGCTAGAATCAACCACATTAAGAATTGTAAGTTCGTGACCGCTAAAGCTGAAGACCAGTTGGCAAAATGGCAACAAGATGGTTTGGATCCCGATGTGATCGTGGTTGACCCGCCTCGTAAGGGGTTGGATGAATCATTAATCGACAGTGTCGCAGAAATGGGTCCTAAGCGCCTGGTTTACGTGTCCTGCAATCCAGCAACCCTTGCCAGAGATGCGCGGCTGTTAACCGCTAAGGGTTATCAAATTAACCAGCCAATTCAGCCGGTTGATCAGTTCCCCCAAACGGTCCATGTGGAATCAATTACCGTTTTTGAACGTGAAGATTCAGTGACAGATTAAATCAAATAATTAACGAGTGTGATGGTAGGCGATTATTCCGTGTTTTGGAATGGTCGTCTATTTTGTCCATGAGCGTGATCAAGAAAGTAAATCGTGGCGCTGTCGGGATCTGGTAGTCGGGGCAGGATTCATTTTTTAGGGGACCTTTAATCGGCGTCGCATTTATCGATGGTTGCTGGTAATCGCCAATCTGTTTTATCCCGCGGTGATTGAAAGAAGAATTTTCCGGCTCAAAGTGAAATCAAATTTGAAGCATGAAATTTGCAATCTCCGAAATTTTATTATAAAAAATATTCCTTTTTAATTATAACGGTTCAAAACCCTTATTTATCACCGATCATCACGATACGGTGGCTTTCGGAAGCAAAAAGGTGATGAAACCGGTTTAATGATTGGTGGTAACCTGCTGAGGCAATCTTTTTTCAGTTCCGTCAGGACGGCATTCCAACGAGGTAAATGTTTGAATCAAAACCGAATTTTTGTTACGGTAGAATAGTTATAATTTTTACGAAACCCGATATGACACCCCCTACGAGTGCCATTTTTTATCGGGTTATCGCGATGAGGAGGATCACATGACAGAAAAATTAAAAGTAGAACATCTTACCAAAATTTTTGGCAGAAGGATCCAAAAAGCCCAGGAATTACTTAATGAAGGTAAATCAAAAGCTGAAATTTTAAATGCCGTTGGGGCCACGGTCGGGGTTAACAACGCCTCTTTCACAGTTAATGATGGTGAAATATTCGTGATCATGGGACTTTCCGGAAGTGGTAAGTCCACGATTATTCGCATGATCAATCGGCTCATTGAACCGACTTCGGGGAAGATTTCCATTGACGGTGATGACCTGACCAAACTCGATAAGAAAGAGCTTCTTAACGTTCGGCGCAAAAAAATGAGTATGGTTTTTCAGAACTTTGCCCTCTTTCCGAACAGAACGATCGTTGAAAACACGGCGTACGGTTTGGAAATTCAGGGAGTCGATAAAGATACGCGAATTAAAAAGGCCCACGATGCCCTTGAACTGGTTGGGCTTCATGGGTACGACAACCAGTATCCAACCCAATTATCTGGTGGGATGCAACAACGAGTTGGCCTTGCCAGAGCGCTGGCCAATGATTCGCAGATCTTATTGATGGACGAGGCGTTTTCTGCCCTAGATCCGTTAAATCGTAAGGACATGCAGGATGAACTCCTGGATCTTCAGGAAAATCTGCATAAGACCATCGTTTTCATTTCTCATGATTTAAACGAAGCACTGCGGATTGGCGATCGCATCATGATCATGAAGGACGGGGAAGTTGTTCAGATTGGGACGCCTGAAGAGATTCTGACGCAGCCTGCTGACGAGTATGTTGAACGGTTTATTGAGGATGTTGATCGGACCAAGGTGCTGACCGCGGCAAACGTTATGATCCGCCCGAACACGGTGAACATTGACAAGGATGGGCCGCGGATTGCGATGCGGCGGATGCTTGAAAATGAAATTTCATCGGTCTACGTCGTTAATAATAAGCGGGAGTTTATCGGAATTGTGGATGCCAGCCACGTGATGGATTTAATCCGCCAAAAGGTCACGAAGTTGGACTCGGTTGTTCAAAAGGATGTGCCGACGACGAAACCTGATACACCAATTACCACAATTATGGAAAAGATTTCTGAAACGTCAATTCCGTTTGCGGTTGTTGACGATCAAAAACATTTATTGGGAATTATCATCCGGGGCGCCGTCCTTGGAGCAATTTCCGGAAACGAGGTGAATGCCGATGCCTAACATTCCACAAATCCCAGTTGCTGACTGGGTCAATCATTTTGTTAACTGGTTGGAAGGATTTACCGGCTTCTTCAATGCCATCACCAACTTTATTGGTGGGATCATCAATGGTTTTCAATGGATTTTTGATCTGATTCCAATTTGGCTGTTTATTGTGCTAGTGATTGGCGGCACATACTGGCTCAATCGTAAGACCAAGCATTGGACACTGATTGGGTTTGAATTAATTGGCCTGTTATATGTTTGGAACCAAGGTTACTGGCGGGACATGACCCAGACACTGACATTGGTATTGACTTCAAGCTTGATCGCGCTGGTTATTGGGGTTCCGCTGGGAATTTGGATGGCAAAATCCAAGACGGTTGAAGTGATTGTCAAGCCAATTCTTGACTTCATGCAAACCATGCCAGCCTTTGTTTATTTGATCCCAGCGGTTGCCTTCTTCGGCATCGGGATGGTTCCCGGTGTCATTGCGTCAGTCATTTTCGCAATGCCGCCAACAATTCGAATGACCAACTTGGGAATTCGCCAGGTACCTGCTGATTTAATTGAAGCGGCCGATTCCTATGGATCGACTTCTTGGCAAAAACTCATTAAGGTGCAGTTGCCGCTTGCCAAGTCGACGTTGATGGCCGGGGTCAACCAAAGTATGATGCTGTCGTTGTCGATGGTTGTGATTGCGTCAATGATTGGTGCCATGGGTCTTGGAAACAAGGTTTACTTCGCCGTTGGTCGAAACGACGCCGGAAGCGGATTTGCCGCCGGCTTGGCGATTGTGATCTTGGCAATCATCCTGGATCGAATCACCCAAGCGATTAATCGGAGCAAAACACCCAAAGCTTAGAAGGGAGTCAAAATGAAGAAAATTAATTTAAAATTATTTGGCTTTATTTCGGTCCTCTTTTCAATCGTGCTGCTCTCAGGCTGTGCCAGCCAACAGGCTAAGTACAATCCCAAAGAACCGGTTGGTAAGCAAATCAACTACACAATCACCGGGATTGAAGCTGGTGCCGGTGAGATGGCGACCACGCAGAAAGCAATGAAAGCCTACGGACTGGATAAGGGAAATTGGCAGCTGCAAACCAGTTCCACGGCAGCCATGCTGTCAACACTGGGTAAGTCGATCCGATATAAAACGCCAATTGTCATTACCGGTTGGACGCCGCACTGGATGTTCACAAAGTATAAATTGAAGTTCTTGAAGGATCCCAAAAACATCTACGGGAAAACCGAGCATATCAACACGATTGTTCGAAAGGGCTTGAAACAGGACAAACCAGAGGCCTATCAGCTTTTGAACCGCTTTAATTGGCGGCCGAAACAGATGTCTTCAGTCATGTTAAAGGTTAATCACGGTGAAAGCCCGAGGAAAGCTGCTAATGATTGGATTCGCGAAAATCGTCAGCAGGTTGATTCGTGGACTAAGGGGATTAAACACGTTCATGGCCAATCCATCAAGTTAACTTACGTTGCCTGGGATTCAGAAATTGCGTCAACCAACGTTGTTGCTAACGTGCTTCGGTCATTGGGATATAAAGTAACCATCCAAGCGATGGAGCTTCAGCCAATGTGGACGTCAATTGCCACCAAGGCAGCTGACGGAACGGTTAGTGCCTGGCTGCCAAACACGCAGGGCCTTTACTATAATGACTTTAAGGGCCGCTTCGATGATCTGGGAACCAATTTGAATGGTGCCAAGGTTGGCCTGGCAGTTCCAACGTATATGAAAAATGTTAATTCAATCGAAGATTTGAAGTAGTAACAGAAAGGGCCATTTTGTTGACAGCGCGTCGACGGAGTGGCTTTTTGTGATTTCAACCCATTGTCAAAAGCGGTTTTGCGAGAAATGGTTAGAATATGCCGATTTTCTTACCATGCAAAGGAGAAATCGCCCGGATGTAACGACCACTGATATTTCCAAGCTTGATGAACAAACAATGAAACTTCATAATCCGCCGCGGCTGGGATCAAGCATTTCTTGAAGGTTGAAATTTGCGGACCTGCTAAAGCCACCATCACGCCGTATCAGTCATTCAACGATCCATGGGCCTGCTCTTCGCGATCTTAGGCGCCATTCTTTGGTCATCAAGGTAAGTAAAGAAAACTTTTTCTCATTTTTTTGAGAATCCGCTTTATTTCCCAAGGTATCGGGGTTTTAATAACGTGAATTTAAGTTCTCATTCGAAAGGTAGTTTGATAATCAAACTATTTTAGTATATGATGTGTCTTGTTCAATTAATGAACGACGTGATGGCCATTTTTTGACAGTTTTTTTAAATAAATAGTTTGATAATCAAACTATTATTTGTTTCATCAGTTTGTTGCTGAAAGGAAGAAACCAATGAGTGTATTAGATGCTTCGGAAATTATGGATTTGATTCCCAACCGTTATCCGATCCTGTTTATGGACCGGGTTGATGAACTCAATCCTGGAGAGTCGATTGTTTGTACCAAGAACGTCACGATTAACGAAGAGTTTTTTCAGGGGCATTTCCCTGGGAATCCCGTTATGCCAGGGGTCTTAATTATCGAATCGTTAGCCCAGGCGGCGTCAATTCTGATTTTAAAGACCGAAAAGTACCTCGGCAAGACTGCCTATCTTGGTTCAATTGATAATGCTAAGTTTAGAAAAGTTGTTCGTCCCGGCGACGTTT
Organism: Lentilactobacillus parafarraginis DSM 18390 = JCM 14109; assembly: GCF_001435895.1. Classification (GTDB taxonomy): domain Bacteria; phylum Bacillota; class Bacilli; order Lactobacillales; family Lactobacillaceae; genus Lentilactobacillus; species Lentilactobacillus parafarraginis. Next base: position 48,626 of record NZ_AZFZ01000001.1, on the reverse strand, counting down.
TGAAATTGCACGTTGATATGGAAAAACAGCGTGACAACATGGGCAAGGTAAAGTGTGAAGCCAAGGTTGACGATAAAGTTGCCTGCTCGGCGACACTGAGTTTCATTGTGCCGGATCCCAAAAAGAAAATTTAAGTCGTCTCAGAAACTAGGAGAAAACCAATGAATGCTACGAGTGATGAAATTAAAGCTGACTACAACTTTATCAGCGATGCGCTAATCGACATTTATGACCAGATTATGCGAATTGAAGAAAGCGAGATTCGAAAGAGTCGTTTTAAGGACATCACTGCAAAAGAGTTGCATTTGGTTCATACGATCGGCCTACACGACCGGAAAACGACGTCGGAAGTCGCCCGGATTCTCCGCTTGAGTAAGGGAACCCTTACGGCAAATTTAAATAATTTGGAACGGAAGGGCTACATCACCCGGATTACCAACCTTCAGGATCGGCGAATCATCAACCTTGCGCTAACAAGTAAGGGGCGGCTGCTGTATCGGGCCCACTACGCGTTTCACCGAAAACTCGTTGAGCAGTGTCTCAAGGGATTCGGGGGTGCCGATATTAAAAAAATGAAACAGGCATTGTTAAATGTCGAAGATTTTATTGGCGAGGTCTCATCAAAATGAAGTTTGAAGATTTCAAAATTATGGCAACGGCCGCCGCGGTTCCCGACCACGTTGTTGACAATGATCAATTGTCAACGATGATGGATACATCCGATGAGTGGATCACCCAGAGAACCGGCATTAAGCGGCGGCACATTGCTACTCATGAAACCACCAGCTCGCTGGGGACAGCCGTTGCCAATCAGCTGCTGAAAAAGAGCGGCTTAATGGCTCGAGACATTGACCTGATTGTGGTCGCGACAATGTCACCAGATTATCTGACTCCGGCTACGGCCGCAATCGTGCAGGGAAACCTGGGGGCGGATAACGCGGTTGCAATGGATCTTGACGCTGCTTGTTCGGGGTTCGTCTATGGCCTCAAAGTGGTTCGCCAGATGTTGATGGGCGATCAACGCAAACACGCGATTTTAATCGGTGGGGAAACGCTCAGTAAACTGATTGATTGGCATGACCGGTCGACCGCCGTCCTGTTTGGCGACGGTGCTGGCGGTGTTCTAATTGAAAATGCCGAGAAGTCCGCCGGATCGTTTCGGGCCGAAGACTTGAAGACACTTGGCAGCATGGGACAGTACCTGACGGCTGGCCAAACCGGTCAGCCGACACCGTTCACCAAGGATCAGACCGCTACCAACCCGTTCTTTAAAATGAACGGGCGGCGGGTTTATCGGTTCGCGGTTAATGAAGTCCCCCAATCCATTAACCGGGCTTTGGCCCAAGCTTCTCTAAGCGTTGCCGACATCGATCATTTTGTGCTTCATCAGGCCAATAGTCGAATTGTTGAGCGGATTGCGGCGACGCTGAATGTGGCACCGGAAAAATTTCCCGTCAACATCGATGAGTATGGCAATACCGCCGCGGCCAGCGAGCCGATTTTGCTGAACCAGCTGGTCAAAGACGGGATTATCAAGCGCGGTGATGTCATTGCGCTGTCGGGATTTGGCGGCGGCTTAACGGTCGGCACCATGATCTTGACGTATTAACTTGTGTTTCACGCACCACTTAAAAGGGTTCAAAAAACTAAAAACTAACATTAAATTCGGAGGAATTACAAAATGACTAAAGAAGAAGTATTCAACCAAGTAAAGAATATCGTGGTAGACCAATTGGACGTTGACGCAGACAAAATTAAGGAAGATACCAACTTCAAGAATGATTTGGATCTTGACAGCTTGGACATCTTTGAAGTTGTTGACAAAATTGAAGATACTTACGACATCGAAATCGAAACCGATGATGGCATGGAAACGGTTGACGATTTGGTAAACTACGTTTTGAAGCAAAAAGCTGAATAGTGGGTTGATATTTTGAAACTAAGTTATTTATTTAGCGGCCAAGGCAAGCAGTTTGCCGGGATGGGCCAGGATATTTATCAGCAAGAATCGATCTACCGCGACACCATTGAAGAGGCCTCTGATATTTTACACTTGGACCTTCGCAATCCAGACGTGATGAGCGATCCTAAGAATACGCAGGTCGCAATTGTGACGATGAGCACCGGGATTTACCGCATCCTTGAAAAAGATGTTGGGGCCCCCATCGGCGCTGCCGGCCTGAGCTTAGGCGAATATAGTGCGCTGATCGCCGCCCGCGGAATTCAATTTGAAGATGCATTGCCATTGGTTCACGATCGCAGTCAATATATGGACCGGGCTGGACAAAACCATCCCGGAAAAATGGCCGCCGTGCTAAAGGCCAATCCCGATATTGTCCGGGAAGCTTGTCGTGTGGGTTCACAGGCCGGCGAGATTTATCCGGCTAACTACAACACAACTTCTCAAATTGTGATTGGCGGTTCGGAAGCGGGCCTTGCTGCCGCAACTGATTTTCTGCATGAACACGGGATTAAACGGGTGGTACCGCTCAAGATGACGGTTGCCTCCCACACCCCGTTTATGCAGGAAGCCAGCGATTTGTTGGCTGACCGGGTTGTCAATGTCGCATTTCATGATTTTAAATTCCCGGTTATCAGTAACACGACTAAGCAGCCGTTCGAACTGGCACACGTGAAGCAGACGTTGGTTGATCAACTGGTCAACCCAACGTATTTCGTCGACTGTCTGCAAGCCCTTCACAACCTTGATAGTCAGGCAATGATCGAGATCGGCCCTGGCGATACGTTGATGAAGTTCGCGTTGAAATCAATTCCCAACGTCCAGGCCTACCACGTGGATAGCGTGGCAACCCTAAACGAAGTAAGAACAAACATGAAGTTGGTGAAATAATGAGTGAGAAACAAGTAGCGTTAGTTACCGGTGCTGCCAAAGGAATCGGGTTGGCAATCGCCAGTCGATTGCTTCACGATGGCTTTTCGGTGATCATCAATAGTCATCATCCGTTAAGTGATGAGGTGAAGCAACAGTTGGCTGAGTTTTCCGATCAGTACATTAATGTGGTCGGTGACGTTGTTGACGAAGATGACGCTAAATCAATGATTGACACGGCCGTTGAAACCTATGGCCAACTTGACGTGCTGGTGAATAATGCCGGCATCACCAAAGATAAATTGTTGAGTCGCTTAAGCCTTGAAGATTTCAAAGCGGTTCTAGATACCAATTTAGTTGGCGCGTTTAACATGACTAAGTTTGCCATGAAGGTGATGCAAAAGGCGCGATCCGGCGCAATTGTGAACATTTCAAGTATTTCAGGGCTTCACGGAAACTTAGGTCAGGCCAACTACTCGGCCAGCAAAGCCGGCCTTGTGGGCTTAACCAAAACGGCTGCTCGTGAAGGCACACTGCGAAACATTCGCGCAAATGCGGTTGCTCCCGGCATGATCCGCACGGCCATGACTGAAAAGATGAGTGATCGCCGGCAGAAAGAATTTGCCGACCAGATTCCGTTGAAACGTTTTGGTGAGGCTGATGAAATTGCTGATACGGTCGCATTCTTGATTCACAATCAATACATCACCGGGCAGGTTGTTACCGTTGATGGCGGCCTGACGATCTAGGAGTAAAGGAGACATTTCATGAACAGAGTAGTTGTTACCGGAATGGGAGCCGTTACCCCCATCGGAAATGATGTTGAGACATTTTTAACCAACCTCTTTAATTCAAAGGTTGGGATTAATAAGATTACAAAGTTTGATTCTGAACCGACCGGAATTACGGTTGCTGGTGAAGTCAAAGACTTTGAACCAACCAAACGGGTGGATAAGAAATTTGCCAAACGGAACGATCTTTTCTGTACTTACGCGCTGTATTCAGCCAAGGAAGCAATGGAAGATGCTGGCTTGGACGAAACCAACGTTGCCCCCGAGGACTTGGGGGTCATCTATGGCTCCGGAATTGGTGGCCTGACAACTATCGAGCAGCAGGTCATTAAGATGCATGATAAGGGACCTAAGCGGGTGTCCCCACTCTTTGTGCCGGATTCAATCATTAATATGGCCGCCGGAAACATTTCAATTGCTTTTAACGCCCAAAATACCAGCCAGGCAATCGTAACTGCCTGTTCTTCAGGAACCAACGCGATCGGCAATGCTTTTGAGCAGATTAAGCTCGGTAAGGCTAAAGTCATGATTACCGGTGGTACCGAGGCCTCAGTCAATGAAATTGGGATCTCTGGATTTGCTTCACTGACCGCTTTATCAAAGGCCGAGGACCCAACAAAGGCTTCGATTCCGTTTGATAAGGATCGAAACGGCTTCGTAATGGGGGAAGGTTCAGGCACCTTAATTCTTGAAGATTACGATCATGCGAAACAGCGTGGTGCCAAAATTTTGGCTGAAATTGTCGGTTACGGAACTACCAGTGACGCTTACCACATGACTGCCCCTGATCCAGAAGGTAAGGGTGCCAAGCGGGCCATGCAGATGGCCATTGACGAAGCTGGCGTTGCCGCAGAAGACGTTGATTATATTAATGCCCACGGGACTAGTACCCATGCAAACGACAGTGCTGAGTCAAAAGCCATTAGTGAGGTCTTCTCAACTAACGATCACGTGAAGGTCAGCAGCACCAAAGGCATGACCGGTCATGCACTGGGCGCAGCCGGCGCGATTGAAGCCGTTGCCACGATCGGGGCCATTCAACGTAACCAGATGCCGGTTAACGTTGGGGTGCAGCACCAAGATGAAGAATGCACCGTCAACCTGGTTAATGATGACAATAAAAAGGCACCCGTTAACGTCGCAATCAGTAATTCATTTGGTTTTGGAGGCCATAATGCGGTGATTGCATTTAAGGGATGTGACTAATAATGGACGAGAAAGAGATTGAACGTTTATTAGAGAAGTTTGATAAATCAACACTTAAAGATTTTAAGCTGAGTCAGGACGACTTTCAGTTGGCGTTCAGCAAGCGAGAAGCTGCTGAACCGGATCAAACACCGCAGCCAACTGAAGTTGTTACCAGTAATGGGACACGGCCTGTACAAAACGGTCAGGAGCAACAATCCCAGACCACTACCAGTGGCCAACCAGTCGACGACAACGTTGCCGAAATCACGGCACCGCTAGTGGGCGTGATCTACTTTGCGCCAAGTCCGGATAAACCGGTTTTCAAAAAACAGGGAGATCAGGTAAAGAAGGGCGACGTCGTCTGTGTGATTGAAGCGATGAAGATGATTAATGAGGTTAAGAGCGACGTCACCGGAACGATTTCAAACGTGTTGGTCAAGGATGGCAGCATGGTTGAATATGGTCAGCCGCTATTTCAAGTAACGAAGGGGTAATCAGATGAAACCAGAAGTAAATGACATGATTCCACAGCGCTATCCCTTTCAAATGATTGACCGGTTCTTGGATGTTGAACCTGGAAAATCCGCCGAGGCGGTTAAGTTAATTTCAATTAACGAATGGTTCTTTGAGAATCAAAAACCCGGGCAACTAGTGGTGCCCAGACCAATCATGATTGAAGCGATGGCCCAAACCGGGGTTGCCGCAATTTTGAGTCTGTCTGAGTATCACGGCAAAAATGTGTTCTTTGGCGGCATCAAGAATGCCACCTTCAGCGACGATTTTCGGCCGGGTGACAAGTTGATCTTTAATGTGGAAATGAAGAAGCTCCGGATGAACATCGGCCTTGGTCACGGTAAAATTACGCGTGACGGTCAGGTGATTACTGAAGCTGACCTCATCTTTGCCGTTGAATAGCAGCGGGGCGGTTTTGCCGCCTAGATTTGATTGAACAGTAATTTGTAACTCGTTACGAGAGGTGAGCGTATGTTTAAAAAAGTATTAGTGGCAAATCGTGGCGAAATTGCGGTTCAGATTATTCGGGCCCTTCATGATCTGAATATTGAAGCGGTTGCGGTTTATTCAAGTGCTGACAAGGATAGTTTGTTTGTTCATTTAGCGGATGAAGCGATCTGCATTGGCGGTCCCCAGCCCGGGGATTCCTATCTGAACATGACGCAGATTATCAGTGCGGCAACGTTAACTGGCTGTCAAGCCATTCATCCCGGATATGGATTTTTGTCCGAAAATGCCGAGTTCGCGCAGCTATGCGAAACTTGCCATATTAAATTTATTGGCCCCAGTCACCAGTTAATTTCATTAATGGGTGATAAGGCCAATGCGAGAGAAGCAATGAAGTCTGCCGGCGTGCCCGTCATTCCTGGCAGTGAAGGGGACGTGACGTCGATTGCCCAGGCTGAGAAAGTCGCTGAGCGCATTGGGTTCCCAGTATTATTGAAGTCAGCTGCCGGTGGCGGTGGCAAGGGAATTCGCGAGGTTGATCGCCCTGATCAGCTGCGCGACGCTTTTGCTCAGGCGCAACGGGAAGCTCGCGCGTCATTTGACGACGACAGTATGTACGTGGAAAAGCTGATTCGGCACGCCAAACACGTTGAGATGCAGGTGATCGCCGATGAATTTGGTCACGTGGTTTACCTCCCGGAGCGGGATTGTTCACTACAGCGAAATCATCAAAAGGTGATTGAAGAAAGCCCCTGCGTCTTGATTTCTGCCGCTGAACGCCAAAAGCTCGGTGAAATTGTCGCCAATGCCACCCTGAAGTTGGGATATACCAACACGGGCACCTACGAATTTCTCATGGATGATGATCATCACTTTTACTTTATGGAAATGAACACGCGCCTTCAGGTTGAGCATACGATTACCGAAGAGGTGACCGGCATTGAACTGGTTAAGGGTCAATTGGAAGTTGCCAGTGGTGAAGCACTTTCCTTTACCCAAGAAGACGCAGCCGTTAAGGGACATGCACTGGAATGCCGTTTAAATGCCGAGGATCCGGACCACAACTTTGCTCCGCAGCCGGGAAAGATTACCCATTTATTCTTCCCAGATGGGTCGCTGGGCGTCCGGATTGACTCTGGCGTGACTAACGGCAGCTTCATTTCGCCATTTTACGATTCAATGATTGCCAAGCTGATTGTTCATTTGAACAATCGTGACGCCGTCATTTCCAAAATGAAACGGGTATTAGGTGAGCTCGAAATTACTGGGGTAACGACGAATCAGTCGTTCCTGTATGATTTGATTGCCACCGACCAATTTAACCAAGGAACCTACTCAACCAGCTTCATTGAAAACGACGTCCTTAATAACGGGAGGGGATTAGATGCTGCAAAGTCGGTTTAAGATGCCGAGCCGGGAAGAATTGAAGAAGCGGATGGACAACATCCCCGACAATATTATGAAGGAATGTCCGGTTTGTCATTCAACGTTCTTTTCGATGCGCGCCGGCAAGCAGCGAACTTGTCCGAACTGTGGCTTTGGATTTCGAATTACTGCCAAACGCCGGGCAAAAATTACCTTTGACTCCTTTGAGGAATTGGATAGTGATGTCACCGTTCCCAAGCAGTATACCGATGAAAAGTATATGGCCAAAGTTGCCAAGGCAAAGAAGGTCACCGGCATTAAGGAAAGCGTGCTGACTGGAATCGGGACGCTTGCTAAGATGAAGGTTGCTGTCGGGATTATGGATCCGTTCTTTGTAATGGGAAGCCTGGGCAGCGCAACTGGTGAGAAGATTGTCCGCTTATTTGAACGGGCAACTCGTGATCAATTGCCGGTGGTGATGTTTACCGCTTCAGGCGGGGCCCGGATGCAGGAAGGAATCAATTCCTTGATGCAGATGGCTAAAGTTTCTCAGGCCGTCGAAGCCCACAGTAAAGCCGGTCTATTTTACCTGGTTGTTCTGTGCGATCCAACAACCGGTGGGGTGACGGCCAGCTTCGCGATGCAGGGCGACATTATTTTGGCAGAGTCCCACGCGTTGGTTGGGTTTGCCGGTCGGCGCGTGATTGAGCAGACAATTATGAAACAGCCGCCAAAGGATTTTCAGCGAGCTGAAACCGTGATTCAACACGGCTTCATCGACGCCATTGTTCCCAGAAGCGACATGAAAAAGACGTTAACCAACCTGTTATCCTTACATACAAAGGAGAACGCGAATGGCGAATAAAACAGCTTATGAACGGGTCACCGCTGCTCGGAGTCCCAAAAAAATGACCACTGATGAACTAATATCAGGATTAATTTCCAACTTTTTCGAACTTCATGGCGACCGGTCTGATGGGGATGATCAGGCCGTCATTGGCGGCGTTGGCCGGTTAAATGATCAGCCGATTACGGTTGTGGGCATTCGAAAAGGCACCGACACGGAGGAAAATATCAAGCGCCACTTTGGCAGTCCGGAACCAGAAGGCTACCGGAAGGCGTTGCGTTTGATGAAGCAAGCAGAAAAGTTTCACCGGCCAATTTTGGCACTGGTGAACACGCCGGGGGCCTGGCCGGATGTTGATGCCGAATATCACGGCATTGGCTCGGCAATTGCCCAGTGCTTACAAGTCGGCATGCAGTTACGGGTGCCATACATTAGTATCATTGTTGGTGAAGGCGGCAGTGGCGGCGCAATTGCTCTGGCGTGTGGCGATCGGGTCTTCATGTTTGAAGACAGCATTTATTCCGTGCTATCTCCGGAAGGTTACGCAAGCATTATGTGGAAGGATTCGGCAAAGGTTAAAGAGGCCGCCGAAGCGCTGAAATTGACCCCGGAATGGTTATTGAAAACTGGTATTATTGATCAAATTATTCACGAATACCATTCTGGCGACGATTTGGAGCCGTTACGGGACTTTTTAGCTAATCAATTTAATGAATTAAAGAATCTGCCCGTTGATGAATTAATGCGTCAACGCCATAACCGTTATCGTAAGTTCTAGTGAAAATTAATTTGGAGGCCGAAATGATGAGTGGCTTTTTAGATGGAAAAACAATTGTAATTATGGGTGTTGCCAACAAGCGCAGCATCGCATGGGGATGTACCCAAGCGATTTTGGACCAGGGTGCCAACGTGATTCTGACGTATCAAAATGATCGAATTAAGAAGAGCCTTGAGCGCTTCGTGCCCGAAGATTCCGAATTGGTTGAATGTGACGTTTCAGATGACAAGAACATTGAAAAGGCGTTTGCAGAAATCGGGGAAAAGCACGGGAAAATTGATGGCGTGATTCACGCGATTGCCTATGCGGATAAGGACACGTTGACGTCGGGCTTAGTGAATACGACCCGTGACGGGTATGATTTGGCTCAAAACATTAGTGCTTACTCACTGATTGCGGTGAGTCGCTATGCCAAACCATTCTTGACCAATCCCGGAAGTATCTTGACGTTGACCTACTTTGGGTCAACCCGGGCAATTCCGAACTACAACATGATGGGGGTTGCCAAGGCTGCCCTCGAATCAAGCGTCCGCTATTTAGCATCTGATCTAGGGGATGCCGGTGTTCGCGTTAACGCCATTTCTGCTGGCGCGGTTAAGACACTGGCCGTTACCGGAATCAAGCACCATGGGGAACTCCTGAAGGAATCTCAATCACGAACCGTTGATCAGAAGAGTGTGACCACCGCAGAAATCGGCAATGTTGCCGCCTTCTTGATGAGTGATTTGGCAACTGGGATGACTGGCGATATTGTGTATGTTGATAAGGGTGTTCACTTAATTTAAAATTTATGGGAAAAGTCGCCGATCGAGAAGAAGAGGGAATGCTGAAGTGTCAGACTATCAATCACAAATTCTACATGAGCTTCTCAGATGCGATCGGCGATACGTTTCCGGTAATGATCTCGCAAAAAAGCTCAATATCAGTCGGCCGGCTGTCTACCATAATATCCTTAAATTGGAACGTCAGGGCCACACCATTATCACCAAGAAGGGACTGGGGTACGCTTACAAATTCTCGAGTACCTTTGACCCCCAGGTGATTGCCCACCACCGACTAACCACATTTCCGGTGGATGTGAAGTGCTTTAAAACCCTGACCTCGACGAATGACTATGCAAAGGCGTATAGTTCGACCTATCCGCTGGCCAAGCCGGTGGTGTTTGTGACTGATACGCAAACCCGCGGCCACGGCCGTTTAGGCAGGCGTTTTTATTCACCTCCTCAGACCGGGATCTATATGAGCGTTCTGATCCCGCTGCAGGACCGGCGAGAAATTCACTCCGGCCTAATTACCACTGGGACGGCGGTCTGCGTGATCCAGACGCTGCAGCATTTTTTCCCGGAAGTTGATTTTCGGGTAAAATGGGTGAATGACATTCTGGTGCACCATCGAAAATGTGGCGGCATTTTAACCGAAGCCATTTCCAGTTTGGAAGATGGGGTTCACGAAAACGTGATCGTCGGCATCGGTCTCAACGTTAGTTCCAGTGACTTTCCCTGTGATATTCGGGACAAGGCTGGCGCGGTCGTCCGGCAAAGTAACGTGGATCGTAATCAGATTGTGGCTGGAATCATTGATAACTTTTTCTATATGTATCAGACATATCATACCGGCCAGTTCTTGCCGGAATATGCTAAATTATCCGAAACTCTGGGTCAAAAAGTTGAGATTATCATGGGCAATCAGACCATCGTCGGCACGGCGATCCGGTTTAACGATCAGGGAGCTTTAGTGGTTCAGCAAGAAAATGGCCTGCAGGTCACCGTTAGCAGTGGTGAGGTTAAAAAAGTTTTCATGCCAAACAGTCACTATCATGGCTAATCAATTGCGCTTGATTGTGAATCAGTTTGTTAGTGATGGGCGCTGAGACAAAAGCATCGATTGTCTTAATGGCGTTATCCCACCATGGTAGCGAACCATTTTTTCTCTCACTCGCGATTTTATTGGAGGTTTACGTGAAAATTCATGACATGACTCAAGTTGCTCTGATGACGGCAGTGATCATCATTCTCGGGTTGATTCCGCCGATCCCACTGGCTTTTGTCCCGGTACCAATTGTCTTGCAGAACCTCGGGATTATGATTGCCAGCATCGTCTTGGGACCAAAACGGGGAACCATCGCCGTCGGATTATTTCTGTTACTCGCCCTACTTGGGTTTCCAATTCTAAGCGGCGGCCAAGCGGGACCGGCCGTCTTTGTGGGTCCCACGGCTGGCTATTTAATTGGTTGGCTGCTAACGCCGGCATTTATCGCCAGTGTCAACGCGAGTGCGTTCATGCATCATCCCGGTCGTCAGGCAGTGGGGACCTGGATTGGGGCCGTTCTTCTGGTTGACATTCTCGGCTCCCTTTGGCTGATAATTGGCTCGGGGATGCCTTGGCTGCCAGCGGTAATGGCCAATCTGGCCTTTATCCCCGGCGATACGCTCAAAGTAGCTGTTGCCGTTATCGTGGGGCAGCGGGTGCGAATTCCAAGAATTAATCGGGTATAAGGACTTAAAATAAATTAATAAAAGTAAGCGATCCACCAGTCAAACCATTGTTGGTTACTGGTGGGTCGCTTGTTTTACGAGAATTGGTTAATCACGCTTCGATTTCATTGAGAGGTTATCGTTGGGCCATTACGGCCAGTGCCTGGTTCAAGTTGGCCAGATCCAAGGACGTGATTTGGCCAGAGGGGGTAATCTTCAGGATTGTGGGCAACGATTGCTGTTCAAATCGGGTGGGAATGAGTGACGGATTGGAAGCAATCGCCGGATTTGCCTCATAATAGCCGCTCTCAACTGAATTGGCGGCAATTGCGAATAGAATCTTTGGCATTGTCAAACGGGCCGCCTGAGACGTTTGGTTGCCAATGATCACCAGTGGGGGAATCCCTGATCGAAGGGCGGTTTCAAATTCAGCGTGTGAAAGCCGCGTTACCCACTTCGACTCGGCTATGGAAGCCCGGTAACGATGGATTTCAAGCTTTTGGACCAGTATTTTGACGATGGGTTTACCCATCAATTGACTGAAAATCAGTCCCAGGGCAATTGGTATTGCGATAATGTAGGCCAATAACCCGCTCAGCAGCTGATTAATGAATCTGATGGGAAGAATGCCGAAACTTCCCGGTATTAATGGGGCAATGAAACTGGATTGGACGGCTGTGTAGAACGTCGCGCCAGCGTTGGCACGGACAGTGGAACTTTGGCTTGGCTGCCTCTGGGTTGGCTGGTCGCGAAACTTTGCGATTTGATTTTTGAGGGTTAGATAGGTTATCGGAAAAATCAGAATACCGTTAATTAGGTTGAGCCAGTCAAACCAAGTAAAGTTACCGGCAAGGTGGTCAAGGGATTTGATGTGGGCGATCAGGTAAACACTGAGAAAGCCCATTCCGCTGAGGGGGATGGTTGAAATAATTTGTCGGAATCGATGCATCAGAAATCGCTTCTTTCGAAAGCTTTATTGGGCTAGTATAGCAGAATGGGGCTGCCGGAAACAGGCCAACCACTTTAGCCAAAAAATGATTCCCAAAAAGGGATTGACGCGAGTTTTTACTTTGCGTCAATCCCTTAATTTTTTTGATCAATTAAATTCCAGAATAATCAATTACGCTAACCATTTTAATGGAAGAATAGATTCATGACCATGACTAACGCAATCCCGACAACCGATATGATCGATTCAAGGACTGTCCAAGTCTGAAGGGTTTGCTTGATTGTTAAATCAAAATATTCTCTAAACATCCAGAAGCCGGCATCGTTAACGTGAGATGCGGCAAGTGAACCAGCACCGATGGCCAGTACCATTAGGGCCGGGTCAACACCGGAAGCCGCCATCAGTGGGGCAACGATTCCGGCGGCCGTCAATGAGGCAACCGTTGCGGAACCCAGGGCGATTCGCAGAACAACGGCGATCAACCAGCCAAGAAGCAGTGGTGACATTGAAGAACCCAAGAAGATCTTGGCAACTTCTTTACCAACACCGCCATCGATTAGAACCTGCTTGAAGGCGCCACCACCACCAATAACCAAAAGCAGCATGGCAATTGATTTAACGGCGTTTTCAAGGGATTCCATAATTTGAGCAGTCGTTCGTTTCCGAGCCCAACCCATTGACCACATTGCGAAGAATAATGAAATTAACATGGCAATACTTGGTGAGCCAATGAATTCAATGATTGAGTCCAGAAGTGACGGGTTCTTTGGTGTTGCACCACCGTTAACGGCCATTTTATAGATCGTCGCGATTGCCAGCAATAGAACTGGGAATAGGGCGGTTAAGACTGAAAGCCCAAACGATGGGGATTCTTCAGGAGTGAATTGCTTCACTTCACCAATTGATGATAAGTTTCCTCGACGATTAAAGGCCTCCGGAGCGTATTTACGCGCTAATTTGGAGAAAAGTGGTCCGGCAATGTAGGCAGCGATGATGGCGATGATAAATCCGAATAGCAATACTCGGCCATCATTGGCGCCCAATACTTGCGCAATGGCAACTGGTGCCGGGTGGGGTGGCAAAAATCCGTGGGTAACTGACAAAGCAGCTGCCATTGGAATTCCTAGATAAAGAATTGGCACACCGGCTTCAACGGCAATTGCGAAGACGATTGGAACCAGTAAGACCATCCCGACTTCGAAGAACAACGCAATCCCAAGGATGAACGAAGCAATCATAACAGCGATTTGAAGGCGGGCCTTACCAAATCGTTTGATCAGCGTGTTGGCGATCATGTAGGCACCACCTGAATCAGAAACCAGGCGGCCAAGCATGGCCCCAAACCCGAAGACCATTGACAATTCACCTAACTGGCTGCCAATTCCGTTGGTGATCGAATCAGCAATTTTTCCCAGCGGCATGCCAAGCATGATTGCCGTTACGGCAGCGGTTAATACCAACGAAACGAAGGTATTAATTTTGAATTTGATGATTAAAACCAGTAAGAATATGATACCGATTAATAGCGCAAGAAGTTGCATTTCATCAATCTCCTTTCGAATTTAAACCCTTTTGTATTCTTTCGTACTTATTTTCCCGATAAGTCGTCTTTGTGTTCATGACGTCGTTGATAGTCAGCGATATTCTTGTATTCCGGCTGCAGCGAACGACTCAGCCGAATGTAGATTGGGATTAATTCCCGGTAGGCTGGGAAGTTCTTTGGATCCGGATGATGGACAACCGTCGTGCCCACAAAGTTTGAAACGTCTGAAAGATTGTCAATAAGGCCAAGGCTGTACATCCCCAGTGTGGCAGCTCCGAGTGCGGTACTTTCAAAACTTTCAGGAATGGCAACGTCCTGTTCAAAAATATCCGTGAGCATTTGCCGCCAAAGCGGGGAACGGGCGAAGCCGCCATTTGCCTGGATACTGGTTGGGCGCCCAACCACTTCTTCAAGCGCAAGCATCACGGTGTATAGATTATAAACAATTCCTTCGAGGACGGCACGAATCATGTGCGCTCTGGTATGGGTTCGATTGAGGCCGAAGAAGGATCCCCGGGCGTTTGCATCCCAGATTGGCGCTCTTTCGCCACCCAAGAATGGGAAGAACAGCAGGCCGTCAGAGCCGGCTGGAATTCGGCCGGCAATTTGGGTTAACAGGTCGTAAGGATCAATGCCCATCTGTTCGGCAGTGACCTTTTCAGGGGCGCATAATTGATCGCGGACCCAGCGGAAGACCACGCCGCCGTTGTTAACGGGGCCGCCGATGACCCACATGTTCTTGGCAAGGTAGTAACAGAAAACCCGGGCCTTTGGATCGGTATGGGGTTTGTCTGTAACCACCCGAACGGCGCCGGAAGTACCAATGGTAACGGCGACGACTCCCGGTTTGATCGCGTTAACCCCAAGGTTTGCCAGCGGACCATCGGAAGCGCCGATAATAAATGGCGTATTGGCATCAATTCCCAAAACCTTGGCATACTGGTCGTGCATTCCCTTGAGCTGATAAGTGGTGTCAACCAGCTCTGGTAACTGATCGCGGGTAACGCCAGCCAGCTTCAAGGCCTGCTCATCCCAATCCATGTTATAGATGTTAAACATCCCAGTCGCGTTGGCGATCGAATAATCTTCCTTTAAAACCCCAAATAGGCGGTAGAGAATGTATTCTTTGATGCCAACGAACCAGCGCGCTTTTTTGAATAATTTCGGATGATCGTTTCTCAACCAGATCAGCTTGGTTAACGGCGTCATTGGGTGAATCGGGGTGCCGGTATGCTGATAAATTTCCATGCCTTCGGGACTGGCCTTCAAGTCGTCGGCATACTGAACTGCTCGGTTATCCCCCCAAGTAATGGCTCGGGTGAGCGGCTTGTAATCCGAATCAAGAAGAATCAGACTGTGCATCGCGCATGAAAGTGCAACCCCTTTCAATTCTCCAGACTTTAAATTGGCCTTACGAATCAGTTCGGTGATGCCATCCTGCATTGCAGAAAAAATTTCTTCTGGATCCTCTTCAGCCATGTCCGGCGTATCCTGATAGAGGGGATAACCGTTGTTGGAGTACCCATGGACCTTGCCATTGGTGTCATAGAGCACTGTCTTAACACTTGTTGTCCCAATATCGACACCCAGTGTATAATCCATCAATATAACTTCCTTTCTGTCTTAAACTGATAATTTTCGGTTGGCGAACATGAAAAATGACGGTAAAATGATTAAGATAATGGCCAAGAAATGGATTTGTTCATAGTGTTTTCAAATCCATAACCAAGTAAATAAAATTCGCAACCGCCCTCAACTAAATTTACCATGTTGGTTAAATTGCATCAAATATAAGCATCTTAAAGTTCACCTCATGTAAGCGACTTCAATATTATATGAAAATCAATTTCACAATGCAAGCATTTTGTTGTAAAATATTTACAATAGCTATCCGTTACTTCTACTATAATCTGTCAGTAACTAATTCAAGAAAAGAAGGGTGATTAAATGAGCTCGCCAGTTCAAATGCTCAAACAGTCGTTTGACAATTTAAGTCGAACAAATAAGAAAATTGCCAAGTACGTCATCGAAAATCCCCAAGCGGCCTCAGAGGCCAACATTGAAGATTTGGCCGCGGTGACCGAAACGTCAACGGCCTCGGTTTCACGACTCGTCAAGACGTTGGGATTTGCCAACTTCCGGGAATTTACCCTCTCGCTTGCTTACACGCAGTTGCGGCCCCAAAACCTACCAATTTTTAAGGATATCGATGCTAACGATACGTTGGCAACAATTGCCGATAAGATTTTTACCAGTTCGCAAAGAGCCATTCAAGACACGCGGGAAGGCATTGACGAATCTGAATTTGCCCGGGCGGTTCTGCGAATCATTCACTGCCGCCGACTGGGATTCTTCGGCCTTGGCGGGTCGTCGGTTGTTGCGTTGGACGGTTATCACAAGTTTTTGCGGACTTCGATTGATTCGTTTTATTATCCTGACTTTGACGTCCAGCTCATGGAAGCGGTAAAATTGACAGAGGACGATTGCGCGATTGTGATATCCCATTCTGGAAAGAATCGGCAGACAATTAAAATCGCCGAAACCCTGAAGCGCCGGAAGGTTCCGGTTATTGGGGTGACCAGTTATCAGGACTCCCCGTTAGCCACTCACTGTGATATGGCTTTTATTTCATCAAGTGACGAGTCAAATTATCGCTCAGAAGGGATGTATTCGCTGCTTGCCCAAATGACCATCGTGGACACCCTGTTCATGATGGCGTCGGTTCGAATGGGACCAGCCACTGAAGATACAATCCGCAACGTCCAAAATATAATTGAAAGTACCAGGGGCTAAAATAAGCGTCAGGTCTTTGTTTGAATGGATCACGCTGCCCAGCACCAACCCGGTCATGATAATAAACCCGTGGCCGACCCCTGTAACTGAGATGACGATATTAAATGAGACGTAAAGACGTTCAACCAATTTATGCTGAAACTTACCGACGGCGTGTCCGAACTCGGCGGGTTGTTTTCGGCATTTTTTTGGTGATTTTGGCCCTTGTGGCGGCCTTTTCAATTTGGCGTTGGCACGCTCAACAAGAATTGAAAAAGTATCCAATTAAGGGCGTCATGATTGATCAGAGCAACGGCTACATTGATTTTGAAAGTTTAAAGAGCGATGGGGTGAAGTTTGTTTATTTAAAGGCAACTCAGGGAGCGGCCTTTACCGACGACAATTTTCAAAGTAACTTTCAGCGCAGTCAGGGTTCTCAGCTGCCAATCGGGGTTTACCACTACTTTAGCTTCACCAGCTCCGCGACCGCCCAGTTCAAAAACTTTGTTCGCCAGGTGACGACCAATACCGGGGGACTGCCAATTTGCATTGCCGTTCAGTACTATGGCACCTTTGACGCGAGTTCGCTTCACTGGCCCCTGGTTCGAAAACGCCTGCGGCAGCTAATGGATGAATTACACCGCTACTATCAGCGGCCGGTCATGATTTCTGCCTCACGGGATATTATTTCCCGCCTTAAAATTGCCGCGACTCATAAGCACCAATTCTGGGTGACCAATGGGCAACTCGGCAAACCGAATGCCGATGATACGTTTATTCAGGTAACCGATAAGCAGAGTTTTAAAGTTGACCGACAAATCCTCTTTTTACCGATGACCGTGTTCAACGGTAACGAGAAGCAGTGGGCCCGGTACTTAGACGAAAACTAACCAAACACAAGTTGTGGCTTGGATATTATGGGCCGCAAACCAAAAAATCAGCAACCATCCATAATTGGATAATCGCTGATTTTGATTTTTCTGGGCCTAGTTAAGCCTCGCTGAATCGGGTCGCAAGTCGAAGGTCATGTTTTCTGATTCATCATAAAATTTTACTGGCCGCGTTTCATTAGCCCGAATTTCTAATTTATAACCATAGCGGTCAATATACGAAACTTCGTACTTTTGAATCTCTGAGACCTTAGCTGACAAATTTTCCCCATCAATTGTCAGCTGTAAATCCGGGCCAATCTCAATTCGATGTTCTCGTTTCCGCCGATCCGTAAAATACCAGGTACCGGCAAAGAAAAGCGGATCAATCTGGTCGGTCGACTTGGCCGGCCGTTTCGGGGTGTGAAAAACCCCCACTAAAAATGACACTAAAAAAATAGCAAATTTACTTTTGCGCAACAAAAACATCCCCTACAATCAATAATTGCAACCCAGTAGCATTATAGACGTTATTATATATGCATAGAAGGCATTTTAGATGTTAATCACGTTAAAACCTTGTTACAATTTAATCAGGAAAGGCGGTTATCTAAATGATTAAATTAGGCATTATCGGTACCAACTGGATTACCCAGCAATTTGTTGAGGCGGCTCAAGCAACCAAGCAGTACCAATTAACCACGGTTTATTCCCGGCATCAGGACACAGCAACCCAATTTGCTGAAAAGAATGGCGCCACGGCAACCTTTGATGACTTGAACGCGTTCTTTTCTTCGGATCAATTTAATACGGTTTACATCGCGTCGCCCAATAGCCTGCACTTTGAACAGGCAAAGCAGGCGATTGCCCATCATAAGAACCTGATTGTTGAGAAACCGGCATTCATGAATCAGAAACAAATGGCTGAAATTCAACGACTGTTAGATCAGAACCCTGACGTTATGTATTTTGAAGCTGCTCGAAATATTCACACCCCAAACTTTCACGCGATTGCCAAGCAATTAGGTGAGTTAAAGACCGTTTCCGGTGCGGAATTTACCTATTCCAAGTACTCTTCGCGCTACGATAAGGTCCTCGCCGGGGAGGTTCCCAACGTCTTCTCACCGAAGTTTGGCGGTGGCGCACTGCAGGATCTCGGCGTTTACACGGTTTATGATGCGGTGACACTCTTTGGCATGCCCGAAGAAGTTGCCTACTTCCCGCAGTTAATTCGGACCGGTGTTGATGGCAAGGGCACCGCCGTGCTCAGCTATCCTGAATACACAGTCACGTTAAACTTCTCCAAGATCTCCAATTCTCACATGACATCTGAAATTTATGGGTTAAAGGACCTCATTGAAATTGACGATGGTGGTGAAATTCAGCACGTTAACTATGTGGATGCGGACGGTCAACGCCACGTCCTTGGTGAGGATGACGGCACTAATCCGATGATTCCCGAGGCTCAGGATTTTGCCCGGGTGATCAATGACCCCGAAAATCCTCAGAATCAAAAGGACTACGCATACTGGCGTCAATTAAGTGTTTACGTGAATAAAATTCTGTTTAACCTTCGTCAAGATGCCCACATTTTCTTTGTTGGCGAGGGCGAGAAGGTGATTGGAGATCAACGTGATTAGTGAATTTCAAACGCATGCCGAAAAGTTAGGTTACCAATCATGGACCGCAATTCAAAAAGCGGTTTATGAACCGTTACTTGCCGGGCAGAATGTCGTCGGGATTGCCCCGACCGGCTCCGGGAAGACGGTGGCCTTTACCTTGCCGTTGTTATCAAGGATCAAACCTGAGGACGACACCGCCCTGATTGTGGTGGAACCTTCTGCAGAACTTGCCATGCAAACTGAGAAGACAATTCAAGAGTGGGGCCGACTGATCAATTTAACCACTCAGGGAATTGTCGGTGGCGCAAACATGAAACGCCAGATTGAACGACTGAAAGATCACCCCAACATCATTGTTGGCACAACCGGACGGCTGATGGATCTGATTAATTTAGGCAAGCTGAAGTTAACAAACGTGCAGACGATTGTGATTGACGAGGCCGATAACTTACTGAGTGAGGACACGCTACCGGCGATTCGTGAATTGGTCGATAAAGCGCCTGAAGCCACTCAGTTAGGCTTTTTCTCGGCGACTGAAAATGATATTCTTAAAAATGTTAATCGGTGGTTTGTTCAGGATATGAAAACCTTCGACGTGAGTGCCATCGATGATACCCAAGGAAACGTTAAGCATGGTCAGCTGCAGGTATCCAGCCATAAAAAGGCGCAGATGTTACTGCGGTTTCTGCACATGAAAGATTTTAAAGCGTTGGTTTTCTTTGATCAGCTCAATACGTTACAGAAGGTTTCCGGGTTTCTCATTCACCGCCACGTCCGTGAGGCTGCCAAATTAACCAGCGAACAGAGTCAAACCAGCCGCCAGAACGCCCTTCGCGATTTTCGTAAGGGCAAGGTGCGCCTGCTTTTGACGACCGACGTTGCCGCCCGGGGAATTGATGTTCCTAAATTGCCGGCGGTGATTAACTTTGATCTGCCCAGGGATGCCAAGACCTATACCCATCGGGTTGGGCGCACCGGGCGGATGCACGAAGATGGCCTGGTCATTAATATGGGTGACGATCATGATCTGCGTCGTTTAAAGCAGATGGTCCGCGATCACTTTGACCTGCAGAACATCTACTTTGATGGGAACCAACTTTCCGATACCAAGCCCGAGATGTCCGAAAAGTTATCCGCAGAAGATGAATCTGGAACCTCGCAACCCGAAACACCGCCAGCTACCAAATCACCGACCCACAAGAAAGCTGACAAGCCTCGGGGGCATCAACTGAAGCCTAGACCTCATCATAAGAAGAATAAGCACTCAAAGCGCAAGGGCATGCACCATAAGCGCACTGAAAAATAATTCGCTTTACATGCCTGCTAATAAATGAGAAAATTGTTGTGGTTGTTTTTGGCCCCATAGCACAACTGGATAGGGCACCCGCCTCCTAAGCGGTTGATCCCGGTTCGAGTCCGGGTGGGGTCATAAAATGGTCACACTAAAAGAATAGAGAATGCCGGAAACGTTGATGTTCCGGCATTCTCTATTTTAATTTCCATCGAAAAATGGTCGCCCCCCAAAACAATTACTGGCTTTTTCGCCGCTGGCAATTGTTTCTATGATTGGGGAAAAACAGATTCCAGCCGTGACACCATCATAAGCATGGCCTCGCCAACCGGCATTTATCCTGTTAAGCGCGGGCCTTTTAAATCGTAAGTGGAAACAATTGAAATCCCTGGTTTCCTATCGTAAACTCTAGCTAGTTTCTTATCAAAGATGATCGCTAGTTAGAGGAGGCCGATAAAAATGCCAAAAAAATTAACTACTGAAGCAGGTCAACCCTGGGCCAATAATAACCATTCCCAAACCGCTGGCGAGCGTGGCCCGGTTTTAATGCAGGACTACGCATTGCTTGAAAAATTAGCCCGTTTCAACCGGGAAAGAATTCCTGAACGGGTTGTCCATGCAAAGGGTGCAGGCGCTAAAGGGTATTTTAAACTCACTCACGATATGTCAGCTTATACCAAGGCGGATTTATTTAACGGTGAAGGTAAGAAAACGCCTGTACGAGTAAGATTCTCACAGGTTGCCGGAGAATCCGGTTATCCAGATACCATTCGGGATGTTCGTGGGTTTGCCATTAAGTTTTATACCACCGAAGGCAACTATGACATTGTCGGTAATAATACGCCGATCTTCTTTATAAATGACCCGCTCAAGTTTCCGGATTTTATCCACTCGCAAAAAAGAGATCCGCAAACCCATCTGCGGGATAATGAGATGCAGTGGGACTTCTGGGCTCACTCACCTGAAAGTACTCACCAGCTCACCTATTTGATGGGAGATAGAGGCAATCCAGAAAGTTATCGAACCATGAATGGGTATGGAAGCCATACCTTCAAGTGGGTCAACGCTGATGGAAAGGCGTATTGGGTGAAGTACCACTTTATTAGTGAACAAGGGGTTCATAACATGAGTGCCGAAACTGCGGCAAAGGCTGCCAGCCAGGACACGGATTACCTGCTGCACGATTTATACGAGGCGATCGATCAAAAAAATTACCCTAAATGGGATGTTGACGTTCAGATCATCCCGTATGATGAAGGATTCGATTATAAATCTGACATTTTTGACGTGACCAAGGTTGTTTCTCACAAAGATTACCCCTTAATCAAAATTGGGGAATTCATTCTCAATGAAAATCCACTCAATTATTTTGACGAGGTTGAAGAATTGGCCTTTTCACCAGCCAACTTTGTTCCGGGAATTGAAGCGTCTCCAGATAAATTACTTCAGGGCCGATTGTTTGGCTATAAGGACGCGGCTCGGTATCGCTTGGGATCAAACTATGAGAGCCTTCCAGTTAATCGGCCCCTTAACGAAGTTGCCAATTATGAGCGGGACGGGTTTATGTCTTCCGGCCAAGACAACAGCGTGAATTATGAGCCGAATAGTAAGGGCGGGCCCCAGGAAGACAATGAGGCTGAAATTCACGGCGACAAGGTTGAGGGGGTTACTGGGCATTTCAAAGCTTATGACCAGGACTTTTACTCCCAAGCCGGTGATCTGTATCGACTGATGACCGCGGAGGAGAAAGATCGCTTGATTCAGACAATTGCTGACTTGTTTGGGACGTTTAATAATGATGAAATCAAAACCCTGGCGATTCAGAATTTTTATAATGCCGATCAGGAATATGGTGAACGAATTGCCAAGGCAGCTGGCATTCCGATTGACAAAATAAATACCAAATGATCATTGGCGAGAATTGACGACGTTCTTAAGTGAGATTCTGGCGAATATAAAGGATCCGGCGGCGAGCTTTTACAGCTCAGCGGCGGATCCTTTGCGTTTATGATGATAAGTTACATTAACGCTTTAGCGGCGAATACAAGAATCGCAATAATAATTGCGGCCATTCCCAACAGCTTGAAGCCGTCGGCAGTGGTGTAAAACCCTTCCGGAAATTCTTCCCGGCGTTTACGTAATGTTTGTCGGTTAATGTGACGGGGCATGCCAAGGCCTCCTTAATTAAAAGCTTCGGTAAAGTTATTAGTGACTCATTTTTTTCTTATCCCGGAAGACGGCCCATTTAGACCAGAAGTAGTTTAAAATCACCACGATAACGTTGTCAATGATTTTGACAATGAAGGGGCCGCCATGCATCAGGGTGATTCCGACGAACAGGATTCCTTGTTCGAGCACCAAAACGGCCAGGCGTCCGCCAAAGAACGACGTAATCTCGCGGAGATAGGCACTCAGGCCGGTGGTGGTCGAATGGAAGACGTATGCCCGGTTGGACAGGTACGCAACCAACACGCTAATGAACCAGGCGATCGTGTTATTAATCATGTAATTCCAATTGGTGAAGACTTGGAAAATCTGGAACACCGCCAAATTGACGACGGTGGTGACGACTCCCCAAAAGAGATATGAAATGACTTCCTGGTATTGATGGTAAAGGGTTATGATTTTTTTCATGGCCTATTTTCTTTCTGCAATAATGAACTTTGGTCGATGTTTGGTTTCCAGATAGATCTTACCAATATACTTGCCAACAATTCCGAGACAGAATAACTGGACCCCGCTCAAGAAAAGGATGATTGATACCAGTGAAGCCCAACCGTTAACGGATCCGCCAAAGAAGATTGCCCGAATGACAACGAACAACAGGCCAATGACTGACAGAAAACTAATGATTCCGCCAATTAAAGTGGCCATTTTCAGCGGAACGTCTGAAAAGTCAACGACGGCCTCCAAGGAGTATTCAAACAACTGGAAAATCGACCAGGAACTGGTGCCGGCTGCCCGGGGAACCCCTTCGTACTTCAGGTACTTTGTGTTAAACCCAACCCATGAAAACATGCCTTTACTGAACCGATTATATTCAGGCAGCTCCAGTAACGCGTCGACGTACTTGCGGGTCATTAAGCGGTAATCGCGGACGTTTTGTCTGATTTGAACCCGGGACATTTTATTGATGACCTTGTAGAAACTGGCGGACAAAAATCCCCGAATGGGGTTTTGTTTCCGCGATGTTTGAACGCAGCCGACAACTTCGTAGTCCTGGTTTGGGTCTTCCAAAATCGCCACCATTTTAAGCAGCAGCTCTGGGGGGTCCTGCAAATCCACATCCATGACGGCAACGTAATCACCGTGGGCGTTGCTGAGCCCGGCTGCTAATGCTGACTCCTTACCGAAGTTCCGGGAGAACGAGAGGTAGTGAACCGTTTCCGGATGGGCCTGATGCAGTTTGCGCATGACGGCGAGGGTTTTGTCAGCCGATCCGTCATTTACAAACAAGTAATCGGGTTGATACCGTTCCTCACGAGTGTCATTCAGCTTTTGAAATACCTTTTCTGTTGTATTAAAGAATAACTCAACAGTCGGTTCCTCGTTATAACAGGGAACAATTAGACTGATTGTCTTCAAAATAGAGCCTCCAATATTTTCGATCTACGAACGTGATTGTAACGAGATGCTTGATTTACCAGGGATAACGACCTGAGTAAAATTCGGATGGGAATGATTATCCAGCGCCAATCCCACCCTTTGGAAAAAATGATCCCTATGTACAACAAATGATTATACCATATACATAAATTCGAAAAGTTTACGGAGTGGTTAATTTTTGATAAATAAGCGCCTAGCTGATTGATTTAGACGGTCGGAAACTGAGTGTTCAAGGGCCCCGTTTGCCAAAATTTAAGTTAGGGTCGTCATCGATGTCGATTTTGTTAGTGACTGGTCTTTTTCAACTGCTAATTTTTGCTATAATGAAATCACATGTCAAAAGGAGCGCTATATATTGAAACCAATTAAAGTCATGACAATCTTTGGAACCCGCCCGGAAGCCATTAAAATGGCTCCGATTATTTTACTGATGAAACAGCAGGACGACTTTGAGCCAATTACCGTTGTTTCCGCCCAGCACCGGGAAATGCTCGACCAAGTGTTAGATATTTTTCACATTCAGCCGGACTATGATTTAAACATCATGAAAAAAAATCAGACCCTGAGTGACATTACCACCCGGGTTTTGACTTTATTAGACCCAATCGTGGCCGAAGCCAAACCGGATATCATTCTGGTTCATGGTGACACGACCACCACCTTCGCGGCAAGTGTCAGCGCGTTTTATCATCAGGTTGAAATTGGCCATGTTGAAGCTGGTCTGCGGACGTGGAACAAGCTGTCGCCGTATCCCGAAGAAATGAATCGGCAACTCACCGACGTGCTTTCTGATTTATACTTTGCGCCAACCCAGGTCAGCCGGAATAATTTGTTGAAAGAAAATCATCCGGACGACAAAATCTTTGTGACGGGTAATACCGCCATCGATGCGTTGAAGCGAACCGTCTCGGCCGACTATCAACACTCGGTCCTTGATGAGCTGAAAACCAATTCGAAGATGATTCTCCTGACGATGCACCGGCGCGAAAATCAGGGAGAGCCAATGATTCGGACGTTCAAGGCAATTGCTGACGTCTTAAAGAAACATCCGGATGCCGAAGTTGTTTACCCGGTTCATTTAAGCCCGGTTGTGCAGAAAGCCGCCCATCAGGTGTTTGACGGCAATCCGCAAGTTCATTTGATTGAACCGCTGGACGTGCTAGACTTTCACAACATGGCCGCTCGAAGCTACTTCATCATGACGGATTCCGGTGGCGTGCAGGAAGAGGCGCCCTCGTTGAAGAAGCCGGTACTGGTTCTTCGCGACACCACTGAACGGCCGGAAGGGATTAAAGCAGGGACGCTTCGGCTAGTGGGGACCGATCCCCAAGTGATCCGGACGAACATGGAAAGCCTTCTGGATGATCCCCAGGAATATCGTCAAATGGCTGAGGCGCAAAACCCGTATGGAGATGGGAAGGCGTCAATGCGCATTTTGGCTGCCATCAAAAATCAATTTACCAAATCAGATAGTTGAACCAGGTAATCAATGATGAAATCATTTTTTCTGAAAACCAAACAATTTATTCAATTGTTAATCAGCCATTATTCACAGGGAGACGTGTCGGATTCCGCGGCAGTCCTCGCATTTTATTCGCTGTTATCAATTTTTCCAATTCTTTTCATTGCCGGCAGTATTTTGAATTTGTTTCATTTTCATACCGCCGACATTATGCTGTATCTGGAGCCCATTTTCCCGGACCGCATTTACGCCATTCTGAAGCCGGTGATCGATTCAACCCTTACCAGCGGTGGCACCAGCCAATTATCAATCGGGCTGATTGTGACGATTTGGTCTGCCAGTCGGGCAATTGCGGCCTTTCAGCGCAGTATTAATAAGACTTATGGGGTGGCGGTCAATCAAAATGCCATCTCTAATCGGGTGATTTCATTTCTATGGATGCTGGTCCTGATTGTGATTGTTGTGGCCGTCATGCTGGTATTCGCATTTAGTCAGTTGGTCTTTAACTGGCTGTCACCAATTTTACAGATTCCAACCTGGATTATTAGTTTTATTTCAACTGCCAAGTGGCCGACAACCTTTCTCATTGTGTGGCTGCTATTAAGTGTGTTGCTTTACGTTGTGCCAACCGCGAAGGTGAAATTTCGTTACGTCTGGGTCGGCGCGTTGCTGGCAACGCTGGGGTTAATGTTGCTGGCCCAGGCGTTCACAATTTACCTGGGATTTTTTGCGCACCGAATTGATACCTACAAAACAATCGGGACCTTCATTGTGCTCATGTTCTGGTTGGACTTTTCGGGCGTGATTATGTTGTTTGGCGGCGTTGTTAACGCAACGATTCAGGAACTGCGCCTGGGTAAAATTCCCGAACAGCAGGATGCGTTGGAAACCGTCATTCGCCGGGCCAACTCTGCGCGCAAGCACCATCATAAGCATCGCTAATTACCTGTGGCAGGACTTGCTGGCCACCATTCAGTGAGAACCTAATTGGACACAAAAGGAGGTTGCCGCAAAACGAACCGTTTTGTGGCAGCCTCCTTGGAGTTGACTCATTGAAATTACTGATTCTTCTTGGCTGCTTCAATCAATTTGTCGGTGAACGCATCCAGCTTCTTGATGTCGTCTTCGTCGGGCTCCAAATTAATTTTGACCGAATCGGCCCCCTTGGTAGCACCGGTTTTTTCGAACGTTTCTTCGAACTTATCGACCGAAACATTGTAGTATTCTTCATAGAACGTGTCGCCAGAGCCAGCAACGCCATATACTTTACCGGAGAGGTCCTCATCGGCTAAATCTTCATAGAAGTCCAGCCCTTCTTCTGGCAGGGCGCCTTCATCGTAAGTGTAGGGACAAACGACGCAGATGTCGACGTCCTCAAATGCTGAGGGGTCTGTTTGGGAGATTTCGGTTTCTTCAACCTTGACGCCGCCGTCTTCGAGATGCTCGGTGACAATGTCGGCGATATCTTCATTGTTCCCGGTAATGGTTGCAAAAACAACGTGTGCAGTTATCATATTTTATGCCTCGATTTTTTTAGTTTAGCTCATTCAAATTATTTTCAGTATAGCAAATTCATCCCTTAAAGTGAACGGAATCTGAAAGATGACATAGAAAGGACCGACATGATGCCTAAGTCAATTACCAAAATTGAAGCTCAAAAACGCAAGGGGCGCTTTAACGTGTACGTAGATGGCCACTATGCGTTTCCGGTGAGTGAGGAAGTGCTGATCAAATTTCGATTGTTCAAGGGAATGGAAGTTGACGATCCGCTGATTGAAAAGCTCAAGGCCGCTGATAACGTGTCTAAGCTTCATAATCGGGCCCTAAACTACCTCGCTCACCAATTACGAACCGAAAACGAGGTTCGTACCAAATTAGCCGAAATTACCGAGGATCAGGACGCAATCGATGCGGTGATCGCTAAATTAAAGGACCAGCAGCTGGTTAACGACCAAAAGTATGCCGGCAGCTATGTTAGAACGGTGGTCCGGGAGGGGAAAAATGGCCCCAATTGGATTCGCCAGCGGCTCGGCCGGAAAAAAGTTGCCAAGCCAACGATTGAAGCGGCTCTGGCTGATTTTTATCCGGTTGATCAAGTGATTGAAGTCGGCGTCGCGGTTGCCCAAAATTTAATCGCTCATCACAAGCAAGATTCCGAAAAGATGGCCGTCAATAAAACCAAGGAAACGTTGGTTCGCCGGGGGTTCGGATTTGACGTCGTCGGTGAGATTATGACCCAAGTGGACACGAGTGAATTGGCGGGGCAGGATCAAGAACTCATTGGTAAAGTTGCTGAAAAATATTGGCAAAAGTATGCCAAGCTCGAAAAATATCAGCAGCTGCAAAAAACCAAACAGGCACTTTTCCGCAAGGGATTTGCGATGGATGACATTTCACAAGTCTTGGAATCCCTTAACGCCGATTAAATTCATTCGGCAATTATGCATTACTCTGATATAATTACCAATGGATTAGTCACAACTCGTAACTAATCGGTTAATCAGAAAGTGGGTCACACAATGCCACGTGAACAAAAATCACCGAAGGAAGGCGACTTCATTGCGATTCAGAGCTACAAGCACGATGGTAGCCTGCATCGGGTCTGGCGAGACACGATGGTGTTGAAAAACGGCGAGAATTCGCTTATTGGTTGTAATAATCATACGTTGGTTACCGAAGATGACGGCCGTCATTGGGTAACCCGGGAACCCGCCTTGGTTTATTTTCATAAACATTACTGGTTCAACGTTGTCGCGATGATTCGTGAGGACGGAATTGCCTACTACTGTAATTTGGCATCTCCGTATGTATTGGACAAGGAAGCATTGAAATACATCGATTATGATCTGGATGTTAAAGTTTTCCCGGATGGCCGGCGGAAATTGTTGGATGCTGATGAGTATCTCGCGTTCAGCAAGCGCTGGAATTACGGGCCGGAGATTGATCGGATTCTCAAGCGCAACGTTCGAATTCTTGTGGACTGGATTGACAACGAAAAGGGCCCGTTTTCCAAGGCCTTTATCGCAATCTGGTACGAGCGCTATTTGGCACTTTCTCGTCAACAATAATGAAGCCCCAAGAAGTGACCGGACAGTTAATTGTCACGGTCATTTTTTATTGTTGTCAGTGCGGCTGGCTGAAATTCAAGGCAATGGCATTTTTTGGGGACCATTGTTGGTACTAAAATTATGCTACAATAACGATATTAACTTATTTTGAGATAGGAGAGGTCGCTGAATGTTTGATAGATTAAAAAATTCTCCCCTCATGTTTTGGTCCCTGGAAATCTTGTTGGTCGTCGGGATCATCTGGGGATGTACGCAAATCAGCTTCATTTTCTCGCCAATCGGGGTCTTTTTCTCGACCATCTTTGTCCCGATCCTTCTGGCAGGTATTTTATTTTACATGTTAAATCCAGTTGTTAATCTGATGATCAAGGTGCCTCTGGGCAAGCGGCATATTTCACGAACGTGGGCTGTTACCCTGGTATTTCTGCTGCTCATCGGCGTGATTGTGCTGCTGGCGACCGTCTTCATTCCCAAGCTGCTGAATCAGATTGTTAATTTAGCCAATACCGTTCCCGGAGCGGTAAATGATGGTCAACAAATTCTGGATAAGATTTTAAAGGAAATGAACTCTCAGCAGATGCTCAAATCCATCGACCTTTCTCAGCTGACCAAGAAGTTTACCACCAACATTACCGATTATGCCAACAGCTTCTTTAACGGCTTAACCAGTGGGATTGGGGGAATCATTTCTGCGGCGGCCAATGCGGTGATAATTGCGG
Organism: Lentilactobacillus parafarraginis DSM 18390 = JCM 14109; assembly: GCF_001435895.1. Taxonomy (GTDB): domain Bacteria; phylum Bacillota; class Bacilli; order Lactobacillales; family Lactobacillaceae; genus Lentilactobacillus; species Lentilactobacillus parafarraginis. The sequence continues at coordinate 19,492 of NZ_AZFZ01000001.1, read as the reverse complement.
TGACCGTTCCGGTGGTTCTGTTTTATATGTTAAAGGACGGCAATCGCCTGGCCCCAAACATTAAGCGAATTCTCCCAGCCCGTCACCGGGAGCAAACGATGGAGCTGCTGGCTGCCATGAACAGAACCATTTCAAAGTATATTTCCGGTCAGATGATCGAATGTTTATTTGTCGGCACGTTTACCGCCATTGGCTATCTGATTATTGGGCTGCCGTACGCGCTGCTGCTGGGAGTCATTGCCGGTATCTGCAACATTATTCCTTACCTGGGACCTTACATCGGCATTGCGCCGGCTTTAATGGTGTCATTTTCCCACGGTGGGTGGATGAGCCTCGTTTACAACGTCATTATCGTCTTAATTGTTCAGCAGATTGATGGGAACCTGGTTTACCCGAACGTTATTGGAAAATCCTTAGAGATTCATCCGCTAACAATTATCATTATCCTGCTTGCAGCTGGTAACATTGCCGGACTGATGGGCATGATTTTAGCCATTCCCCTTTACGCAATTGTAAAGGTCATTTTAGTTCATCTCTATAACATTTATCAACTGGACTAAGTTTAATTATTATTAATAATGGTTAATTCATATTGACGTTGAACCTGGTTATGCTACTATTTAAGTTGTGTTTATTTTAATTTTACGAAACAGATAAGTAGGAGATTTTATGAAAAAAGTAATTACGTACGGGACGTTTGACCTGCTTCACAAGGGGCACGTCAGACTATTGAAGCGTGCCAAAGCGCTTGGTGATCATCTGACAGTGTGCCTGTCTTCCGATGAATTCAACGCTGAGAAGGGCAAAAAAGCCTATACATCATATGAAGATCGCAAGTACATTTTGGAAGCCATCAAATACGTTGATGAAGTGATTCCCGAAACCAATTGGGATCAAAAGATTCACGACGTCCAGGACCGCAATATCGATGTCTTTGTGATGGGTGACGACTGGGAAGGCAAATTCGACTTTTTAAAGGACTATTGCGAAGTCGTTTATTTGCCACGAACGGAAGGCATTTCAACCACTAAAATAAAGGAAGATTTGGGCCTGACAGATACCAAGGATTGGCAAGCTTAGATTGACGAAACCGAAAAGAGGCTGTTCGCAAAACAAGGTGTTTTGCACCAGCCCCCTTTTAGTATGAGGAGGATAATAATGAAACGGGCAATTTTCTTGGTGACCACCATTCAGGGGATCAGAAAGCCAACTTTTTTAAAGCAATTATTGAGTTTGATTAATGACAAGTTTGAAATTGCAATTTTGTTTGCAATGATTAACTTCGATGAAGTATGGCAGGCCCAGTGGGAATTCACTGACATTCAAACGCGGGAACATTTAACCGGGATTCGAATGATCACACTGGCAGACGTCTATGCAAACCACACCGGCATTCCGTTGAAGGAAACTGAGGTGCTCAAGCCGGATTTAGCCAAGCTGACCCCGTATGAAACGCATTCTGGTAAGAATAAGGTGACCCGATACGTCAACACCGATGGTAATATCGTTGCCGAAGCCCTCTTTGATGAACAGGGCAGTCGGTTACATACCATTTTCTTTGATGATAACAGTCGCATTCGCCAAATTAATAATTATAATTCGCAGGACCAGCTGACCGGCATTGAAAAATGTCAGGATGATGAATTAGTTGAAAGCTTGCTGCTGAATGCCAAGTCTGAACTGGTTTTTCGCTTCACCAACTATGTGATCCCTCAAAAAGTCAATTACGGGGTGGCTGATACCTCATTGATCCCGGTTCCGGCGGGACTCTCCGAAATTGAAAAAAATAGCAAGGAGGATCCGTTGACCCATTACGAAGCAAAGGGCCAGCTAACGGTGACCAAGGCGACATCATATAGTGACTATCACCGCTATGACGACATCAATGCTTTCTATCATCAAGTGTTGGCGAATTTAAATACGGATGATGCCAGAATTTATCTGGATATTAATAATATGATCGATGCATCCAAGTATCTGCCTGGAAAACAAATCTTTAACTATTAAGGGGACGTAAAAATTGCGAGCGATATTGTCGGGAGTCCATCAAAAAAGGGGCACCCAAGTTTTAGAATTTGAGTTACTGGACGTCACCAGCTCTTTAGAACACGCATACATGCTGTTTGTTGAAAAGAATAGTTTGGCTTCGGTAATGAAGCCGATTACGAAGCTGCTCAACCACAACATTATCCGGGTTAAAATCAACGCCCAGGATTTTCACTTTGAAGCCGCTGATCAGACGGAGTTTGAATGGCAGATTTTCTTAGTGGATAACGCGACCGATCAAAAAAATGTGATTCAGGTTGAAAGTGAATATTTAAGTGATCGCCACCAGCTTGAATTAACGAGTTACTACCAGTTCAACAGTGATGCGGCGGGGATGGCGTTGTTTAACATTCGCACCCACCAATCCGATCAGGACTTCATGATTAACTCGGTTAACTTGACCGATACCGATTTGGAAATTACGGGTTATAACAAGATTAACGGAACCCCGATTAAAGACCAGCGGATTATTCTGAAGAATCGGGTTAACGATGGCAAGTTGGATTATCCGGTTTCTCAAACTATGTTTGCGGGGATGTTCAAAGTTGCGATCCCGCTAACCGATATTCCCAAGGATTCTGTCGGCGAACTCTTTGTGGAGTACACATTAAATGATCGGCAGATTCTCCAACGGATGATCATTTCCAAATCACTGGCTGGCCAGTCGGTTGAAGCCGACTTACCGAATAACCGGGTGATCACCATTGAGAAGCGGTTTGACAATGGCATTCTTGTTAAGGAGTTCCAGGGCGCATCGCTGCTGCAAAAAGTTGCCGCTGCCGGTGGAAAAGCCCACGGTGTCCTGGATGTCTGCCGAATGGTTCAGGATAAGCTGAACTTAGCCAGAATGCGATTCCTCTTCAAATCTGGGCATTCACCCTATGAGAATACCACCATTATTTTTGAAAGTTTTGGCGGTCGGCAGGTCAGTGACAGCCCCTACGCCATTTACCAGTTATTTAAAACGCTCTATCCGGGAATCCGGATGGTTTGGTCAATCGATCGTTCGCAGAAAGCCTTTTGTAAACAGAATCAGATTAGCTACGTGATTCGGCGGACCAATAAATGGGTGCGGGTTCTGGAAAAATCCCAGTTTTGGATCAGTAACGCCCGCTTCCCGTCATGGGTTAAGAAGCCCAGTTATGTAACCTATATTCAGACCTGGCACGGAACGCCGCTCAAGAAGCTGGGCCTGGACATTGAAAACGTTTCAATGCCAGGAACAACAACGGCTAAGTATCATCGTAACTTCGTTAAGGAAGCCAACCGATGGGACGCGTTGGTATCACCTAACGATTATTCCACCCAAATTTTCCGGTCGGCATTCGGGTTTAACAATCAGATCCTGAAGATTGGTTATCCACGAAATGACGAGCTTATCAATACGGCTCCCGATGATATTACGGCAATCAAGAACCAGCTTGGAATTCCGCTGGACAAGAAAGTGGTCATGTACGCGCCAACCTACCGGGATAATCAGTTTGCCGAGAAGGGGAAGTACACCTTTGAGTTGCCGTTTAGTCTCGATGATTTTCGCAAGTCGTTTGGTGAGGACACCGTCTTAATTCTACGAATGCACTATCTGATTTCCAACGCCTTGGATATTTCGGACTATTCGGACTTTGTTTATGACTTTTCAAACTATCCAAATATCAGTGACCTGTACCTGGTGTCAGACCTTTTGATCACTGATTACTCGTCAGTCTTCTTCGACTATGCGTATTTGAAACGGCCAATTCTGTTCTATCCTTACGATTACCATCTGTATAAGGAAGAATTACGGGGCTTTTACCTTAATTACGAACGAGATTTACCGGGCAAAATCGCCCATAACTCCGAAGAGTTGCTGGCAGAAATTCACCACGCCCTGGGGCATTCCGATATGAGCGCCAACCAGCGGTTTATGAACTTCTATAACCGGTTCTGCGCGATCAACGATGGGTTGAGTTCGCTAAAGGTTGTTAATTATGTCATGCATCAAATTGAAAGTGGCGTTTAATCAACTTTCTTTGAAGCGCGTGAGACAAAAAGCGAGTTATTTATCCGGCAGGAAGTTGCTTTTAGTCGCCCGTTTTGTCATAGAAGATTCGGACAGATGCGAAAGGGCTGAGACAGGATATCGGTTTGTCTCAGCCACTTTTTCGAACTGAACTGTGTTAAACTTAATGAGTTATTTTACGCTTGAAAGGAAGGCAACATGAGTAATCAAACATTACAAACCAGGGACAACACGCGGCGGACCTTTGCGATCATCTCCCATCCGGATGCCGGAAAGACGACGATTACCGAGCAGCTGCTGTTGTTTGGCGGGGTGGTTCGTCAAGCCGGAACCGTTAAGGCCAGAAAGACCGGTAACTTTGCCAAGTCAGACTGGATGGAAATTGAACAGAAGCGGGGCATCTCAGTTACCAGCTCTGTGATGCAGTTCGACTACGGTGGTAAACGGATTAACATCCTGGATACCCCTGGACATGCGGATTTTTCAGAAGATACTTATCGAACGTTGATGGCTGTTGATTCAGCTGTCATGGTAATCGATTCCGCAAAGGGAATTGAGCCGCAAACGAAAAAATTATTTCAAATTTGTAAGATGCGGGGGATCCCGATCTTTACCTTTATGAATAAACTGGATCGGGATGGCCGTGACCCAATGGATCTCATTGACGAATTGGAAACGGTTTTGGGGGTCCAAGCTTACCCCATGAACTGGCCAATTGGAATGGGCAAGACACTTGAGGGAATCTTTGATCGGTATAATCACCGCGTTGAACTTTATACCCATGAGCAGAAAAGCAAAATGGTTGCCCTGGATGATGACAATAATCCAGTAGATAATCCGGAATTAGCCGAAGATGACCAGTTCAAGGAAACCAAGGATAGCGTTGATTTATTAGATATGGCGGGCAATAAATTTGATGAAGCAAAGATCGCGACTGGGGATTTAACCCCAGTGTTCTTTGGCTCAGCCCTAGTTAACTTTGGGGTGAAGACTTTCTTCGATGCCTATCTTAAATATGCGCCAGCGCCAAGCGCCCACAAAACTCAGGAGGGCAACGTGATTGCTCCCGATGCTCAGCAATTTTCTGGATTTGTGTTCAAAATTCAGGCGAATATGAACCCCAACCATCGGGATCGGATTGCGTTCGTGCGAATCTGTTCCGGTGAGTTTGAGAAGGGAATGGACGTTAACCTGTTTCGGACCGGCAAAAAGTTACGTTTATCCAATGTGACTGAATTTATGGCCAATACTCGGGAAAATGTCAATACCGCCGTTGCCGGCGATATTATTGGGCTGTACGATACTGGCAACTTTCAGATCGGCGATACGATTTATACCGGGAAATCTCCGGTTGAATTTGAGAAGCTCCCGCAATTTACTCCCGAGCTTTTTGTGCGGGTTTCTGCGAAGAACGTGATGAAGCAAAAGTCGTTTCATAAGGGAATTAACCAGTTGGTCCAAGAAGGAGCGGTTCAGCTGTACAAGTCAACGACCACGAATGATTACGTGCTTGGGGCCGTTGGCCAACTGCAGTTTGAAGTGTTCCAATTCCGGATGAAAAACGAATATAATTCCGACGTTAACATGGAACCACTGGGGCACAAAATTGCCCGCTGGGTTAATCCTGATCAGTTGGATCCAAGAATGGCCTCATCGAGAAACCTGCTGGTCAAAGATCGGGCGGGTCAGCCACTCTTCTTATTTGAAAATCAATTTGCAATGCGTTGGTTCAAAGATAAGTATCCCGACGTTGAATTAACGGCTAAACTATAATTTTTGAAAGAAGCGATTCTTAATGGCATCAAAGCATTTATCAGCTTGTACAACGGTATTGGTAGGAAAGAAAGCATCGATTGACGGATCGACCATGATCGCCAGAAATGACGACACATTTCTCCCGTTAACCCCGCAGCGCTTTTATGTGAACCCAGCGGTTTCTGACCGGCACGAAACTTGGAAATCCAATCAAAATGGGTTCACGGCGCCATTGCCGACCAGCGGCTACCGCTATTCACTGACCCCCAACGTTGAGGTTGACAAGGAGGGCGTATACGCTGAAAGTGGCTTTAACGAGAAAAACGTTGCCATGAGTGCGACCGAGAGTGTCTACGGGAATGAACGGGCGCTGGCATATGATCCGCTGGTTGTTGACGGGCTTGCCGAAGACTCATTACAATCGATGGTTCTGCCGTACATTGACTCCGCGCGTGATGGCGTTCAGTACCTCGGTAAATTAATTAAGCAGTATGGTTCCCCTGAGGGTAATGGGGTGCTCTTTAGTGACAAGGATGAAGTTTGGTACATGGAAATTGTGACTGGCCATCACTGGGTTGCCCAGCGAATTCCTGACGATGCTTACGCAATTGCTGCCAATCAAGTTGCGATTCAACAGGTTGACTTTGATGATCCGGATAACTTTATGTATTCTGACGGTATCCAGGCGTTTGTTGAAAAATATCATCTTAACACCAATCACAAAGGATTTAATTTCCGGCGGATATTTGGAACCGATAACGAAAAGGATCGTCATTACAACACGCCACGCGTTTGGTTTGGCCAACGTTATCTCAATCCGGAAATTGCCCAGTCACCGACATCGTCCGACCTGCCCTTCATTTGCCGAACTGACAAAAAGATCAGCGTTGAAGATGTTGAGTATATTTTAAGTTCTCACTACAATGAGACCGAATACGATCCGTTGAGTCGGGGAAATGAAGAAACTAAGACCCTCTTTCGCCCGATCTCAATGAACCGAACTCAAAATTCCCACGTTTTGCAGATCAGAAACGACGTGGATACGGATTGTAGTGCGATTATGTGGTTGAACTTCGGTGTTCCCGCATTTTCACCATACGTCCCATTCTTTGCTAATTCTGACCGGACTGATGAGAGTTACGAAAACACTCCGGTTCACTGTGATGACAAGAGTGCGTACTGGATGTATCGGAAATTGTCTGTCTTGGTTGAGGCCCACTATTCGGAGCTGATTCAAGACGATGTTGATTTCTTGACTGATTCTAAGGAAAAGCTACGCCGACATGTTCAAGAAACCATCGATGAGGCTGCTGGCCTTTCAGGGACTGAATTATCCAACTATTTGACTGAGCAAAATCATCAAATGGTTAAAATGATGCGGATTGCCACTGAGCACATGATTCACACCCTTTTTGAAAAGTCACTCAATCTCTCAAAGTTAACGTTTAACATGGATAAAAATCTATAAAAAACCAACGATAAAACGAAGTGCCCACCAATGATTAGACTGACTTGTCTAAGCATTGGTGGGCACTTTCAATTTTCTGCCAGTTTATTGGGGGCTTTAGAAGATAACGTGTGGACGGTTTGCCATCCGATGAGACCCGCCAGCTAATAACAATGCCGGCGGGTAGTCACGGGGATCATAGGTATTTGAAATCGATTTTTCCCCTTATTGATCAATTTTCAGATATCGTTGGGGAACAATGCGATGATCCGCCAGCTCGTACCAAATTAAGTCCTGATCGTCCACAATCGTCGCCGAAATTGACACGCGACTGCCGTCCGCTAAAGAACCGACTTGATTGCCATATGGCTGATCGAAGAGGGCAATCGATTTTCCGGGCACAAATGAAATGGTGCCCGCCAGCCGGACGGGGTTTCGTGATGTTTTGGTAATGTCGGCAACCAGCGCGTAACTCGGTAAATCACTGGGTTCCAAGTTGGCATTTAAAATCCATTCGGAACCGCCAATATTCAACCAGCTAACATCATCAGTTGTGTCAATGCGGGCAAAGATTTTAATAATCACGTTTGCCGGAAGGCCTGTGCGCAGTGCTTGACCGCCCGGATCGCCAAAGACTTGGTGATTGGCGGTTAACTTAACGTAATAGGTCACTGGTTGGACAACCCGCCAGTTGGATTTTCGATAGTAAAAAACAATACCGTGAGTTTGATTGTCGAAGTTGCCATATGTCTGACCAGCACTGCTGGTTAACCGATAGCCGTCAATTTCTGGAGCCGTTACCGAATAGTGTTTTCCAAGTTTTCCCGACAGCAGTTGCACCGACTGTAAAATGGTGCGGGTATCGGTGTCCATGGTGTAAACCATCACAGGTAAGCCCTCTTTTCGGGCAAAGTGAAGGGTGATTTCCTGATCCTGAGAGTCAAAGGTCGCCGTAAAGTTGTCAATCGCGGTGAGGTAGTAGTCGGAAAAATCCGGAATTTTGAAATGAATTGGTTCGCCGGCAACCCCGTTTAAAATGTCGGATTGACCAATTGGGGCATCGTCTTCGTCTAGGTAGCTGAAGATGACCCGTGAATTGGCTGCGGGGCCGCTGGTGGCCTGTTTCGCTGCCGCAGTGGGCCTCTCACCATTGAGCTCATCGTTTTGGTTTTGGGTATCGGGCTGAGGCTTAGTGGGCGCCTCAGGTTTTGAAGCCGAATTTGGCTCGGTGAATTTTACCCGTTTTTTGCGATGGTAATCCATGTGGCGAGCGTGGCGCCGGTGTTCGGCTGGATGGATACTCGGTGTAATGATGTTTAGTTGTTTTTTTATCCAACTCAATAGTGTCATGTCAATTTGCCCCCAGGAAACGTCCTACAGAAAATTATATCATAGCCCGCTGACCGGAAAAGCTTCGGAGCCGTTTTTGATAATTTTTTTAAAAAATGAGCTGGGCGATTGTATGTATTAAAAAAGGCGAACCGTAGTCCGTCTTTTTTTGATAATTTTACTTACTTTTTAGTGTCTGAAGCCGTTGAGGAAGCGGTTTGACTCTGACTGTCAGTGGTAATAAAGATATTTCCATCTTTATTGACGTCAGCAGTTAAGCGAGCCGAACCTTCATGATCGAGATAGAAGTCAGCGACCTTATCTTCAATTTGTTCCTGAATGACCCGCCGAAGGGGACGAGCCCCCATTGCAGGATTGTAACCAAGATCAACTAACTTAGCCTTTGCCTTGTCAGTCACGTTGATGAACAGTCCTTGTTGTTTGAGCATGTCGTTAACTTCATCAATCATCAGAGAAACAATCTTTTGCAGGTTGTCCTTGGTGAGTGGGTTGAATTCAACGATATCATCAAATCGGTTGAGCAATTCTGGTTTGAAGTAGTTGGTTAACTTGTCCATGATGGAATGGGTCTTGCCGGAAGCGGCTGCCCCAAAGCCAACGTTGGCTTCCGAATCACCCTGACCGGCATTACTGGTCATGATGATAATCGTGTCTTTGAACGAAACCGTTCGTCCCTGACTATCAGTTAAGCGACCATCATCAAGAATTTGCAGGAACATATGAAGCACATCCGGATGGGCCTTCTCAACTTCATCCAGTAAAATCAAGCTGTATGGGTGGCGACGAACCTGTTCAGTTAATTGACCAGCTTCTTCGTAGCCAACGTAGCCGGGCGGTGAACCGATCAATTTAGCGACTGAATGTGGCTCCATGTACTCGGACATGTCAAAGCGAATCATGGAATCCTTCGAGCCAAACAGCTCATAAGCTAATTGCTTAGCTAATTCGGTCTTACCAACACCGGTAGGACCAATGAAGAGGAATGAACCAATTGGCCGGCCGGTGCCGTTGAAGCCAACCCGGTTACGACGAATTGCCCGGGCAACCTTTTCAACCGCTTCATTTTGACCAATCACGTGTTTCTCAAGGTTTGGTCCAAGATTTCGAAGCTGTTGCTGTTCTTTAGCCTGCAGTTCGCCGACTGGAATTTCAGTCTTCTCTTCAACGATCTTTTCCATATCTTCAGCGGTTACTTCTGGCGTATCGGCTGAATCAATGTTGTCAGATTTAGCGTTCTTTTCAAGCTTGTTTACCTGATCACGGTAGTAGGCGGCCTTTTCATAGTCTTCACTCTTTAGAGCAGCCTGCTTCTGTTTTTCCGCGCTTTGAATCTTTTCTTCAACCGTGTGCGGATCAACCGCATTGATGGTGAGATTCTTGCGCGAACCAGCTTCATCCAATAAATCAATGGCTTTATCTGGCAGGAAACGATCCTGAATGTAACGATCAGAGAGTTTAACCGCTGCTTCGATGGCGTCATCGGTGTATTTAACGTGGTGGTAATCTTCGTAGCGCTTCTGAATTCCCTTAAGGATCTTGACGGATTCCTCAGGCGAGGGTTCGTCAACCGTGACTGGCTGAAGCCGGCGGGCTAAAGCTGAATCTTTTTCAATGTCCCGGTATTCCTTGAGGGTGGTAGCACCGATTAACTGGAACTCACCACGCGCCAAAGCCGGCTTCAAAACGTTACCAGCGTCCATGCCGCCTTCAGCATTTCCGGCGCCGACAATTTCGTGAATTTCATCGATAAAGAGGATGATGTCCGGATTATCCTGAACTTCTTTAATCAGTTGTTGCATTCGTTGTTCGAACTGACCACGAATTCCGGTTCCCTGAACCAGTGAAACGACGTCAAGTCTGATAATTTGCTTGTTTTGAAGTTTTGAAGGAACGTTGCCGGAAACAATTTCCTGAGCAAGACCTTCAACAACGGCCGTTTTACCAACGCCGGCCTCACCAATCAGGACCGGATTGTTCTTCGTCCGCCGGTTTAAGATTTCGATAACCCGCTGGATTTCGTTGTCACGACCAATGACCGGATCAATTTTACCGTCCTTGGCCATTTGGGTCATGTTAATCCCATATTGACCGAGTAGGGTGTTGCCGCCGGAGCGACCCCCATTACCACGGCCATTATTGGGCCCCATTGGCTGAGTAGGCGGGGTTTGTGGCTGCTGGTTTGGATCAACGTTTCCGCCTTGCATTGCACGGAAAATGTCATCCAGGCCACCAAAGCCGAATGGATCTTGTGCCATATCTTGAGCACCTCCTGTATTCCGTTGTTTATTAGAGAGGAGTTGATAGCAATTTTGGCAAAGATTAATCGTTTGCCGTTGGCCATTCACGTTCGTGTAGAGGTGGATGGTTGCTGGATTCTTATGGCAATTTTGGCATAGCATTAATTGCTTTCCTCCTTTAGTATAGAAAGTAAAAGGACAAATAAGTGGCTGATGAATCACTGACCAACTTTGACCTTTGACTGTAATTATACAACATCATCAATCGGAATCAAGTAATTGAACCTCCCTTCGATATTTGATTAGTTTCCTAGTTTTAAATTGGCACCCCGGCGGGCAATCCCATATAATAGAGGATAAGGAAGTGATCAATTAATGGCAGAAGAAACCGACTATCCCAAATTACTAGAACAGTTGGCTAACGGCGATATCGACAAGTTTACCGTTCATCCAGAGGATTTCATGGCGTTTCAGGTGGCCTTTATGAACTTTGACAAACGAAAGCGGGTCATCGGCACTGCTGATCAGGGCGGGGTGGTTACTTACGTTTTTGAGAGTAATCCCCAGGAGAAAAAATCCTAAAAACCCTGTAAGCGGTTAATGTAAAGCTTGTATTTTCGCTGATATATTGCTATTCTTAGATGAGTAAGGAATAATTTTTAGAAGGTCAATTCGAACATCCGTGCTTTGCTGGGGTACCAGCTGGCACGGTCACTGTTTTTTGAATCTTCCTTCTTATTATAGACCAGAGGAGAATGATTGAAATGGAAAAACGTCAGTACAACATCACTGCAGAAACCGGGATCCACGCCCGTCCAGCAACTTTATTAGTTCAGACTGCCAGCAAATTTAACTCAGATATTACCCTTGAATATCAAGAAAAGTCAGTAAATCTGAAGTCAATTATGGGTGTTATGTCACTGGGTGTTGGTCAAAGTGCGTCCGTTACGATCACTGCAGACGGTGAAGACGAAAAGGAAGCTCTTGATGCCATTAGCGAAACGATGAAGAGCGAAGGATTGACTGATTAAGTTCATGACAATGTTTAAAGGGATCGCCGCAAGCGACGGAATTGCAATTGCATCTGCATTTCGGTTGACTGATCCTAATTTGAGTTTCGACAAAAAAACCGTCGATGATTCTGACCATGAAATGAGTCGGTTGCATCGGGCAATCGATATTTCTAAGCAGGAGCTTCGAACAATTCAACAACGCACTTTAAAAGACCTCGGCATTCATGAATCTGAGGTCTTTAAAGCACACATTGCGATTTTGTCGGATCCTGAGTTTCTTAAGCGGATCGAAAATACAATTTTGTCGCAACGCGTTAACGCAGAATATGCCTTAAAAACCGTGTCTGACGGCTATGTTAAAATTTTTAATTCAATGACTGATAATGATTACATTAAACAGCGGTCGACCGATATTAACGACGTGACTAAGCGTGTGCTTTCTCACTTGTTAGGGGTCAAATTAACCGACCCGGCCTTAATTGATCATCAAGTGGTCGTGATTGCCCATGACCTGACGCCCAGCGACACCGCTCAGTTTGTGCCGAATTATGTTAAGGGCATTGTGTCAGATATGGGCGGGCGAACATCACATTCAGCCATTATGTCACGCAGTATGGAAATTCCGGCAGTGGTTGGCTTTCAGGGTGACCTCGCAGATATCCACAATGGTGATGAGGTCATCGTTGACGGGTTAACCGGCAACGTGATTGTCAGACCAACGCCAGAAGAAAAACACCGTTACCAAGCGAAAATTCGTGATTTTCAGGCCCGAACGAGTCAGCTGGCTGCCTTTAAGGATGAAGCAACGACTTCTTCGGACGGCAAGCATCCCATTTTAGCAGCTAATATCGGTACTTTGGATGATTTGCAGGCCGCCATTGAAAATGGGGCCGAAGGGATCGGCTTGTTTCGGACTGAGTTTATTTATATGGATTCCGAGAGCCTACCGACAGAAGAATCTCAATTCAACATTTATAAAACAGTTGTCCAAAAAATGGCTGGCAAACCGGTTATTTTTAGAACCGCCGATATTGGCGGTGATAAGGATCTGCCGTATTTGCATACGCCTCACGAAGCCAACCCATTTCTGGGCTACCGGGCGATTCGCATGAGTTTGGATCAACCGGATATTTTCCGGACGCAGCTGCGCGCTTTGCTGCGGGCTTCGGCGTATGGAAATTTGTCAATTATGTTTCCAATGATTGCAACAACCATCGAATTTCAGCATGCAAAACGCATCTTTGAAGATGAGCGGCAAAAGCTGCTTGAAAAGGGCGTTGCGGTTGGGGATATTAAATTGGGCATCATGGTTGAAGTCCCGGCGGCTGCCATTTTGGCCGATCAATTCACCAACCTGGTCGATTTTATTAGTATTGGCACCAATGATTTGATCCAATACGTGATGGCGGCCGATCGGGGGAATCGCCGAGTGTCATATCTGTATCAGCCATACAATCCGGCAATTTTGCGGTTGATTAAGCATGTGATTGATGCCTGTCATGAGAATCAGACACCCGCTTACATGTGTGGGGAAATGGCTGGCGATCAAAAGGCAATTCCCATTCTTGTTGGCATGGGACTCAACGAGTTTTCAATGAGCGCCACGTCAATTCTGAAATCGCGGGCCCTAATTAAAGAATTGGACTCCAGGGAAATGGTGACCTTGGCAAATAAAACGGTCAGTATGGCCAGCACGAGTCAGGAAGTTCTGAAATACGTCCACCAGGCGCTTGATGAATCCTAGATACTTATAAATAACTTAAAAACAAGCTGCTAACGGCGTTCTAATGCTGTTTGGCAGCTTGTTTTGCTTATTTCACTGGTTTGCAATCACCCAGTTAAACAAATATAATTACAATGATTGTCAGCGCGGCACGGCGAGGCTTTTCAACGTTCTCGCATTTGCTGGATCGGTGGTTATGATGTTTGGCCAGTTAATGGCTGGCTTAACATCACAAACCAATCCGACAGCCAAGCCTGAAAAGGTTTCAGGCCGAACGCAATTCAGAAAGGAGGGGTTGTTCAATGAATATTGGGATCTTTACGGACACCTATTTTCCTCAAGTAAGTGGGGTTGCAACCTCGATTAAAACGCTGAAAAATGAACTTGAACGTGAGGGAAACCAGGTTTACATCTTTACCACGACGGATCCACACGTTGATAAGGATACATATGAACATAATATTTTTCGCTTTTCCAGTATTCCCTTCATTTCGTTCACTGATCGGCGGATTGCCGTTCGTGGGTTATTTCAGGCGTACGAAATTGCCAAGGAATTGAATTTGGATATTGTTCATACCCAGACTGAATTTTCGATGGGGATGATTGGCAAGTTTGTTGCTAAAAATTTAAACATTCCCTGTGTGCATACCTATCACACGATGTACGAAGATTACTTGCACTATGTGGCCAACGGCAAGCTGTTGAAGCCGGTTCACGTTAAGGAAGGGACACTGGCATTTTGCTATCACCTTGCCGGCGTCATTGCCCCGTCCGATCGGGTGTTGGATAAGCTCACCGAATACGGTGTGAAATGCCAGATGCGCATCATTCCTACCGGTATTGATGTGGGGATGTATGCCAAGACAGTGGACGATGACATTCGGGCGAAATATGGGATTGCTCAGGACGCCCCCTTGATGCTGTCGATTAGCCGGTTGGCGTATGAAAAGAACATTACTGAGATTATTAAGCTGCTGCCAGAGATTGTTCGCCAGGTTCCCACGGTGAAGTTGATGATTGTTGGCGACGGCCCGGCTAAGGAAGACTTAGAGCAGCAGGTAGTCGATTTAAAACTGGAGGCTCACGTTATTTTTACCGGTGAAATCAGTAATGATCATGTCAACGCGTTTTACCAAGCCGCTAATGTGTTTGTTTCAACTTCGGAATCCGAGTCTCAAGGGCTCACCTACATTGAAGCGATGGCTGCTGGATTACCCGTCGTTGTGACCGCAAGTGATTACACGGACGGCTTATTGAGCAGTGTGACACTCGGCCGCACGTTTACTCAACCAACTGAATTTGTCGATATTGTAACCGAATATCTTGAACATCCCGTTGATACGCATAATTCCAAGGCCAAGGCCCTTTTAACTCGTAAGCTTCATGAAATCTCAGCTGAGACCTTTGGCAAACGGGTTGTGGATTTCTACCAAAACGTGACGGTTGAGCAGCAGCTGCAGAAAAACTCAACCGCCTCGAATCTTGAATCATAATTGTTAAAGGAGTTAGTATGCTTAAGATCAATATGTTCTCAACAGCTACCAAGGTGAAGGGTCAGGGCGTTGGCAGCGCCTATTCTGAATTGATTGCCATGCTCGAAAAACATTTCCCGAATGAGTTTTCAATTAAGGTTAACGATTATTCGCCAGCCGATATCAGCCACTACCACACGATCAATCCCAGTTTTTATTTGTCGACCTTTTCAAAAAAACGGGGGCGCAAAATTGGCTACGTTCATTTTCTGCCTGAAACGTTGGAGGGCAGCGTTAAGATTCCCCAGCCGTTTCGGCGGATCTTTTACTGGTACGTCATTGCCTTTTATAAACGAATGGATCACATTGTGGTGGTCAACCCGTCGTTTATTCCCAAGCTGGAAAAATACGGGATTGCTGCTGACAAGATTACCTATATTCCTAACTTTGTGAACCGGGAGGAATTTCATCCGGGTGATCAGGCAACAAAAATTGCGCTGCGTCAGGAGCGGGGGTATGACCCGAAGCGCTTTACCGTGCTCGGCAGCGGTCAAATCCAAACGCGCAAGGGCGTTTTAGATTTCATTAAACTTGCCAAGTTAAACCCGGCCATCCAATTTATTTGGACCGGTGGTTTTTCTTTTGGTAAGATCACTGAAGGCTATGCGGAGTTGGAAAAATTTGTTAAGGATCCCCCAGCCAACCTCTCGTTTCCGGGCATTATTGACCGGTCGAAGATGGTTGACTATTACAATATGGCCGACCTGTTTATTTTGCCGTCCTATAACGAACTGTTTCCGATGTCTGTTCTGGAGGCTTTTTCCACTCAGACACCGGTGATGCTTCGAGATCTTGAGCTGTATAAGGCAATTATTGCGGGGTACTATTTGCCGGCAAAGAACGTTGATGATATGAATCAGAAACTTCAGAACCTGTTGACGGCTCCCGACGAGCTTGATAAACTCACTCAAAAAGCGGTTATTGCAAGCCAACGTTATTCGGAAAGTCATTTGGCAAAAATTTGGTATGACTTTTACACTCAGCAGGCTACGGAAGGGTAAGTATGTCTCGAAAAAATAAACTCACGTTCTTATTAATGGTTTTAATTGGAATTCTCATCATTGGCTATTCCATTAGGGATGTCAAACTGAGCGTTCTAATCCACGACTTCTTCACGTTGGATCCTTGGTGGCTGTTGGTCGCCTTTATCTGCATCTGTGTGTACTTACTGGTTGAGGGGATTATTACCAAAGTTTTAGTATCCAACCGAGTTCCCAATTTCACCTTCAAGGATGCGCTGCGCGTGCCGCTGGTCGAACAGCTGTTTAACGGAATTACCCCGTTTTCATCTGGAGGACAGCCCGGACAGTTGGTCGTCATGCTGCAAACCGGCGTTGATGGTGGCCGGGCCAGCTCGGTGCTGTTGATGAAGTTTGTGGTGTATCAAGCCATGATCGTTGTCAATTTTTTTATTAGTTTAGTGATTGGGTTTCATTTTGTTGCCACAAAAATGCAGTATCTGTCATTGTTCGTGCTTTTTGGCTTTTTGATTCATTTTTTTGTCATTGTCGCTTTGCTGCTGGTGATGTACTGGCCGTCGTTTACCAAGCGGCTTACGAAAATCCTGTTTCATCCCGTTAAGTGGTTTGTCAAGGATCAGAAGTATTATCAGATGCAGATAACGCTGTTTGAAAAGATTGATAATCTGTACGAGGAAAGCGTGCGGATTGGTCGGCAGCCGGTTTTAATGGTGAAGGTTGTCTTACTGACGCTGGTTCAATTGACGTTTTACTACTTAATTCCGTATTTTATTATGTTGTCGCTGGGGTACTATAACGTCAATGTGTTCATGGTTACCAGTCTTCACATCATGATTGTCATGATTATTTCGCTGTTTCCAATTCCCGGTGGTTCAGGAGGTGCCGAATTCAGTTTTGAATCGTTATTTGGCAGCTTTATTTCCAGCAACAGTAAGCTGGTTTTGGCCATGATTCTATGGCGGATTTTGACATACTATTTTGGCATGATCGTGGGCGCAATTGCCTTACTTGTAAAGCCTGATAAAATTGACGATACCAAGAAGTCGTCTTCCACGTCCGGCTAGTTATGAGGCAGCGTCGCAATATGTTTTACAGATAAAATGCAAATTTGACCGCTGATTGTTCAGTGGCGGTTAATCATTTGGAGGAACCAGAATGATACCCGAAAAGAAATATCGTCTCTCAAATTTCTTTAATACCCGATTGGGCTTTTTTACACTCGCAGTTGTTCTCTTTTGTATTAAAACCTATATTATTTACCAAACTAAATTTACGCTTGGTGCTAAGGGAGGCATGCAGCAGTTTCTGTTGGCTGTGAACCCAATTCCTGCCGCAATTCTCACCTTTGGGATTGCGCTGTATTTCAGTGGTCGTTTATCTTACTGGCTGATGCTGGTGATTGATCTGTTAGAGAGCATTTGGATCTTTGCCAACATTGTGTATTACCGGGAGTTCTCGGATTTTCTCTCCATGGGGACGATTAAGGGCAGCGGCAGCGTTCAAAATAACCTTGGGAAAAGCTTGATGGAAATCATCCGTTTTAGTGACTTCTTCGTGTTTTTGGATGTTGTGATTCTGGTCTTGCTCTTGGCGTTTAAGGTGATCCGCATTGACGCGCACCCCTTTAAAAAGCGGTACGCGCTCATTGTCTCTGGGCTGTCTGTTCTGTTGATGGTCGGAGAGTATGGATTGGCGAATAGTGATCGGTCTGGCCTGCTGACCCGGACGTTTGACAACAACTATATCGTGAAGTATTTGGGCCTTAATGAGTACGCTGCCTTTAATGCTTATCAAACACATAAGGAATCCACAACACGTTCTCAGGCCAAGGCCAGCGATATGAATTCTATTTTGAAATATTTGAAAAATAATCGGGCAAGTGCCAATCCTGAGTATTTTGGTAAGGAAAAGGGTAAGAACGTCTTTATCATTCACTTGGAGAGCTTTCAGCAATTTTTGATTAATTATAAGGTGGATGGCAAGGAGGTTACTCCCCATCTCAATGCATTCTTCAAGAATCGGCATACTCTGAGCTTTGACAATTTTTATCATCAAGTGGCCCAAGGAAAGACTTCCGATGCTGAAATGATGTTGGAGAATTCCCTGTACGGTCTGCCTCAAGGGTCCGCAATGGTGACCTATGGCGCTCAAAATACATTTCAGGCGGCCCCGGCGATTCTTGATCAGCACGGGTACACGACGGCGGCATTTCACGGTGACGTTCCCAGCTTTTGGAATCGGGATAGCACCTATAAATCATGGGGATATCAATACTTCTTTAGTTCACAGTACTATAAGTCCAAGCCTTCGTATAATGTTGGTTATGGGATGAAGGATAAGATTTTCTTTAGGGATGCGGCTAACTATATTCAGCAGTTGCCACAGCCGTTTTATGCCAAGCTGATCACACTCACCAATCATTATCCTTATTTGCTGGATAAGCAAAACAAGGATTTCCCTGCTACCACAACTGGGGATAATACGGTTGATCCGTATGTTCAGACCGCCCATTATTTGGATCAGGCTTTTGCTGAGTTCTTGAATTACCTCAAGAAAACGGGCCTTTATAAAAACAGCATGATTGTTTTGTATGGTGATCACTACGGCATTTCTAATAACCATCGGCCGGCGATTGCCCAGCTGCTGCATAAGAAGTCTGTTAATAGTTATGATCTGGCCCAATTCCAGAAGGTGCCGTTCATGGTTCACGCCCCGAATCTCAAGGGCGGTATTCGCCATACTTATGGCGGCGAAATTGATGTTCTGCCAACACTGCTCCATTTGTTGGGTATTAAGGATAATAATACAATTCAGTTTGGTACGGATTTGTTATCAAAACAACATGATCAGCGGGTTGCTTTTCGGGATGGTGATTTTGTCACCCCCGAGTATACGAAAGTTGGCAGTACGGTCTATCTAACTAAGACGGGAAAAGAAATCACCCCGAATGCGCGGCAGAAAAAGCAAATTGCTGCCATTCAGAACCATGTGACGACCCAACTGTCGTTGTCGGATCGAGTCATTTATGGCGATTTGCTTCGGTTCTACACACCGAAGGGCTTTAAAAAGGTGAACCCGAAGGACTTTACTTATCAGTATACAAAGGGCATCGCCAATTTGAAAAAGGCCCAGAAGCAGCATCCAACAAGTATCGAGGCCAAAAATGATGGTAAGTCGACGATGAACCTATACCGAACCGATGCCCCTGAATTGAAGTAGGCCAGTGTGGTATTTTTCAGACTAATATTGAACCAATTATCCGAGCTTTGGGGTAATTGGTTTTTATTTTGTTACGAGACGTTACTCTAGAATATGGTAAATGCCGGCGTGACGCGGGTTAAAAGATTGTCGCGCCGAAGATAGAATCTTTTTTTGAAAATCCCTTGACGAAACGCTGAATTTTAGGTATA